>CAZWTH010000090.1:0-24653 GCA_964636715.1 uncultured Solibacteraceae bacterium | reverse complement strand
AACTGGCCGGTGAGGTGTGTCTCATCGTAAACCGGGCGCTCCAGTAATCCGGAAAGAACGCCGGCGAGCCTCTCCATCGTTGTGCTGGTCCCGGTGATCTGGCCGTTGCGCGCTCTCAGGTTGGAGTTTCCTCCGGCAGTGGCCGCATGCGAGGTGAGCTTCGCTCCGCTCTTCGCCTGGACCAGGTTGTAAATTGGCAACTCTCGCGTCTCGGAACGCAGAACGAGGCCGAAGCGGTCGCGCAGCACCGCCTGCAGCCGAATCAGATCGCGATTCATGGCTGGCTCCGTCAGATTCGACTTCGGGCCGGAGGGAGTCGCGGCGGGAGGTTCGGCTTGATCCGGCGTGAACGTGATGTCGTAAGCCTGACTGGAAGCCCAGCCGGGCGTCCCGATGATTTGATACGTCTGCACGCCATATGCCCACGCGATCAGAGTCAGGACGGGCGTGTCGTGTGTGCGCAGGCCACCCTGCGGCCCAGCTCCCATACCGGGTGCGGGCCGATGTTCGCTTCCCGGAGGCGATTTGTGAATTGCAACGGCGTCGTAGCTGAGGGTAGGTGTGGCGGGCGGAGCCTGGGCCGACAGGACGCCCAGCGCAAACGGCAGTGCTGTGAATAGTGCCTTCATATGCGTCCTGCTTAGTTCTCCGTTGGGCGGGTGAGTTTTTCGACCACGTAAACCTGAACCGGCCCTTTAGCCGCTTCCAGCTTCAGTCCGAGTTGCTCCGGCAGCGCGGTGAAGAGCGATTCGCTCATGGGCCCATCCGATTCGGGCGACACTTTGAAATCGAACTGACCGTTGAGACCGGTCTCATCCTGAACCGGCCGATCGAGCACCTGCGAGAGCTGTTGCGCGAGCATCCAGACAGGGACATTCTTCCCTGTGATTTGACGGCCATTCGAACTGAGCGATGGTGGCGTGTCCGCGCCGGCCGCGACATGAGGCGACAGTTTAGCCCCGCCTTTAGCCTCGACGAGGCGATAAATCGGCAGTTCTCGCTTCTCGGAACGGAGCACGAGACCGAAACGATCACGCAGCACCGACTGTAATCTCATAGCGTTACGGTTCATGAATCCTTCGATCGACTTCAGGCTCGATGAACCAGTGAGCGCCGATTCCGCTTTATCCGGCGTGAATATGACGTCGAACCCCTGATCGGAGGCCCACCCCGGCGCACCAACAATCTGGTAATTCTGAACATGGTAAGCCGTGGCGATCAGTGAGACTACGGGCATGTTGATCGCTCTCCAGCCCCCTTGCGGCCCGGGACCAAGCATGTGATTCCCGTTTCCTGGCGCGGACTTGTGAATGGAGACGGCGTCGTAACCCAGAGTTGGTTCGGGGGGAAGGGATTGCGCCCGGACGATTCCCAGCGCAAATGGCAGAGATATCGCGGTCAGCGCCACGATCGTGAGCATCGCTTGTCCGGTTCTGGTAAACGGAAGCGAGCCGCGCCATGTCATGATTTCGCGGATACGTTTTTTCAGATCGGCGCCGCTGATGCCGGAAGCGCAGAGCAGGGGAGATTCCGTGTAGTTCTGACAGACGCTCACAATGCTTCGCGCATATTCCGCGGGCCGGCTGCCTTGCCGCAGCGCGGATTCATCGCAATCGCGCTCACGTTCGTCCGTGAGCCGCGCGCCGATCCACCACACCAGCGGGTGGAACCAGAAGAGCGTCTCGACCAGCATATGAATCGCCGCGGTCAGATTGTCGTGGCACTGCACGTGGCGCGATTCATGCGCGAGGATCGCTTCGAATTGTTCCGGCGTGAGCTCATCGCGTAGATTCTCCGGCAGAAGAAGGAGCGGCCGGAGGATTCCGAAAACACCGGGCTCGATCGCGGCTGACGCCGCGAACGCTGAGACCGGAAATTCCAGATCGACTCTGCGAGCAATTCGCGCAGCGCCGCGGATCGCGATCCAGTGGCGTACCCACCGAATCAAGAGGAAAATTGCGCCCGCGATCCAGATCGCGATGAATAAGTTCGTCCACGGGAACGCAGCGTGCGCTGGCACCGGGAGGACGGCCGGCGAAAAGTAAAGCGACACTTGCTGAACCGTTGTCGCATGCAGCGAAGGCGTATCCGGCGGAAGCTGGACCCGCGCTCCGGTGGCGACCAGCAGCGAAAACGGAATCAGAAACTTCGCCGAAGCCGCGAGCCACAGCCAATAGCGCAGCCGGGGCGAATGACGGCGGAGCAGAAACGCGGCAATGGCCGCTATTCCGGCAAACGCCGTCGATTGCCAAAGATGATTCAGCAGCCCATTCACGGCTTTCCCTTTCGCTCCAGTTCGTCGATCAGGCGTTCGGCCTCGTGAATATCCTGACGCGTGAGTTTGCCGGATTCCACCAGGTGGGCCATCACAGTTTGGGTGCGTCCGCCGAACAGGCTCAGCAGATTGTCCAGCACGCGCCCGCGCGCTTCCTGGCGCGACGTCACCGCTTCAAAAATGTGAGCGTTGCCGATTTTTCGCACGCGTCGCAGCGCGCCCTGCTCTTCCAGCCGGTAAACGATCGTCTGAATGCTCGTATAGGGAGGACGGCTGTCTTCCGGAAACGATTCCTGCACTTCACGGATCGAGAGGCGTCCATGATTCCAGAACTCCTCCATCACTTCCAGTTCGGCTTTCGAAAACTTTGGCTCCATCTGGAATTACTGTAGGCAAGTTTTTTCTACGTGTCAAGCGGAATTAATGAGAGCCCGTTTCGATTCGTATGCGGTGGCCATCGCTCGCGATACGCACCAGGCCATCCTGGTCGGTTCGATAAATCGCAATGTGCTGCTGCCGCAGCGCGTCGAGGACCAGCGGGTGGGGGTGTCCGTAGGTATTGTCGAACCCCACAGAGATCACGCCGAAGGCGGGATGAACGGCGCTCAGCAGATCGGGATTCGTCGAAGTGCGGCTGCCGTGATGGCCCACCTTCAGAACGTCTGTGGGCGAGAGCAGTCCGCGCTCATAAAGTTCTTCTTCGATTTTTTTTTCCATATCGCCGGTGAGCAGGAAGCTGGTGGCGCCGTATTCAACGCGCATCACGAGCGAATCGTTGTTCTGGGCTTTGTCCGTGGGTGCATAGTCGGCGAGCGGCGCGAGTACCTGGAGATTTGCGCCGCCCCATGCGAACGGCGCGCCCTCGCGCAACGGACGAATGCGAATCCCGAGTGAGCTGGCGATTGTTCGCACCTGCCGCCATTCCGGACTCTCTCCCGCCGCGCCAATCCACAATTCGCGCGGATGAAAATTTTTCAGAACCGCCGCCATGCCGCCCATGTGATCGGAGTGCGCGTGCGTCATCGCAACCACGTCGAGGCGCTTGATGGAACGAGTCCAGAGATACGGCGACACCACGTCCTCGCCGATATCGATACCGGGGCGCCGCGCGCTGTTGAAACCGGCGATACCGCCGGCGTCGACCAGCATGGTCTGTCCATCGGGAAACACGCTGAGCAGGCTATCGCCCTGACCCACATCGATCACGTTCAGTTCGAATTGGTGCGGAAGGATGGCGGGCGCAAACGGATGAACCGCTGCCATCAGCAGCGCGGCGGTAGCCGTCAGCCACGCTACTGTGCGCGTCCAGCGGCGATGCCCTCGCCATGCCGCGGCAATCAGAACCAGGACCAGCGCGGCGGCGAGCCACCAGGGCGGGGAAGGAATACGCCAATCGGGTTCCCAGCGCGCGTGAAACGCTACCGCATGGCGTGAGAGATCGAGCAGCCAGGCGCAAATCGCGGCCAGCGTGTGGGAATATGTCGCGATCGCCAGAAATCCGAGAGGCACAACCGCGCTGAGCGCCGGAACGATGAGGGCATTCGCGGAAAGCCCGGAGACCGGCAGGCGATGAAAATAGACGATCATCGGCAGCGCGAGCGCGATCTGAATAAAAAACGACGCGATCAGAATCTCCCAGACGTAAATCGCGAGGCGCGCAACGGAAACGACGGCGAATTGAAAAAAGCCGCGCAGGCGTTCGGTCGAAATCAGACAGAGGGTTTCGATCAGCAACCGAAGCTCGACGCGAAATTGAGCCGCCCTCGCCGGCATTCGCAGATCGCGGCGCACATCGGCAAGGGCGGTCAGTCCGTGCGCCAGCGGTCCTGACGTCGCCTCGAGCGCCGGAATCACAAATGCGCCGATTGCCGCGACGGCCAGAAACGAAAGCTGGAAGCTGGCGTCGAGAAGCTGTTCAGGATCCAACGCCACGAAGAGGATCGCGACTCCCGCGAGAATATTCAGCACGCGGCCTTCGCGGTAAAAGCAGCGCGCGATCCCATAAAGCGTCATGCCGGCCGCGGCGCGCAACACGGGAACCTGCCAGCCGGTGATGCCTGTATAGAGCCATGCGGCGATCAGCGTCAGCGTGATCGCGACTCCCCGCGGTATCGCCAGAATGCGCAGCAGGAACAGAAAAACCGCCGTCAGCACCGCCACGTGACTTCCGGAAATAACAAGCGCATGGAATGTTCCGGTGGAGCGATAATCCAACGTCCAGAGCTTATCCAGCTTCGCCGTGGCTCCGATCAGAATCGCCTGCATCATGCCGTCGGCGTAGGGATCGCGCGTATACAGGCGATCCAACCGATCGAGCGCCGACCCGCGGAGGTGAAAAATGAACTTCGCCAGCGCGTTCCCGCATTCGCCTGGCAGAATCCGGACTGTCGAAGCAGCCGCGGAAATATTCCAATAGATCCGCTGGCGGGCCAGGTAAGTTTTGTAATCGAACGCCCCTGGATTTCCGAAATTGTGCGGTGTACGCGCTTTGCCCTGGAACTCGACGACGGTTCCATAGGGCAAAATGGGGAAGTTTTCTTCCCGCCTTGCATACAATGCGACAGCCGCTCGCGCCCCGGACGCAAGTTCCACGCCGAAGCGCTCGCGGTCGCCGCCGGTGAGGCCGGGGTCGACTACGCAGCCGTCGAAAATGGCGAGGGTGTTGTCCGGCACGGACAATACGCGGGGCGGCGGCAGCGCACGCGCCACTGCCAGGGACATCCCGAGGAATACGACCGCCGCGCCGGCCGCGCTTCGCGCAGCCAAACCGCGGCGAGCCACCATATTTCCAGCCAGCGCGAGAAAAATACAGGCGCCAGCGGCTTCCAGCGCATTATTTGCGGGAATGGACTCATACTTGCCGAGGATAATCCCGGCCGCGAGACAGACAAAAGGCAGAAGGAGCGGCTCGCGGAAGCGCACATAAAATAGTGCGCCTTTAAGGAATTATTCTCAGCTTTTCAATGCTTTATGGATTTTGTAGCGGGCAAAAAACGAGGTGGAAAGGGCGCTGAGGCCGACGCAACGCGGCGAATTGCCAATTGCCTTCAATCAGGCGACATGCGTGACGAACTTGCTGGGCTGGGCAATGCGCTGCACTTCCAGCCAAGAGATCACCACGAAGGTTTTATGCGCCCGGTCTTCACAGTTCTGCCAGCGCTCGGAGATGGCGGGATCGAAGAACTCTCCCAGCATCCGATACGGATTCATCGGTTTATCTCCCATTTCGAGGAGGCAAGCCCCCTGAAATTCGGCGAGACACTCCAGTTCGCCGCAGGAGAGACCAGTCAGGAAGTCGAGAACAGAGTGAAGGTTTGAAGGATTGGCGGTGCGGATCAGAGCACCCATCAGAGAAGATCGGGAGGCGACGACTGCCAAAGTTAGCTCCAAAAGTACGCTGAGCAAACGTACTACACCCATTATCGGGGATGCCTTGCGCGAATGCAAGGTATGTCAGAAATGACACAGGAAAACCGGTACCATCTTTCCGATTCCCTTATGGAAAACAAAGACTTGACGCAACCGGCGTCCGGTGGTTAAATATTCATTGAGTTGAATAAAAATTCATGACTGCCATGCTGCCGCGGGTGCAACGTCTGGCCCGTCCGGATTTTACCTGTGATGTGGATGCCACGGTTGAAGAGGTTCAGTCGCTGCTCGAACTCGCGGCGGATATGAAGCGCTCGCCCGGGGACTACAGGTCCGCGCTTGCGGGTAAGTCGATCGCGTTACTGTTCGAAAAGCCCTCGCTGCGCACCCGCATGACTTTCGAACTTGCGATCCAGCAGTTGGGTGGATTTGCGCTCTTCGACGTCGGGCCCATTGGCGTGCGTGAGCCGCTGAAAGATGTCGCCCGCAATCTCGATCGCTGGGTTTCCGGTATCGTGGCCCGCACGTTCCATCAGCAGACCGTTGACGATCTCGCGCTTTGGTCTTCTGTTCCCGTCATCAACGCGCTGAGCGACATGTGGCATCCCTGTCAGGCTCTCGCCGACATGCAGACGATTCAGGAACACTTCGGCGAGCTGCGCGGTCTCAAGCTGACGTTCGTCGGCGATGGCAACAACGTGGCGAGTTCGCTGATGCTGAACGCGACCCGTCTCGGGATGGAGTTTTCCATCGCCACGCCCGCCGGCTACGAACTTCCGGCGAGCGTTACGGCGATGGCGGAACGGCCCATCGAAACGACAAACGATCCCGCCGCCGCAGTTCGCGGGGCGCATATCGTTTATACGGACGTCTGGACGAGTATGGGCGACGAGCATGAGGCCGCCGCGCGAAAAAATGCGTTCCGCGCTTATCAGGTCAATGACGATCTGATGGCGAAGGCCGCGCCCGAAGCGATCTTCATGCACTGCCTGCCCGCGCACCGGGGCGAAGAAGTCACGGACAGCGTGATCGAATCCTCGCGCTCGGTGGTGTTCGACGAAGCGGAGAACCGGCTGCACGCGCAGAAGGCGCTTCTGCTGATGCTGCTTGCATAAAATAAACCATTCATGAAACTCTGGGGCGGACGCTTCGAGACCGGACCATCCGAGGTCTTCGAGCGGTTCTCGAATTCTCTTCATTTTGACCGGCGGCTGCTGGCTGCCGATGTGCGCGGTTCGCAGGCGTTCGCGCGCTCTCTGACGCGCGCCGGCGTGCTGACGGAGGCCGAGTGCGCCACGTTGTGCGCGGCGTTCGACGGTATTCAGTCCGATGCGGCCGAGGAAGCGTTCTTCGCGGGCGCGAGCGACGAAGACGTGCACTCCTTCGTCATCCACAAGCTGAAAGAACGCGTGGGCGCGCTGGCGGATAAGATCCACACCGGCCGCAGCCGCAACGAGCAGGTCTCTCTCGATACGCGCATCTGGCTGCGGGGCGAATGCGACCGCACGCGCGAACTCGTGCGCGGGCTGCTCTCGGCGCTGCTCGATCTGGCGGAGAAATACCCGGATGCCGTGATCCCCGGCTATACGCATCTGCGTCGCGCGCAGCCGGTGCTCTGGCCGCATTATCTGCTCGCGTATTTCGAGATGTTCTCGCGCGATTACGAACGCCTGGGCGAAGCGCGGCGGCGCGCGAACGCGATGCCGCTCGGCAGCGGCGCGCTGGCCGGTTCCGGTTTTCCGCATGACCGCGAAGCGATTGCCCGCGATCTGGAATTCGATTCCATCACTCGCAACAGCATGGATGTTTCGGGCGATCGCGATTTCGCGCTCGATTATCTCTACGCCGCATCCGTCATCATGATCCATCTGAGCCGGCTGGCGGAAGACTGGATTCTCTACTCTTCGGAAGAATTCGGCTGGATGGAACTGGGCGATGGCGTGACCAGCGGATCGAGTCTGATGCCGCAGAAGAAGAATCCGGATTCGCTCGAGCTGATTCGCGGCAAATCGGGGCGGGTGATTGGTGCGCTCAATTCTCTGCTGTTCACGATGAAGGGTCTGCCCATGACTTACAACCGTGACATGCAGGAGGACAAAGAGCCGTTGTTCGAAGCCGCCGATCAGGTGGATGCGTGCCTGGAGATGGCAACGGTGACGGCGGAGTCGGTTGTGCTTCGTCCGGATGTGCCGTTCGCCGCGGCGGAAGAAAGCTGGGTGGTGGCGACCGACCTCGCCGAAGCGCTGGCGCGCAACGGTACGGCCTTCCATCAGGCGCATCAGATCGTGGGACGGCTGGTGCTCGATAGCTGGCGTAACAACAAGAAACCGGCTGACTGGAATGCCGAATCGCTCGCGGCGTTCGCGCCCGAATTCACGGCGGATGTCGCGCGTCTGCTCGATCCGCGCGAGGGCATGAAGACGCGCGAGATCTCGGGCGGAACCGGACCACGCGCCGTGGCGGCTGCGCTCCGGGCCGCGCGTTCGCGTCTTGCGGAACTGAAATGATATGACCAAGAGCTACCGGCACGGGCAGATTCTGAAGCTGATCGGCTCGGCCGGTATCTTCACGCAGGAAGATTTGGCGAGGGCGCTCAAGGAGCGCGGCGTCGACGCGACCCAGGTGACGCTCTCGCGCGATATCCGCGAGATGGGTCTGGTGAAGACGCCCGAAGGCTATCGCGCGCTGCCGAAGCGCGAACGTCTGGAGGATTTTTCCGCCATTGCAAGCGAGTTTATTCGCGACGTGCGGATCGCGCAAAATCAGATCGTGCTGCGGACAGCGCCGGCCCACGCGAGTTCCGTAGCCGTCGCTCTCGATAACGCGGAATGGCCGGAGGTGGTCGGGACGATCGCCGGCGATGATACTGTACTCGTCATCTGTCCCGATCCCACCATCGCGGAAACAGTGCGGCGGCGCCTGATGGAAATGCTGGGTTAAGCCCTGCTTGCTAAGCCCTACTTTAAAACTTCGAATAAGTCGCTGTAGTCATCGGTCCAGGCTTTCGTGCGGCGGCTGGGCGTTTCGCCTGTGTTGCGGGCCGAAACCAGCATCCAGTCGGCGGCCAGGACCTGCTGCTCCGGATCGGCTTCGCTGCGGACTTCGATCACCTGCCGCCCGAGGCTCGCGGCGACGGCGCGAACAACGGGCGCGAGGTCCAGAAATCGATTGGTGATGTGGATGGCGATTTCGCCCTCCGGACGAAGAATTCGGAAGTACGTCTGAAAAGCCTCGCGCGTGAGCAGGTGGACGGGGATCGAATCGCCGGAGAAGGCGTCCAGCACAAGATCGTCGAAGCTGCCGGAAGCTTCGCGTTCGAGCGCGAGCCGGCCATCGCCCCTGATCAATTCGATTTTCGCCTGCGATTTTTCGAGGAAGTGGAAATCGTGCGACGCGATATCAATTACGGCGGGATCGATTTCGTAAAAGCGAAACGTGTCGCCGGGGCGACCGTAGGATGCCAGGGTTCCCGCGCCGAGGCCGACGAGTCCGACGCGGCCGGGCGCCGGGCGGGCGGCGAGAAGCTGGCCCGCGCCGGTGTGGGGTCCGTAATACGCCGTGGGAAGCGTGAGCTTATCCGCCGCGAGGAACTCGATGCCGTGGCGCGTCCTGCCGTTGAAGAGAGTGCGGACGGTATCGGAATCGGTCACCTGAAGAGCCCCGTAGAAATTCCGCTCGCGCACGATGGTTCCGGCGCCACCCTGGAATTGCGAAGCCACAACGAAGGCGGCGATCGCGATGGCGGCGAGGCGGAGCAATCGCGCCTTCGCGCGCATGCCGTAGAGCAGATAGAGGGCGAGCACGACGGACCCGACAATCGCAATCGGCAATTCGATAAACGTGGTCAGGAGCGCAGGCGCCACGAGGCCGACGAGAAGCGCGCCCAGAGCGCCGCCCGCCGCGATCGTCAGATAGAACAGCGGCGCGCCGGATTCCGGCTTCGTACGCGCGATTTCGCCGTGGCAGAACATGCACCAGACAAAGAGCGCGGCGGTGAAGATGGCGATCTCGCTCTCGAGCGCGCCCGAGCCCGCGTTCGAGAGCCGGTAAGCCGCGGCGATCCAGGCAACCGGCAACAGCGCCTTAAAGAGCGCAGGCCGATACCAGCCGCGTCCTTCGAAGCAGAGGATGAAGCTCAGCAGATAGACGCTCAGCGGCAGCACCCAGAGAAACGGCACGGGCGCAACCTCCTGGCTCAGATGATTCGCAACAGACATCCAGAGCGCGGACGCGCAGGCCGCCAGCGCGATCCGGACCAGCGGACTGCCGGAATCGTCCCCGGAAGCGCGGGTTTTTTCCGGACCGCGCGCGGCCATTGCCCCAGCCGCAAGGATGAGCAGGGCGAAGATCCCATAGCCGGTCCACCACAGACGAAGCTGCGAGCTCTGCGGCAGCGCGGGTTCAATGACCACGGGATAAGCCAGCAGCGCGGCGAGCGACGCCGCATTCGAAAGCGCGAACAGCCACCAGGGAAATGGCGCGGGACTCGATCCGCCAAGCCACGATTGCACGAGCGGGCTTGTCGCGGAAAGCAGAAAGTACGGCAGGCCGATCGAGAGCAGCAGCGTTCCGAGGATCGAAGCCGCGGGGCTCGAAGTCTCCCACACGCGGAACCGGATCGTCATGGTTGCCAGCCCGGCAAGCACGAGCAACCCGTGCACAACGCCCTGCGCGCGCCGGCCGAGCGAGATCGAAATCACGTACGACTAGGCGTAGCCGGCCAGCAGCAGAAGCTGAAAGAACAGCATGCTCGCCACCCAGACCCCTGCCGATCCGCCGTACCGCGGCAGCAGCGTCCTGGCGGCGACAGGCTGCAGAACGAACAAAAGAAACGAACTGCAGGCGATGGTGAGGGAGTAGAGGAGACGCAACGTTCGGAGAAAGGGCCATAATATCAGCCGCGGAAGGGATGGGCGTATGCTGTATGTTTCCAATGATGAAACGCTGCCTGATCTCTTTTGCTGTTGTGTGCGTCGCCGCCGGGTCCTGGGCCGCGGCGGTACGGGCCGCCAGCCGTCCAAAGCTGGTGGTCGCGCTGTTGGCCGACCAGTTTCGCTATGACTATCTCGAGCGTTTTCGCTCCGATTATCACGCGGGCTTCGATCGTCTGCTGACGAAGGGCGCCGTCCTCACCAACGCGAGCTATCTCCACGCGAAGACGGTAACCGCGGTCGGTCATTCCACGTACCTCACCGGCGCGCCGCCCTCGGTCAGCGGGATCACCGGGAATGACTGGTATGACCGCGGCCTCCAGCGCACAATGCAGAGCGTCTCCGATGCGACTGTAAAAACCATCGGGCGCCCACCCGCGTCGCCGCGTGCGGCCGGGGCTTCCGGCGCCAGCGGAGCTTCGGGCCGGGTGCTGCCGCCGTTGTCATCGTCGCCTCGCCAGTTGCTCGTGAGCACGGTCGGCGATGAGTACAAGATGCGTTACCCGGATTCGCACATCTTCGGCGTTTCGATCAAGGACCGCGGAGCGATTCTGCCCTCCGGCCATATGGCCAACGGAGCGTATTGGTTCGCCGACGATGTAAAGCACTGGGTGAGCAGCACGTATTACCGCGACCAACTGCCGAAGTGGGTGGCGGACCTGAATTCGCAGATTGAAAAACGAAATTTCGTGGGAGAAGAGTGGTATCCCCTGGGCGCCAAGCCTGGTAGTGGGAAGCCGTTCTGCAAGCTGTATCCGCCGCTGCCGGAAGTGCCGGAGGGCCAGGAAAAGCCGAAGGAGCCGGTACGCGATCCGCGCAACTGCAGCAACATTGAAGCGATGCCCGATGGCAACGAACTGATCGAGCAGTTCGCCGAAAAACTGGTGGCGGAGGAGAACCTTGGGACCCACGCCGACACCGATATCCTGACGGTCAGCTTCTCCTCGAACGATTACGTGGGGCATGCCGTCGGACCGGATGCGCCGGAGGTGCACGACATATCCGTGCGTACTGACATCCTGATCGGCAAGTTGATGGATTACATCGACAGCAAAGTTGGCGCTGACAACGTGCTTTACATCTTTACGGCGGATCACGGCGTCGCGCCGAAACCGGAAGTGAATCAGGCGCGGCACATGCCGGGCGGACGTCTGGTGACGAAAACGCTGACCGATAAAGCCACCGCGGCGCTCACCGCGCGGTATGGCGAAGGCAAGTGGTTCACGTCCGGCACGGAGTATCTGAATCTGGATCTGATCGACAGCCGGCATCTGGATCGCGCGGAAGTGGAGCGGGTGGCGGCGCAGGCGATGGAGACCGTTCCCCACATCGCGCGGGTCTATACGCGGGCGGAACTGGAATCGGGTTCGGTGAGCGAGGATCGGATCGGCCGCGCGTTCTCGCTGGCGTATTTCCCGCAGCGTTCGGGCGAGCTCTTCGTGCTGCCGGAGCCGTACTGGATGTTCGCGGCCACGGGCTCCACGCACGGCACGCCTTACTGGTATGACGCGCATGTGCCGGTAATCTTCATGGGGCCGGGAATTAAGCCTGGTAGCTATTCAGAGCCAGTCGCGGTCAACGATATCGCGCCGACGCTGAGCAACATCCTGGGCGTGGATACGCCGAGCGGATCGATTGGGCGGATTCTCTCGGAAATTCTGGCCAATTGAAGTTGTGAGGCAGAGCTTCGGCCCGGTGCATCGGGCTTCCGCCCCGCGCAGAGTTACCGGAATCTTTCAAGTCACATGCGTCGAGCAGAAGCCTGGCGTGCAGGGCCGAAAAGCCCCGCCCCACAATTCACACGGAGCAAAGCACCACGACGCTTCTTGCCCCCACACGGTAAATCGGCGAGAGTAAAGTGCGGCGGTCCGCGGGCTCGCGGTAATCCTCCGGCGACGGCAAACCGGTGTCCGCCACAAGTTGCCAGCGGCCGGGTGCGCCTTCCTGAATCTCGAAGTTCACATCCGCCGCGCTCCCGTTGACCATCACATAGATGTCGTTGTCGAGCTGGCTTGCGCCGCGCAGACACCAGGCGAGCGTCTGGCCTGCCGGTGAAAAGTCCACATCCCTGCCGGCTCCATACCAGCAAACATCCTCGCGCCAGTAGTGGCTGCGCGCGATGGAGCGATGCTCGCGCCGGAATGCGATCATGCCCCGCACGAAGCGCTGGAACCCGCGGTTGGTTTCGAGCAAATCCCAGTCCGTGTAATTGGTCTCGTTGTCCTGGTTGTACGGGTTGTTGTTGCCGCGGCGCGTCGCGAGGAATTCATCGCCCGCGCAGAACATGGGAGTGCCATTGCTCAGCATCAGCAGGCACATAAAATTGCGCGCCTGGCGGCGGCGCAGGGCGAGTACTTCCGCGGACGCGCCCTCATCGCCCTCCCAGCCGCAGTTCCAGCTACGGTTATCGTCGTTGCCATCCTGGTTCTGATTGCCGTTCGCTTCGTTGTGCTTCTGGTTGTAGGAAACCAGGTCGTAGAGCGTGAAACCATCATGCGCGGTAATGAAGTTGACGCTCTGGAACGGATGATAAGCGTCGATGGTGTTGTCCGGAAAGAGATCGTCGCTGCCGTAGATGCGCTGCATGAGCGCGCCCACGCGGCCGGGGACGCCGCGCACGAAATCGCGGAGATCGTCGCGATACTTCCCGTTCCACTGCCGCCAGTTGAGGCCGGGAAAAGCGCGCCCGAGCAGATAACTTTCGATGTCCCACGCTTCCGCGGTCATGCGCACGCCGTGCCGGGCGCCGAGGTAGCTGATATCGGAAATCAGGGAAGGATGATCGAGATCGAGCGTGCCGTCGGTACGGCGCGTAAAGACGGAGGCGAGATCGAAGCGGAAGCCATCGATCCCCATCTTCTCGATCCAGTAGAGCAGGCTTTCGAGGATCAGCGCGCGGACCACGGGGTGATCGCAACGCAGCGTGTTGCCACAGCCGGTCTCGTTGCGGTAGGCGGAGCGGTCCGGGGTGAGCAGATAGTACGAAGGATTATCGATGCCGCGGTAGCTGTAGACGGGCCCGTCTGCGCCGGCTTCGCTCGTGTGGTTGTAAACCACGTCCAGCCAGACCGCGATACCGGCGTCATGAAAAGCATCCACCATGGCGCGGAACTCCGCGGCGGCGCCCGCGCTCGTCTGCGCGGCGGCGTAACGGCGTTCCGGCGAGAAGAAATTCAGGGGCATATAGCCCCAGAAACTGCCTTCCTGCGGATCTCCCTGATGCACCGGCATCAGTTCCACGGCGGTGACGCCGAGTTCGCGGAGATACGGGATTTTTTCGACGAGACCGGCAAAGGTTCCGCGGTTCGCGGCGCTGACGCCGGAATTTGCTCGCGCCGTGAAGCCCTTCACGTGGAGTTCATAGATGACCAGATCGTGCGCGGAACGCCTCGGAAGATGGGGGCGAGGACCCTCTTCTTCGGTTTCCCCGCGCGGGAGCACGCCCAGCGCCGCGCGTCCGTCGTTCGCTCCGGGTTCGGCGGCCGCGTCGCGGCTATACTCCGGCGGAAAGTGGACTGCGGGCGCGAAGGGATCGAGCAGAATTTTTTTGGAATCGAAGCAGTAGCCTGGCCGGCCCTGCGGACCATCGATTCGATACGCATAGTGGACCGCCCGCGGCGCGCGACTGGCCGGGACCCAGTAATGCCAGATGCGTCCGGATTTGTTGACGCGCGGATCGAGCGGCTGTTCGAAAACCGGATGCGCAGGGTCATCGGCTGTATAAAGCAACAGCGTGACGGCGCTCGCGCGCCGCGAGTAGAGCGCGAAATTCCAGGCGTCCAGAGACGAGACCCACGTGACGCCCATGGGGCCCGGAGTTCCGTCGATCCGGGCCCATTCGTCAAAGGTGCCGGCCGGCCGCAGCGATTCGGACATGAATTGCCATTACAGCAGGTTCAATCTCATTCCTGGCGATCACGGATGCCGCAGCAATTTCGTCCAGCGATGGATCATCTCTTTATCTCCGAAATCGCGCTTGTAATCGCGCAGAAAACGTTCCAGCTTTTTGTCGCGGCGCTTTTCGAGCGCACGCAGGATGTCTTCCTTTCCGGCGGCCGATTGCGCGTCATCCAGCAGATCACGTGTGACGGCGCAGTCGTGAATGGAGCCCAGATGCGTCTGAAGCTTCTTCAGTCTGTCCACGATTTCGCCGATTCCATCGCCATATAACGGCGCGAACATATCAAGCGTGTAGCGCATTTCCTTCGTCGCGATGCGAAAACGATGTAACTTCTTCTCCGGAGTGTCTTCGCGGGCGGCCCGGTGGCCTCGCCGCAGATGATTCTTCAGGATGTCCGGCAAAATGCCGCTCGCAGCCTCAGACGCGACGGGCGCTTCCGCGGGCTTCACCAGTTTCAGAGCGCGCCGCCATGCCGAGCCGGTGTCGCGAAGCTGAAAATCGCGCAGACTTTGACCCAGGGAATGAGCGGCGTTTGTGCGCGCATCGTGGACTTCACTTACGATACGGCGATTCTTCGGAACCTCCATTACGCGCAGGAGATCCAGCGCGATATCGCGATCCCGCACAGCGCCCGCGCGCCTCATCAGTTCTTTCAGCTCGTTTTTCAGCAGGTGCGATTCTTCACGCGGCAGCCACGGCTTCAGGATTTTAAGTACTTGCCGGAATCTTCTCACCGCAACGCGCAGATCGTGCACTGCCTCAATGCCAGCGAATTTCAGGACACGCGCTGTCTCCAGATTCAGCGAGCGCAGAAGTCCGCTCCCCTGTTCGGATGAGAACCGGGTGATCGATTTCCTGGGCACGTATAACCGAATGCAATCGAGATCCCATTCGATAGTGATGAGCCGCACATAGGGTCAACGGGACCGTTTGTTATTTGGAATACCACTTGCAGCCTTTCTGAGGCGAAAGGTTCAGTTGTAGTCCACAAGAGAGGAGAGTTTCGAGGTTATGCGTTCGTTTTTTCTGATTGGTATCGCGGCAGTCTGCGCAGTATCCCTGAGCGCGCAGGAGACCGTATCAAAGTTCACCATGCAGGTCGGCGCGGGTTTTACAACCGGCGTAGGGCATTCCGGAAGAGATTTGGATCTTGGCTGGCACATTAGCGGAGGGGCCGGCATGAATTTCAATTCTCACGTGAGTGCGGTGGTCAATCTCAGCGAGCAGATCATGGGAACTCCGGTCACTGTGCCGGGAAATCTTTCGGTGGGTGGCGGACATATGCAGGTGTTTTCCGCAACACTCGATCCGGTGGTCCATCTCGGCAGAGGCGCGCACGCGGACTTTTACGCGACAGGCGGCGCCGGTATGTTCCGCCGCACGTTCTCGCCCGCATTCACGCAGCTTCTTCGCTCGGATTATTCGGTGATCAAGCCGGGTTATGACGCGGGTCTTGGGTTGTCATTCGGCTCGCCGTGGCACGGCAAACTGTACGCGGAAGCGCGTTATGTGCACATCTTCGACAATAACCGGTTCTTCACGAACTATATTCCCGTGACGTTCGGCTTCCGCTGGTAAAAGGGAAGCTCCGCGCCGGCGCTACTGCGCCGGCGCGGTGATTCGCTTCAGCGTGACTGGCGCGGCCGCCGCGGTCTTCGAAATTGTCACTCGAACCGGGCTCCCTGCATGCTGGTTCATCCAGTCGGCCTCATTCCACGGAACCTGCGAAATATTGTCGAAAGCCCAGGCGGAATACTCTCCGCTCGGAATATTCTGCATGGTGGCGACGCCGTCGTCTCCGGCGCGTCCCGTCAATGGACGGCCGCTGGCGGGTTTAAGCACGATACCCGCCGCCGCGGGATGACCATCCGCATCCACCACGTTCGCCTGAAATGTTCCCGCATCGTCGCTGACCACAATCTCGATCGGACCCGTGGGCGCGTCGACTGAGAACGGCTGATTGAGAATGTTCTGCCCTCCCAGCGTGGCGGACCTGACATACGCGCCCGGGATCCCGGCGACTCGCGCATTCAGTGTGTAACTGCCTGGCTGCACATCCGGCCATGTGAAAGCCAGATGGTTGTCGTCCCATTTGAGTTGTCCCGCGCCGCCGAATCCCGGTTGCGCCGGGTTGAGATTGAGCATCACGCGCTGACCGGGCATCGGTCCAAATTCCTGGGACGCCTGGTTCTGGTTCGGAGCCGAAGGCTGTGGCGGCGGAGGGCCATCGGCCAGATCGTAGCGAACCGTTCCGTTCACCGCCACGGGAGATTGCAGGGTGAGCTGAATCCCATTCACGTCGGAATTTCCTACCGTGATCCGCGCGCTGGCGGACGGCGGCATCCCTCTGCCGGGACCGCTCTGACCCCCCTGCATGGGTACTCGGGCCATCGCAATGTAGCTTCCCGGCGCGACATTCGCGATGTCGAATGTTCCGTCACGCTGAATCTGACCGGGACGCGCGCCGGTCGGCATTCCCATCATCGTCATTCCGGCGGGAACGCCTGGTCTTTGGTCATCGCCTGCAATTTTCATCAGATTGACGTTCCCACGTCCGCCGGCCGCGCCCTGCACGACGCCACGCACATGCAACGCCGGCTGCGCTCGCAGAGTCAGAGAAATCCGCGCCTCTTTTCCCGCCTCGAGCGGCATCGCGACCGACAGGCCCTGCGCGGGCGGGCCGGGATAGCACTCTTCCGGATAGACGAGCGGCTCGCCGCCACCGACCGGAAAGACCTGCGAGGGCGAACCAGCGCATGCAAGGTAGTGTCCTGGCTGCAGATGGTCGAGCCGGAAGTTGCCTTGCTGATCGGTGGTTCCAGCGGGGCCGCCGCTCAAAGCACGATAACCGTTGATGACCATCGCGCGCATCAGCCGGATCTGAGCCTGTGGGACGGGGTCGCCATCGGAGTTGAGAACGGTACCGGAGACGACGGCTTCCGGCATCAGTTCGATGCGGATGCCGGTGGCGGGAGAGCCTGAAGCGAGCTCGATGGATTTCGGCGGCCCTCCAGCGGAGGCGCCGTCCATCCAGCTGAAAAACCCTGGACGCGACGCGCCCGGGACCCACCGCCCGCAACGCTGATTCGTAATGCTCCATTCGCCCTTCGCATCGCTCGCCGTGCCGCCGGGATTCCCCTGGATCATGGCGCGGGGAATGGGCGCGCCGCTGATGGCGTTGACGACGACGCCGCTGGCGGCGCAGTCGCTCGGCCGGGGAGGGCCATCCTGCTGGCCGCCGCGGCCTCCAGGAAGTTCGCCAATGATTCCTCCGAGAGTTCCTCCGCGTCCGCCGCTCACCTGGGCGGCGAGTGCGGCGGCAAAAAGCAGGAGAGCGATTGGGCAGCGGAATATCGTGATGGCAGGCCTTCCGTTCATCTCCGGTTGGACGCGTCCTGTTCTGTGCGGTTAGGCGGAACCGCACACTCTGAGGTTACACAAATGGCGTTGCGGACGCGTCCCGGCCACACATGCCAACGGCGGAACGAATATACTTATGGTGTCACCGAAAGGAAAATACATGCGTAACGTTCACGTTTCCGCGCTTGCAATCGGCGCCCTCACTATTGCCGCTTCGATCGGAGTTTTTGCACAGGCCCCGGCCGGAAAGGCGCCCGGCCCCGGCGATGGCTCACGCGCGATTGAAGGCGGCGGCATCCAGAACGCGCCGGGTTGGACCGGCAAGGTCGATGCGAATGAGGAAGCCCGCGGCATGACGGTTAATAACGCGAAATTCGTCAAGGAAGGCGATACCTTCAAGATCACCACCGGGCCAGCCATTACCTACTGGAATCCGGCGGACAAAGCCTCCGGCGATTACACCGTGAAAGCCACCTTCACGGAACCGAAATATATGAACCTCAACACGCATCCGCATCCGTACGGAATCGTGGTGGCGGGCAACGATATGGGTACGCCGAACCAGACCGAACTCTACTGCGCGGCGTACGGCAACGGCAACTTCATCGTGCGCGGGTTTGGACCGGCCGCCTTCCAGATGAACGGCAGAGGCGCGGCGAATGAAGCGGTTCACAAGGCCGCCGGGCCCGGCCAGCCGGTGACGCAGGATATCGCGATTTCGGTGAAGGGCGGCAAGGCCGAGTGCATCATCAACGGAACGACGGTGGCGACGTATGACAAAGCCGACCTCGTCGCGGCAGGCAAACTGAAGTCGCTCGATGGCGTCTATGGGCTTCGCTTCGCGCACAACACGGAAGTCGAAGTGAAGGGTTTCCAGAAGAATTAACGGGGAGCCCTGCTCCCTTTCGCAACTCGGATCGGGGCGGCCATCTCCGGCCGCCCGATTCGCACCAGCCTGTGACGACATCCACTCGAACGCGCGCTCTTCTTTCGATTCTTCTCCTCGCCGTTCTTCTGCTGGGAGTAGTGGTGGCGGCTCCTGCCGGAAGCCACCATGCGCCGGATTCCACTGTTGCATTCGCGTTGCTGCTGCTGCTTGTTCCGGCTTCCCGTTCTCTCTCGCATTTTGCCGATCCTGTCCTGACCCGTTTCCCCGATTTTCTTCGCGCGTCTGTCCCCGATCGCGCGCCTCCTCTGGCTTAGCTGTTCTTTCTTTCTGAATCGATCTGTCCGGCAGCGATTGCCGCGCGCCGGTCTGCCCCGTTGTCTTCAGAGTTGGCCACAAGGAGTTTTCCATGTCATACAGAAAGCTGTTTATCGGGATAATTATTGGGATCGGAGCCGTTTTGGTTCCGTTCGTTTCATGGGGCGCGCAGCCGGAATTTGAAGTGGCGTCGGTTCGGGCCAATACTTCGGGTTTGCCAACCGGCAGCTTATCCGGCTCCGATAGCTCCCGGTTCGCGGCGCGGAATATTACGTTGAATTTGCTGATCCAGCTTGCATGGAACGTTCGGGAATATCAGATTCTGGGCGGCCCGTCCTGGCTCGGCTCAGACAGATTCGATATCGCTGCAAAACCCGAAACACCGGTCGATCGCGAGCAGATGATGCTGCTGCTGCAAAAGCTGCTTCAGGACCGCTTCAAACTGGCGATACGCCGCGAGACGCGGGAAATGCCCGCGTATGTACTCGTTCCGGCAAAAAACGGACTCAGGCTGCGCGCTGGAGAATGCGTCACAGGCGATTCCGCATCGGCGGAGTGCCGCGGCCTCCGGATCTTTGTTAATGGACTGGACGGCCAGGCGTCCATGCCGCTGTTTATCAACGTAATCTCGGATCTGGTGGGCCGGCTTGTCATCGATGAAACGAAGTTCGCCGGGCCGTTCGACGTTCATCTCCGCTGGACGCCCGACGGCAGTACGCCAGGCGACCATTCCGGAGACTCGCTGCTTCTGCCGGATCGGGCGGCGCCGTCGTTTTTTACCGCCATGGAAGAACAGCTCGGTATCAGGATGGAGTCTCGCAGGGCGCCGGTTGAAACGATGATCATTGAGCACGCGGAAAAACCAGCGGGTAATTAGACTTCCGGGGCTTCATCCAGCAGGCCCTCCGTTGTTACCTAAAGTTAATTTTCGCTGGTGGTACCGATATGGTTGCGAGGGTTATTCCAATGGGCTATCTTCAGGAATCGGCGTTTGTAAGTACCTGAGCCAAAGGTATTAACCGCGCCGCATCGCACGAAGAAAAGGGACACTCGATGATGGAGCGGCAATACGATGCCGGGGCTCCGGCGTGGCGTATTTCGGCGCAGATCTGCGCCCTCTCCGATGGTGAACGCCATCTGGGACACATTGTAAAGGTAGGGGCTCGGTGGCATGCTTATGACGCCACGAGGAGTAGTGAGACGGGGGATGGGTTTCTCTGTCTGGGGAATTTCGTTTCGATGGAATCGGCTAAGAATTCCGTCGAGCAGAGTTGCGGCCGGAACCGGCGCGACTCATTTCTTGGCGCAGCCTGAAAGGCTGCTTTGTACTGGCGCAGTCTGAAAGGCAGACCAGCCCGTAGATCCGAAGCGGGACCGGTTAGTTCGATTCTTCGAAGCTGCGCATCGCATCCTGCTCGTCGTTGTAATGCGGCAGCAGGGAACTGATTCCGGTCATATCCAATACCCGGCGCACTTCAGGACGCGCGTTCACAATTTTCAGCGATCCGGCGTTGCGGACGAGGTGCGTGTAGCAGCCCATCAACTGACCGAGGCCGGCGCTGTCGATACGAGTGACGCGGCTCAGATCCACAATGACGCGGGAATCGCTCTGTTCCAGAACTTCGCGGCGCAACTGATCGAGCTCGCGCGCGGACTGCGTCAGCTCCGCATTGTGTCGGAACTGGAGAATGGACACGTTCCCACTCTGTTTCCAGGCGAGATTGGAGGAGCAGAGTTCCGCCATGATCCGTTCGGTGACGCGCAATTCGTCAAAGCATTCATCGCATCCGAGATAGTGGCCTTCAAACTCTTCCACGGCGTCGGCATCAAGGGAGCGCGCCACATACCGGGCGATAATCTGCTCCCGCATCACAGCATCTTTTGCGCAGGTCATATCTCGCAATTCCGTGGACATTTCGTACTCCGCCCACTTAGTGCATAGTACGCTGCGCTTCGTTTCACGTAAATGTCACAGGGTACCGCTGGTACTAACTCCAGACTAACCATTGGGATACGCCCGGCGGAAACGTTCCTTGGCGCGGAAGAGCACAACCCGGAACTGAGCGTCTGTCATATTCCACTCACGGCAGATGTCTTCCTTCTCACGGCCCTCGAGATAAAGACTGCGAAGGATTTTCTGGTCGCGCTCCGCGAGTTCGGCAAGGCCCTGGTCGATGGCCTGACGCATTTCGAAGACTTCCGCTTCGGGACGCACCCCGGCGTCTTTGATCGGAATATCCGGATCGGCGAGCGGTTCGCGGCGAACGCGCCGGCGATACTCCAGAATGACGTTCCGGCAGACGCCATTCACGAATGCGCCGAACTCTTCGGCGCTGTTTCGAATCTGGCTCTGACGGCCGGCGCGAACAAAGCGCGTGAGAGTTTCCTGCACAATATCGTCGACATCCGGGCACTGATGCCCGACGTGGTACAGCACCTTATAGCGGAGCTTCAGGCGGAGGCGCTCGAGCGAGGGCTCGCTGAACTCCACGGGCATCGGGGCTGGAATCGGCCTGCTTGTCACAAGTGCGTTCCCCATTCTAACAGTGTTCCCTGACGGCTGTTCGTGAAAGTGAAACGCCAGGTCGAATGGCCGATTCGAGCCAGTCTGGTGGTTTTAGGCCGTGCTCCGGATCGGCATTTGAAAGGTTAAATAGTTAAAAATAAGCTGGTTATGCGGCTGGAGCGTCATGTGCATGCAGTTCGGCGCGGCCGGTTCGATCCCGGCATTTTTCGAAATGAGGGTTTTCATGCGTAGCTTAAAGATCGCACTCCTTTCTCTGGTACTGACGGCGTCGATGAGTTTCGCGCAGCGCCGCGGCGGCGCTGTGCATGGGGGCGGGTACGTACGCGGAGGCGGCGCCGCGGTTCACGGAGGATACGCGGGTGGGCGCGTTTACTCGGGGAGCCGCTTCTACGGAGGTGGGTACTCCTACGGTTACGGATACCGGCCAGGTTTCAGCCTCGGATTCGGCTTCGGCTCGTATCCGGCGTATTACGGTTCCGCTTACGGATACCCGTACTACGATCCGTATTACTACGATCCATATGGCTATCCGTCTTACTACTACTCCCGGCCGGTTGTGGTGGCTCCCCGGGTTGTCGTTGCTCCGAGGGTCGTGGTGGGCGGCCACTGGCGGCGCTTCGGCAGATAGCCGGACCGTCCGCCTCGAGGAACGCGGCGCTGTGTGCGATATTCGCCCGGAGGGCGGCGCACGGCGCCGCGTTTTTTTTGTAAGTCCGTCACATTTCATCGCACCAGCCGGTATATCCTGACTGGAAAGTGGAAATGGAGAGGACTTCCTGACATGAAACGGTTCTGGATTGCAGCAGCGGTTGCCGGCGCATTGATTCCGGCTCAGATTCTGATGGCGCAGGGGCGAGGAGCTTCGGGCGCCGGACGAGGACGAGGACAGCAGGATAATCTTGTCTCTCCGGAAGTTCATCCGGATCGCACGGTGACGTTTCGCCTGCGCGCGCCGCAGGCCACCACAGTGACGCTGACGGGGGACTGGCTCGCGTCGCGGGCATCGTCAACCGGCGGCGCCGTGCCAATGGAGAAAGATTCTTCCGGCGTCTGGAGTTTTACGACCCCGCCACTCGAAGCGACAGTTCATCTCTACACGTTTACGATGGATGGCGTCAATATGGCCGATCCGGTGAATCCGCGGATGAAACTGCGTGTGCGAACATCGGGCAGCCTGGTGGAAGTGCCTGGCGATCCGGTTCCGGCGTGGGGCATGCGCGACAACATTCCGCACGGCAGCATGGACTGGAACACGCAGCACTCGAACGTCTATGGCGATACGCACGAATTTCTGGTTTATCTGCCGGCCGGATATCACACGAGCAAGGCGAAATATCCGGTGCTCTATCTCGTGCACGGCGCGGGCGACACGGCTATGGCGTGGGGAACGGCGGGCGCGGCCAATCTGATTCTCGACAATCTGATCGCCGATAAGAAGGCCGTTCCGATGATTGTGGTGATGCCGTTCAACGGCAGTAACGCTCCGGCGCAGCCGAATGCGGGCCGCGGCGCGGGTAACACGCAGTTTGAAGACTACATGTTGAAGGAACTGATCCCGTTTGTGGACGCCAATTACCGCGTTGCGCCGGGGCGGCAAAACCGGGCAATGGCTGGTCTCTCGGCGGGTGGCGGGGCCACTTATAACGTCGCCTTCAAGCATCCGGAGCTATTCAGCAGCGCCGGGCTTTTCAGCGCGGCGGCCATTGGGGCCAATTTTCAGTCCCGCTATCCTCAGCTTGCCGCGGACCCGAAAGGAACCAGCGCGAAGTTTCCCGTGATCTGGATTGGGTGCGGGGTTGTGGATCCACTGGATGACAATTCGAAGGCGCTCGACGGGGAACTGACGAAACTCGGTATACGGCATATCTATCGCGATCGCGAGGGCGGACATGTCTGGCCGGTGTGGAGATGGGCGCTCAGCGAATTCGCGCCGCTTATTTTCCATAAGTCCTGATGTATGAACGTGTTATGTTGTGTTAACCCCGGTAAACTTTGGTACTGAACGTACTGCCGGTTTAGGCGCCGTAGTACCGTATTTTGAGGGAGATACAACTAATGTATATTCATTCTGGACAATCTGCTGTAGACTAGTCACTTATCGGAGGGAACGGCCATTAGAAATCTACTAATAACTCTGGGGATGGCAGTGGCGCTGGGAGGAACAGCGTTCGGGGCGCCAATAGTAACCGTGAAATTCGTTGGACCTGGCACGACAGTGACAGACTCCCATGGGACTGCGGTTACGCCATATGCCATTACAATTAACGGTTCGCCACAGGTGGTGACCTGCTACGACTATGATGACGAAATCGGGTTGGGCCAATCCTGGTCGGCGTATGAATATACGCTGAGCGAAGCGATTTCGAGCGGCATGTTCCACACCGGTTTTGGCGACGCCACCATCGGCTATGAGTCGGTCGGTTGGCTGTCAGCTCAGACTTACGGGACTCCGGCCGAAGAAGTCGGGCTTCAGTATGCGATCTGGAACGTCTTTGAGCATGACATCCCTGCGCTCACGGGGGATTCGTTGACGGCCTATAACAACTATGAGTCCGCATTGAGCGCGGAGGTTACCGCCGGCTTTGCGGACTTCAATTTCAACCATACGACCTTCCTCGAACCGACGGCCGGCGTGCCGCAACAAGCGGGAACGAAGCAGGCTTTCGTCTTTGCCATTACGAGTGGCGGTGGCGATCAGACCAGCGCTCCGGAACCGGGCACGATGGTGATGATCGGCAGCGGGCTGCTCTGCCTGCTGGGCTCGATTGGATTCAAGCGGTTTTCCCGCAAAAGCAGCTAAACGAACGCGGCTGAACAAGTGCGCACCGCGGGCCGTTACACTAATTAGTGTTCATGCCCCGTATTTTCCGCCTCGCCGGGACGATTGCCCTCTGCATCGTCCCGGCTTTGGCTTTTACTGACTGGAAATCCCTCAAACCGCAGGGCTATGTCAGCGACTTCGCCGGCGTAATCGATTCCCAGAGCCAGGCGCAGCTCGAAGACTACGCCGCGCGCGTCGAGAAGGCTACGGGCGCTCAGCTCGCCTTTGTCACGATTCCTTCCCACGAGGGCGAACCCAACGAAGA
>CAZWTH010000089.1:0-32392 GCA_964636715.1 uncultured Solibacteraceae bacterium | reverse complement strand
CTCCCTTCAAAGATTATCGCGAACGTTGCATTCTACACGAGTTTGGCTCCGGCCGGGGATTGGAAGGCCGGGGCTATAATCCTCGTGGAAGACCTTTTCGATGAGACACATCTACGCACTCCATACTTTGCAGGCGGCCTGCTGCCTGGTATTTTTCGCGGCCACAACTGTTTACGGACAAACGGCGGTGAAGGGAAAAGCTGTATTCAAAGGAACTCCGGCGCGGCTGAGACCGATATCGATGGACGCCGATCCGGCCTGCGCGGCGAAGCACAAGGGCGGACCGGTGCTGCCGGAAACTTCCGTGATTGCGGCGGACGGATCGCTGAAAAACGTTTTCGTTTATGTGAGCAAAGGGCTGGAAGGGAAGACGTTCCCCACGCCTTCCACGCCGGTGGTGCTCGATCAGAGCGGATGCGAGTACGTGCCGCACGTTTTCGGCATTATGCCCAATCAGCAGTTCAAAGTGGTGAACAGCGATGCGACGACGCATAACGTCCACGCGATGGGGCAGGCGAATCCGGAATTCAACATGGGGCAGCGCGCGGGCGCGCCGCCGATCGTGAAGACTTTTGCGAAGCCGGAAGTAACGATTCCGATCCTTTGTAATCAGCATCCGTGGATGAGGGCGGTGGCGCATGTGGTTTCGAACCCGTTTTACGCGGTGACCGACGAGAAGGGCGCTTTCGATCTGAAAGGTTTGCCGCCGGGGAAATATACGATCACCGGGATTCACGAAAAGTATGGGACGCAGAGCCAGGAGATCACGGTGGTGGCGGGCAAGCCTGTACCGGCGGTGAACTTCACGTTTACCAACGGAACCGCTTCCGTGCCGAGCCCGCTGAAGGCGCTGCCGGCGATGGTGATTGAGTGAAATTCGGCGTCAACACATTCATCTGGTCGGAGACATTCGGCCCGCACAGCCTGGAGCTTTTGCCTCGTATTAAAGAGGCGGGGTTCGATGGCATGCAGGTGCCGTTGTTCCGTCCGAAAGAGTTTCCCGCGGCGCAGGTGCGGAAGGCATTCGAGGAGAACGGACTCGAATGCTCCGTGTGCGCGCTGTTTGTGGATGGACAGAGCCTGATCAGCGATGAGGCGGCGAAGCGAAAGGAAGCCCGGCAGCATATCCAGGACACGATTGCGGCGTCGGCGGAGGCGGGGGCGAAGTTTGTCGGGGGGCCGCTCTATTGTCAGGTCGGATATCTGCCGGGGCGTCGGCGAACGGCGGATGAATGGAAGTGGGCGATCGAGGGGTATCAGTCGGCGGTTCCGGCTTTGCAGGCGCACGATATGCAGTTCGGGATTGAGCCGCTCAACCGGTTCGAGACGTTTTTCCTGAATACGAATGCGGATGCGGCGGCGATTTGCGATGCGGTGGGCGATCCGCGCGTCGGGGTTCTTTGCGATACGTTTCACGCCAATATTGAAGAGAAGGATTTGGGCGAGTCCATGCGGAAATTGGGGAAGCATCTGAAGCATCTCCATACCTGCGAGAACGACCGCGGGATTCCGGGAAGCGGGCATGTGCAGTGGGCGAGTCTGTTCCGCGGGCTGAAGGATATCGGGTACGAGGGCTGGCTGACGATCGAGAGCTTTGGGTTTGAGGGGGCTCTGAGCGCGGCGGTTTGTATCTGGCGGGATATTGAGAAGTCGCCGGACGCGGTGGCGTTCGAGGGCGTGAAATTCCTGCGGCGCGCGGCCGCGGGGTAAACAAATCCGGGATTGCTTCGTCTATTGGACATGCGATGGCTCGTGTGTCTGGCAGCGGTGGTGTGCGCGTTGTGTGCGCAGGATAAGCCGGCGTTTGAGGCGGCGTCGATTCACCCCAGCGCGCCGGGCGATGGCCGATTCAGTTTTCATCTCACCGATAGCGGGCGGCTCACGGTCCAGAACATGACGGTCTGGAATCTGCTGCGGCAGGCGTATGGCTGGCGCGACAACCAGATCGTCGGCGGCCCGGCCTGGATCAAGTCCGACGGCTTCGATATTGAGGGAGTGCCCGGCGCGCCTGTAGGACGGGAACGGGCGCTCGAAATGCTGAAGACGCTGCTGGCGGAGCGGTTCCAGGTTCGGTGGCATCCGGATACGCGCGAGATGTCCGCTTATGCGCTGAAAGTGGATGCGGGCGGTTCGAAACTGGGCACCGCGCACGAGGGGCAGGCGCGCATGCGGATGGGAGACCTGAACGCGCCGAGTATGACCTTGGAATCGCTCTGCCAGATTCTGGAATTCGATGTCGGGCGTCCGGTGGTGGACCAGACGGGCCTCACCGGTTCGTACGCCATCGAATTGCGTTATGCGCGGGATGCCGCGGTGACGGACACATCGCTTCCTTCTGTATTCACCGCGGTTCGGGAACAACTCGGTCTGCGGCTGGAATCGGAGAAACTGCCGGTCAAAGTGTTCGTGATTGATGACGCGCAGCGGCCTTCGGGTAATTAGCTGAAAAATCAGTAGAGTACCAGGACCGAACTATTTGTCTTCCATAAAGGGTCGGGGTACGATGTAAAATCATGCTTCCTTCCCGACGGCTTTCCCTTCTTCTTCTCTGCTCCGCTTCATTGGCGGTATCAGCGACCATAACTGACCTTGGCACGCTGGGTGGAACTTCTAGTGGTGCCAATGGCATCAACAGCGCGGGTCAGGTCGTCGGCGAGGCGATAACCGCGGGTGGTCAACAGCATGCTTTTCTCTACAGCAATGGAGTGATGACCGATCTGGGCACGCTGGGTGGAACTTCGAGCTATGCCAGTGGCATCAATGATTCAGGCCAGGTCGTGGGTTATTCGTATACGGCAGGCAACGTTATTGAGCACGCTTTTATCGATAACGGGGGCGTAATGACTGATCTGGGCACGCTGGGTGGAACTTCGAGCTATGCCACTGGCATCAAAGATTCAGGCCAGGTCGTGGGGGAGGCGTCAAGGGCAGGTAACGTTGGTGGGCACGCTTTTGTCGATAACGGGGGCGTGATGACCGATCTGGGCACGCTGGGTGGAATTTCGAGCTATGCTTATGGCATCAACAGCGCGGGTCAGGTAGTGGGCGCGGCGTACACGGGCAGCTTTACACAGCACGCTTTTGTCGATAATGGGGGCGTGATGACCGATTTGGGCACGCTGGGTGGAACTATCAGTTTGGCCTATGGTATTAACAACGCGGGTCAGGTCGTGGGGGTTGCGTCAACGGCACACGACCTTGCTGTGCACGCTTTTATCGATAACGCGGGCGTGATGACCGATCTGGGCACGCTGGGTGGAACTTACAGTTATGCATATGGCATCAACACCGCGGGCCAGGTGGTCGGTTATTCGACGACAGCGAGTGCCGTCGATCATGCTTTCCTCTATTATGGCGGAATCATGACCGATCTGAACTCTCTGTTGCCAGCGGGCTCCGGTTGGGAATTACTGCACGCCACCGCCATTAACGATTCAGGTCAAGTCGTAGGATTTGGGGTCATCGACGGAGAGCTACATGCTTTCCTGCTGGACACAGAGGGTGTGTCAGGCCCCGGCCCCGTCGCCACACCTGAGCCGGGGAGCATCTCGCTGGTCCTTATTGGATTGCTGGCGCTGAGCTACGGATGCTTGCGCAACGTAGCGAGCGCAGCCGCCGCTCGCGACTGAGTCATCAACGAAGTACCAGGACCGTCCTGTTTGTCTTCGATGAAGTCTCGCGCTACGATGTAACCCATGTTTCCTTTACGCTGGCTTTCCCTGGTCCTTCTGTGTTCGGCTTCATTCGCGTTCTCCGCGACGATAACCGATCTCGGCACACTGAGCGGAACTTCCAGTGGTGCCTACAGCGTGAACAACGCGGGTCAGGTCACCGGATTCGCAGCCACGGCGGACGATAGTATCGTCCATGCGTTTCTCTATTCGGGGGGCGTGATGACCGATCTGGGTACGTTGGGCGGGACGCAGAGTCAGGGGAGGGGAATCAATAACACCGGTCAGGTTGTCGGTTTGTCGCAAACAGCGGGCGATTCAGCTATTCATGCTTTTCTCGATACCGGTGGCGTAATGACCGATCTGGGTACTCTGGGTGGAACTAACAGTAGCGCCTATGGAATCAACAATGCAGGTCAGGTCGTGGGCAATGCGCAGACGGGAGGCGGCGATTCGCATGCTTTTCTCGATACCGGTGGAGTCATGACCGATCTGGGTACCCTGGGCGGTCATTTCAGCAATGCCCAGGGTATCAATAATTCGGGTCAAGTTACGGGTTATGCGTTTACGGCGAGCGATATTGAGCACGCATTTCTCTACTCCGGCGGGGCGATGAATGATCTGGGCACGCTAACACCGGACGGCGACAGTCATGGTGAAGGCATCAACGATGCGGGTCAGGTCGTGGGGGACGCCTCAACGGGGTCTGGCGGCAGACACGCATTTCTCTACGCAGGCGGAGTCATGACCGATCTGGGTACCCTGGGTGGAACTGTCAGTGTTGCCGAGGGCATCAATAGTGCGGGTCAGGTCGTGGGGCAATCGGCGACAGCGGGCAACGCCGCATCGCATGCGTTTCTCTATTACGGCGGGATCATGACCGATCTGAACTCACTGTTGCCGGCGGGCTCCGGTTGGGAACTAACCTATGCCAGCGCTATTAACGACTCAGGCCAGGTCGTGGGATATGGGACCATCAACAGACAGCTGCATGCTTTCCTGCTGAACACCGCGGCGGCGGCGAGCCCCACACCGGAGCCGGGGAGCATCGCGTTGTGCCTGATTGGATTGTTGGCGCTGAGTTACGTTCGCCTGCGCAAAGGAGCGAGCGCATAAGTGGCTCGCCTTCTGGTCCGGCGGATTTCCCTCATTCTCCTCTGTGCGGGTTCACTGGCGGTTTCGGCGACGATAACGGATCTTGGGACGTTGGGCGAGACGCCGAGCATAGCCTATGACATCAACAACGCGGGTCAGGTCGTGGGCTATGCGTTGACTTCGACGGGCGCGACGCATGCTTTTCTCTATGCCGGCGGAGTGATGACGGATCTGGGCACGCTGGGAGGGGTGACTCAAAGTCTGGCCTATGGCATCAACAATGCGGGTCAGATCGCAGGTACCGCGAATCCCTTCGGATCCGCGGAATATGGCGTTCTCTATACGGGCGGAGTGACGACCAGCCTGGGCACGCTGGGCGGGACGTCCAGTGTAGCCTGGGGCATCAACGATGCAGGTCATGTCGTGGGCGCCGCGAAGACCGCGGATAGCGCCGATATGCATGCTTTTCTCAGTAGCGGCGGTGTGATGACCGATCTGGGCACTCTGGGCGGGACTTACAGCACTGCCAACGAGATCAACAACGCAGGTCAGGTTGTGGGTTCCGCGGCGACAGCAGTCAATAACGCATCGCATGCGTTCCTCTATAACGGCGGAGTCATGCTCGATCTCGGCACGCTGGGTGGGGCTACCAGCGCAGCCCTGAGCATCAACGATGCGGGTCAGGTAGTGGGGGCCGCGGCGACAGCGGGCAATAACTCACATGCGTTCCTCTATAGCGGCGGAGTGATGACCGATCTGGGGACGTTGGGCGGGAACACCAGCAATGCCGTCGACATCAACAATGCGGGTCAGATCGTAGGGCAGGCGAGTATAACGGGCAACGCCGTTTCGCTGCCGTTTCTCTACTATGGCGGAGTCATGACCGATCTGAATTCCCTGTTGCCGGCCGGATCCGGCTGGACGTTGACGCTGGTCACAGCGATTAATGATTCAGGTCAGATCGTTGGGAGCGGGCTCATCAATGGACAGCAACACGCTTTCCTGCTGGACACGGGCGCGCTGAATTCCGTGCCTGAGCCGGGGAGCATCGCGCTGTGCCTGATTGGGTTGTGGGCGCTCGGTTACCTTCGGCTGCGGAAAGTGCGCCGGCAAGTTAGTCTCCTGTCTTAGATAATTCTGGACAGGGAGACGTGGGGCGGAGCCGGCTTTCCAGCCGGCTGGACTCGCTGGAAAGCGAGTCCGCAGCCTCACAGGCTGCCCCACCGTGTTCCACGCGACTGCCAAAAGTTACCTGCGGCGGGGCAAACGGCCTGCGAGGACAAGCACGCCCGCGCCCAGCAGGAACACGGAACCAGGCTCCGGTGTTCGCGGCGCGAGGTCGACTTCAGCAGCGCCGGTTGTGGTCGGCAGCCAGGTATTGCCGCCATCGAGTGAGATGTCCGTGAACACGTCGAAAAAGCTGGTGATTGGATACTGGCCGTCAATCGGGGAACTGATGGTGGTGGTCCCGGTGGGCGTTGAGCCGGGCGTTTCGCGCAACTGAATCGGTCCGAGCAGGGAATCGACGCCGCTCAAATCGAGCGAGACCATTTCCGAATTGAAGGTTCCGAACTGACCAGCGGTGCGCTCCACAACGGTTTCCGCCGAACCGTCCATCGTCAGCGAGTCCTGGAAAATGCCGTCCTGATAGAGGTCGGCGTGCAGTTGCAGATTGAGCGTATCCTGCTCCTCATTCCCGTTATAGATGTATTGGTCGGCTGGATTTGTCGTCGGAATGAAGTAGGCATTTTCCAGGCACTCGGAATGGCCCGCGTTGTCGTAGCAGATAGGAGCGGCGACCGAAAATTCGAGGCCGTCCGTCAGAGTCGGATCAGGAAAATTATCTGCCCCCAGCGGATCGATTGAGCTCGCGGACAAACTGGCTGCCAGGAGAGTGGAGGCAATAGCCGCCAGGACAACAGCATTACGGGACATGGATCTACCTCGGGCACATGTTGCGCTTCCCGGGGCACAGAATCAAGCAGTAACGTACCGCGAGTACTAAGCTCGGCGGCGGAGGGCGATCAAACCTACGGCAGGCAGCAGTAACAGGAAGGTCGCCGGTTCCGGAACGGCGGAGTAATTCACGTCCAGTTGCGCAGAGGCGCCGGTAACCAGAAAATCCCCGGTTTCGCGCATAATCCGGATGCGAAAGTTGTCATCACTGAAGCCCGCGAGCACTTTGGCCCTCTGATCGGCAGTGATATCGGCCGAATTGAGCGTGAAAGTGATTGTGTCCGGGTTTGAGTCAGGAGCTTTCCCAAGCTTCACGAATGGCGAGGTAATGTCCGAGCCATTGAGGGGAATATTCTCGCTCGGCAGCGCATAATCCACGCGGGCGGTTTCTCCACCATCCTGCGCGTTGTCCGCAAAGGTGATCGTTACCTTGATGGAGTTGAACGACTCGATATCGCCGAGATAGCTGGATTGAAATTTCAGAAAAATCGTATCCCCATCGTAGCCGGGCAGGCCAATATCGGGGTTGGTATCATTTTCGCCGCTCAGCAAGACCTGTGGACTGGTGAAATCAGTCTTCGTGCTGTCCGTGGTGTGAGGACCGGCGGGTATCTGAACCGTCGGATTGTTGATGACAAACTGATCGGCGGATGCCATCGCGGTGAAAACGAGAGCGGCGCCAAAAATTGAAAATGCGCGGTGAATGGCCATGGTAAATCCTCCGCCTGCTCTCGTTACCGAGCAAGTTACATAATATGTTAGCAGGAAAGACTAACAAGCCGAGCCGATTCACGGTAATGGTACTACTACTTCAAAGAAGCAGTATCGTCCCCATTATCCGGGGTAAAGCGGTGAAAACAGAGATTCCTGAATCGCTTCGAGCGATGTATAGCGCGGCTCGTAGCCGAGCAGCGCCTGTGCCCGCGCGATGCTGCAATGGGGCGATCGAGCGATGTGATCCCAGGTGATCTCCGCCTCTCTTTCCGTCACCGTCCTTCGCCACTCTTCCCAGGGAAGGAAGCGGATCCGCGCCTGCTGACCGTACCACGAGGCGACGGCCTCGGCATATCCGGCCATCGTAATCGCGCCGCGGGAGACTGCGTGAAAGCACTTGCCTTCGGCGTCGATCCAGTGCGTCAGCGCGCGAACGAAGCATTGCGCGACGTCCGCCGCGTGTACGTGATGGAGCGTTTCGCGGCCCAGGTTCGGCAGGGCAATCTCGCGTCCCTCAGCCAAATCCCGGAACACCCGTGGATTGAAATTCGCCGCGGGGTTCAGCGGAATCCATCCCTGGCCGACGAGATGGCCGGGATGAATGACGACGCTCGGCGCATCGCGCTGCTCCAGCAGGAAGCTTTCGATGCGGGCCTTGCGTTTTCCGTAATCGGAGATGGGCAGGCGCGGTCGGTCTTCGGTGGTGGGAACCTCCACGCTCATCCCATGCACCCAGATAGTGCCGCAGTGCAGCAGGCGCGTCTCGCGGCCGCGCAGGGCATCCACGAGTTTGTGCGCGGATTCGGGCGTGTAGCAGGTGAGGTCGATGACGGCATCGGCGCGCAGACTGGCGATGGCGATTTCGAAGCCGGCGATCTCGCGATCGAGAACGATGCTTTCCACCAGCCTCCACCCAGCGCTGTCAATATAGGGCGCGCGGATGCCCCGTGAGATCGAGATGGTTTCGAATCCGGCGTCCACCAGACGCGGGATCAGCCAGGTTCCGATGTGGCCTGTGCCGCCAATGACTGCAACGCGCATTCTGTCGTTCCAGTAGACCATGGAAATGCCAGAAATATGGAACCGCTTCTACAATTGGTTCGACCAGTGGTATAGTGGCGTCACTTATGGAAACACCATTTCTATCCCGGCGCGATTTTGCTCTGGTCGCCGGAAGCGCCATTTCGGCGGCGGGGCTGCGCGCCCAGACGAGTTCAAGCGCCAGTTCAGGCGCCACCGATGTCGTGGATCGGATCCTGAAAGAGCTCGGGGGCGAGGCGTCCGCCAATACGGCGGACGGATTCAAGGCCGGCGATCCGAACGCCGCTGTTTCCGGCATCGCGACGACCGCGATGGCGACAGTGGATGTTTTGCGCCAGGCCGCGAAGGCGAAGACAAATCTGGTTCTGAGCTATGAGCCGGTCTTCTTCAGCCGCGCGGACCGGACGGCAACGCCTGGCGGGCGCGGTCCGGGCGGGCTCGATCCCGAAGACCCGGTCTATCAGGCGAAGAAGAAGTTTATCGACGACAACGGGCTGATTGTTTATCGCTTCCATGACCGCTGGCAGACGCAGCGGCAGGGCGATATGGTGACGGCGCTGGCCGAAGCGCTGGGCTGGAAGGATCATGCGGTTGGCGACGCCAGCGCGCTGTATGATATTCCGGCGGCAACGGCGGAGCAGGTGGTTGCCGGCATTCGCGGCCGCCTGAAGCTGAATGGCGGGTTGAGGGCGGTTGGCGACCGGACCGCGCGCGTGCGGCGCGTGCTGCTTTATCCCGGCTCGATGACGCCGGCGACGATGTGGGCGCGCTACACGGAAGCGGATCTGATTGTTGCGGGCGAAGTACGCGAATGGGAGAACACGCATTTCGCGGCCGACTTATTTGCCGCGGGTGAAAAGCACGGGCTGGTGACGGTTGGCCGCGTGGTTTCGGAAGACCCGGGAATGCGGCTTTGTTCGACGTGGATCCAATCCATCGTGAAAGAGTTTCCGGTGCGGCATTTCGACGCGGGCGACGCGTACTGGAGGGCAGTCTGATGACGGCGAATGAAGTGGTGGAACGGATCCGGAAGAATGTCGGGATACCGTGGAACGAACGGTCGTACAGGGACACGTTTAAGCTGGGCGATCCGGACGCGCCGATTACCGGCATTGCGACGACCATGATGACGACGTTCGGGATGCTGAAGCGCGCTCACGAGCAGGGGCTGAACATGATCGTTTCGCATGAGGATACGTGGTGGAATGACCGCGACGATACGAAGGACCTGACGGAAAACCCGCTGTATAAGATGAAGCGCGATTTTGTGCTGAACAACAAGATGGTTCTTTGGCGCATGCACGATCACATGCACGCGATGCGGCCGGATTATACGGTGGTGGGTGAACTGCGCGTAGTGGGGGTGAAGGGCGGGGAAAACGCTACGATGCGTCCGGGCCTGCTGCCGGTTCCGGAGACCACGCTGGGCGAATTCGCGTCGCAGGTGAAGCGGTTGAGCGGGTATCGGGCGTTCCGGTGCGTGGGCGATCCGAAAGCAAAAGTGAAGAACGTTCTGGTGGGACCGGGTTATGCGACGCCGCGCGCGACGCCGGAAGCGGACCTGGTGATCGGCGGCGAGCAGCAGGAGGCGGACGGCGGCTTCGACAACGTGGAATACGTGCGGGACGCCAATGCGCTCGGAATCCCGAAGGGGCTGATCATGCTCGGACATGTGGCGTCGGAAGAGCCCGGCATGGAAGATTTGGCGAAGTGGCTCGGGACATTTATCAGCGAGGTCCCGATCCGGTTTGTGCCTGCCGGAGAGCCGTTCTGGACGTGAAGCCCTGCAGTTGATAGTATTCCGTGTGGCGGGCGCCGGCCCGGAACCATTTCCCACAAGGAGTTCACATGCAGGATCAATCGCAGAAATTCGGTTCGATGAATCGTCGCCAGGCGCTGGGGACGACGCTGATCAGTGGCGCGGCGGCGGTTGCGTTGCAATCGCAATTAGCGCTCGGAGCGGAGAAGACGAATGCTCCCGCGCCGGCGGTGAGGCCCGTTGCGATGGCCGCGAATCCCAACCTGAATCCGCCGGTAGTTTCCGTGAAGGGTGGCAAACTGCGCGGTCTGCGGGAAGGGAAGACCTTATCGTTTTTGGGCGTCCGCTACGCCGAGGCGGAACGGTTCGCGCAGCCGAAACCCGTTCCAGCCTGGGAAGGCGTGAAGAGCGCGCAGGTGTATGGCGCCGTATGCCCGAGTCCGTTGCAGACCGCGGTCAGCGGCGATGAACTTGTCTTTCCGCATCGGTTTTGGCCCGCCAACGAGAACTGCCAGTATCTGAATGTCTGGACGCAGAACCTGACGCCGGCGGCGACGCAGCCCGTCATGGTCTGGATGCACGGCGGCGGCTTCACGAACGGCTCTTCGATGGAAGGTTATGCTTATGACGGCCGCAGCCTCAGCGAATTCGGCGATGTGGTGGTGGTCAGCGTCAATCACCGGCTGAACATTATTGGAACGCTGGATCTTTCCGCGTATGGCCCGGAATATGCGAATTCGCGGCAGACCGGCATGGCCGATCTGGTGGCGTCGCTCGAGTGGGTGCATGACAATATCGAGGCGTTTGGCGGCGATCCGAATAACGTCATGATTTTCGGGCAGTCGGGCGGTGGCGGCAAGGTGGTGCGGCTGATGCACATGCCCGCGGCGAAGGGGCTCTTTCATAAGGTCTCCGCGCAGAGCGGGAGCGCGAATTATCGCGGCACGGATCCGGCGAAATCGATTCGTGGCCAGCAGGCGCTTGCCGCGCAGTTGCTGAAGAATCTGAATCTCACCGGCAGCCAGATTGACAAGCTGAAGGCTGTTCCTTATCTGGAGTTACTGGCGGCCGGAACCGCGGCGGGGCAGGAAGTCGCGCGGGAACAGGGGACGAACGTTGGCGGCTGGAATCCGATTGCGGACGACGTGTATGTGATGCGTGAATTCTGCGATTGGGCGGACGACATTCCGGTCATGTCGGGAACGACGTTCAGTGAAATGCAGGGTACGATGACTCGCGGCGACGGGCGAAAGAACGAATGGTCGCAGGCGGAGATCGATGAGAATCTGACGAAGACGCTGGGCGCGAAGAAGGATGACGCGGTGGCGGAATTCAAGCATGCGTTTCCGCGCAAGAAGGTGCAGGATGTTCTGTATTATGCGGCGGCGTCGCGGGGCTCGTCGAAGACTCTGCTCGCGCAGAAGCTGGAGAAGGGGAAGACGCCTGTCTACAACTATCTGTATGCGTGGGAATATCCGATCAACGGCGGGACGACGGCGTTCCATTGCTCGGAGCTTGCGTTCTGTTTCCATGCGCTGAACGTGCCGCAGATTCATACAGCGACGGGCGGCGGTCCGGTGGCGATGGCGCTGCAGGATAAGGTGGCCGGGGCGTGGGTGCATTTTGCGAAGACGGGAAGTCCGAGCACGCCGAGTCTGGAGTGGAAGCCGTATACGCCGGATAATCCGCAGGCGATGATTTTCGATACGGTCAGCGAATCGCGTCCGCTGCATGACGATAAGCTGGCGACGCTGCTGCCGGCGGTAGGCCGGGGCGGGGGACGCGGGCGGGGGTAGGGTTTTTGCTATCCTCGCAGACGAGGGTAGGGAATGAACACGCTCCTGAGTCGTATATCGGTTGACCCCGGCGTCTGTTTTGGGAAACCATGCATTCGAGGTACACGCATCTGGGTTTCGCTGATTCTCGATCTCCTTGCTTCGGGTGAGACGCAGGAGCGCATTCTGGAAGAGTATCCACAGTTAACGCGCGATGACCTTTTGGCGGCCCTGTCGTATGGCGCTGCTATGAGCCGCGAACGTTTCGTCGATGTTCCAGGTCAGAGCGCCGCGTGAAATTTAAGCTCGACGAGAACCTCGGTTCTCGAACTGCGGACGTGATTGCAGAGGCGGGTCATGACGTCGAGACGGTTTCCACGGAAAAACTCAATGGCGTCGACGATCTGCGGCTGTATCGTGTCTGCACCGCGGAATGTCGATGCCTGATTACGCTGGACCTCGATTTCGCCGATGTTCTGCGGTTCCCTCCGGATTTGGGACCCGGTATTGCCGTGCTACGTCCACCTGGCACGGCGTCACTCAGCGTTCTCTCAGAACTCGTCAGAACGCTATTGCTCGCGATTCAGCGTGAAACAATCGCCGGTCGTCTCTGGATCGTCGAGCCGGGAAGAATTCGAATCCACGGAGAATCCCGTTGAGCGGATGTGACCTCCCTTGAGCGAGATCTACGCGGTCGCTCCCGCGACCTTACCTGCCGTCAGATTGAACCTGTAGCCGGGATCCAGTTCCTGGAACGCCACCAGAATCTCGTGGATGTTGTACGGGTGGGTCGGTTGTCCTGTGATCCCGTTGTGCACGACCTGAAAGATGTGCTCGAAGCCCTGGGCATCGTCGATATCCATATCCACGCTCCACTGCTGTTTGTCATTTTGGGAGAACGTGAGCTGGAGATTGCCGTAGTGGTCGAGAGTCTTATAACTATCGACCGCCAGAAAGCCTGCGGGCGGCACGTGGAGCGCATCGTCCACTTTGTGAAACAGGCTGGCCGTGACGCTGGTGACGACCTCGGAATGAAGCGCGTCATCCACCAGGGCGAACAGCCGGTCTCCGCGCTGTTCGGTAATCGAAGTCAGATACGAGAGCACGGTTTTATTGCCGGGTAAGCGAGTGTGCCCCGCTTTCGCGACGAGGTTCAGGAATCCAGCCCGGCGCAGCGCGTCAAAGCCGTCATAGAGTGGCTGACCGCTCTGCCCGCCGATAGCGCTGGCGTCCAGGAGCCGCCGGGCATCGCCATCAAGCGCCGCGAAAGCGGGAAAATCGACGCTCACCACGCGATCCTTATTCACTGGCAACATGAGCGAAAGATTGCCGGGGGCGTTGCTGGGAATATTGATAAACCGGCTCACGGCCACGTAGGATGGAGCGTCCACCTCGATTCGATAGCGTCCCTGTGGCGACTGGCGCAGGCCGCCGATTTTGATCGTCTTTGCGGGCGGCACTCCGCGAGAAACAGGATCTTCCGACAGCGTCTGGTGCTGCAGGAAAACATCGATCGGCTCGTCAACCGTCTCGCCGTACACGTTCACGACGCTCAGCTCCAAAACTCCGTCCGGCATGTCTTTGCTCCCTATGAACTGGATTGCGACGCTGTGAGCGTCTGCGTCACGCGCCCGCGCTCGATGGTCAGAGGCTTCGCGGCAACCTTGCCGTATGCGGCCGGGGGAGATCCCGCGGCCTGGAAGAGCGCCACCATGCCAAACGGCTTATCGAATCGCATCGTGCTCGCCTGCACCACTTCCAATAGTTTCTTTTGCAGGCCATCGCGGCTTTGCTGCACTGCGGCGGCTCCCGAATCGGCCAGCACGCGATGGCGAGCGACGAGTTTGCTTACCTCGCTCATGGCCCCCGCCCACTCTTTGATCACGAGGATATCGGCGATCAGGATGCTTACGCGCGGATCGTTCGTGGCAAGACCCACAAGCGGCCCCAGACTCGGGTTGCTGCCGACCGCCACGGCCTGCTGCCATAGTCCATCGTCGACGAGACGACAGCGGAGGGCGTCGACCGTATCGGCAGGATTGAGCAGGGCGCGCAGCGCTCGCCGCCCAATGTCCTGGTATTCTTTCAGTTCCCGCGGCTGGCCGTCTCTGAGAAAAAGCGCCGCACAGTCGTGGTCATTGAATGCGGTGCGCAGAACGCACGTCGAGGAATCGCTTCCCGCAAATGTTCGCAGAATGCCATCGCGATCGCCCGCATCCATCAGCTCGAGAGCCATCAACCAGGTCAGATAGTCACGCAGCGTGGCCTGGTTTGTCTTCCGGTGGAAAGCGAAATGAACGTGCTCGCACGAAATGGCTGGGGGCGCGATCGCCTGCGCGGCGCGATAAGTCGTAGTGACGAGCACGGCGTCGAAAATCGCTTTACGCAGCGCTTCATCGCGATCGAGCGGATTGGCGATCGTACTCAGCCTTGTGCCGCTCAGCGTATTCCGGATCGTGACCGAGCCGCTGGCGCTGTCCACTACCGTTTCACTGTTCCGGACGAATTCGGCGAGGCTGGTGAAATTGACGATTCCCAGAAGATTCAGGTTGAGCGTGAGTCCGCGCTTGTGAACTTCCGTGAGAACACTGTTCAAAACCCGGATGCCCGGCGCGATGATCCCGTCGCTCGTTGCGTTCGGTTCGAGCGCGGTAAGCAGCGTCAGATCGCCACGTAGGGCGCGGCGAACCGCATTGCTGGTTTCCGGCGTGAGCTGATCCAGTTGAATTTCGTACTGGAACGCCGCATCCTGCTCGGTGAGCGAACTGAGGCACGCATCGATGCTAGCCTGGAGGCTGTGGTTGAGGCTCCCCTTGATCGCGCTCGTAAGCGTCTGACATTCGTCGCCAGTAAGATCGGCGAAAATCGTCTGATCTTTGAGCGGATCTGTGCTGATCGCCCCGAGAATTGCCGCGGCGAGCTCAGTGTTGCCGAGCTTCGCCGTGACGCCGGCGCTGGCGGACCAGTCCGCCGTCAAAGTGGTTCCCCGCTGTTGCGCGAAGCTGAGCTGAATCAATTGCGGTTGCGCGCGTTCGACGCGTACCTGCCAGGATCCGCTGATGGTCACACCGGCGGTGAAACCCGCGGTGGCGCCCATTTTGACGCTCAGGTTTCCGGCGCCCAGCGGCAGGTCGACGCTCGCGAGCGGATTCGGCGCCGCCGTGACGCTGACGCCGGTTGAAATTTCGAAGGTTCCTGTTCCCGCGGCGCAGGCAATGTCGTGCAGACCGAGTTTCTTCAAATCGCCGGTATCCGCCGGAATTACGAACGCGGCCAGCGTGTCTGAAAGCGCTTTCAGCAGAGCCGGTTCACCCGCGCCCAGGGGAAATGCCTTGTAGCAGGAGAGCGTGACTGCGGTGTTTTGGGCGAATCCGAAACAGAGGGACTGCTCGCTGCCGTTCACTCCCACGTTGAGCCCGCCCGCGAACTCCAGGCCGACATAAGCCGTCTGGGGCGGCACCGTGGCGGGGACACGAAACGAATCGTCCGCGAACAGGTTGGAGCCGGGGCTCGCATTGACATGAATACCAGCCTGCGCGGAGGGGGCGATATCGATTTCCGGATTCGATCCGCCCAGTTGGAACTGATGTCCGAACTTCGCCTGAAGCGTAACGGGCTTCGCGGCCACCTGACTGAGCGGTTCATCCCTGCATCGCGCGAAGTCCGGAAATACGGCGAGGTGCAGAAGCTCGCTTTTCAGATAGCTGACCAGAGATGAGGGGTGACTGAGATCGATGTTGACGGAGGAAAGCGGTTTTCCCAGGTCGTCCGTGATTTGAAGATCAGCCATGATTGTCTCGATCGGGCGATAAGGCGTCTCGATCATACATCGGCGACATCTGGAAAACAATAAGGCGCCGGTGCGGACGTGGGTCGCCCGTCACATGAGCAGGGAGATCGCCGCGGTTGTCATGGCTTCCACGCCTGTGCGGAGCGTGGGCTCGGGCAGTGGTTCGAAATGACTGTTGTGCATTCCCGGAAGTTCTCTGCCAGCGGCGCTTGCCTCGGCGAATTTTGCCGGATCCATCGCGCCCAGCCAGAACATGACGGTCGGAATCTGGCGGCTATCGAGTCCGAACAGCCCGAAGTCTTCGCTGGCCATATTGAGAGGATCGTCAACCACGTTTTGCGCGCCCAGAACGCCGGCAATAGCCGTCTTGATGCGGGCGGCGATCGCCGGATCGTTGTACGTGACGGGAGTCGATTCATTTTCCAGCACCGTGATGACCGGCGCCCGGTCTTCCGGAACACCCGCGGCGAGCGCGACTCCCTGCGCCGCGCGGCGAATGCCGGAGATGGCGGCTTCGCGCGTCTTCTCACTGAAGGCTCGCAGCGTGAGCTCCATCTTCGCTTCATCGGGAATGATGTTGCGGCGCGTGCCGGCGTGAATATCGCCGACGGTGACGACGACGGGATCGCGCGGATCGGTCTGGCGGCTGGCGATGGTCTGAATCTGCGTAATGAATTGCGCGGCCATCACGATTGGATCTTTGCCGAGATCGGCGCGCGAGCCGTGGCTCCCGATGCCGCGCATGGTCACATCGAGGGAAGTCGCGCCGGAGAGCGCCGGGCCGCTCGTCACCCCGATTTGTCCGGCGGGATGCAGGTTGATATCGTGCAGCGCGATCGCCATGTCCGGTTTGCCGAAGCGCTCGTAGAGATGGTCGGCGAGCATGGCTTTCGCGCCGTCGATGGTTTCTTCGGAAGGCTGGCCGATCAGCATCACTGTTCCGTGCCACTGGTTTTTCAACGCCGCGAGCGCGCGGGCTGTGCCAATTAGCGTGGTCATGTGGATGTCATGTCCGCAGGCGTGCATGACGCCGACGTCCTGACCGGCGGCGGTCTTCGCGCGAACATGGCTCGCATAGCTGAGGCCGGTCTCTTCGACGACGGGAAGAGCATCGAGATCAGAGCGGATCAGCAGCCGCGGGCCGGCGCCGTTCTCCATGACCGCCACCACGCCGTACGCCTGGCTGCCATCGGGATACTTCCCGACGTGTTCGGTAACGGCGTAGCCCGCTTTGCGGAGCTCTTCCGCCACCAAAGCTGAAGTGTGGGCTTCCTGATGCGAGAGTTCGGGATGCGCGTGCAGATCTTTATAGATGCTGACCAGACTGGGAAGCTGGCCGTTGACGAATGTCTTGAGGTCCTGCGCCGGAAGAGAGACCGCGGCAGTCAGGAGGAGGAAGGGAAGCGCTCGCATGATTCCCTTATCTGACCATAGTTCAGGTTAGCGGCAAACCATGTTCAAGAAGGATAGTGTATTCGTGGATGCGGCGCTGGGCGTGGAGGCGTAAGGCGTGGAGGTGCGGACAAGTATCCTCGGGATCCTGAGAGGAGACCTCACGGACGAGGTTTATCCACTCCTGACGCAGTAGTTCATGGAGAGCGTGTGGTGAGGACACAAATTTAAGAAGGCTCCAGTGTATGTTGGAGGAGCCACCGGATCCGGTGTTAAGTGATGCTAGCGCTAGTATGCGCTAGCGCTAGCAAAAAGTCAACTGCTTTTTTGGAAATTCATGGTGAATCCGACAAAAAGACTTCGAGAAGCCCTGAAAATGAGCCAGCAGCAATTTGCCACTGACCTGGGGATCTCGGTCGGATCGGTACGCGCCTATGAACGCGGCGTGCATGTCAGTGACGCGTCGCTCGAAGCCATGAAAAGCCTGGCGGTGCGCCGGGACCGGGCAGATCTCGCGATGGAAATGGGGCAGGGCAGGTTCACGGTGGGGAAGGTCATTACGCCGCGGGACGCCACGAAATCCATTCGCCTCCGCAAAGCTTCTCATGGCCGGGATATGGGCGACGATCTGCACGCGGCGCTCGACGCGATTCTGGAAACCGGATCGCCCGAGGCGATCGGCGCGCTCGAATTCCTGTTAGGCGCTCTCCGTGAACGGTCGGAAACGCCGGCGAAAAAGACGAAGCGCTAACCCGGATCAGCTTCTGACTTTGGGTACCCCGCATCGCCGCCTGTGCATTGCGAGCTACTCTGAATCATGCAAAAACGGAAGCTCGGAAACAGCAATCTGGAAGTTTCCGCCATCGGCCTCGGCTGCATAGGGATGAGTTTCGGCTACGGTCCACCGAAAGACAAACAGGAAATGATTTCCGTCATCCGCGGCGCGTTTGAACGCGGGGTGACCTTTTTCGATACCGCCGAGGTGTACGGACCTTTCATCAACGAAGAACTGGTGGGCGAGGCCGTCGCGCCATTTCGGGATCAGGTCGTGATCGCGACGAAGTTCGGGTTCAACATCGATGCGGATACCCGCGAAAACAAGGGGCTGAGCAGCCGTCCGGAACGCATCCGGCAGGTTGTGGAAGCTTCGCTCAAACGCCTGAACATGGACGCGATCGATCTTCTCTATCAGCACCGGGTTGATCCGGAAGTTCCGATTGAGGACGTTGCCGGAACCGTGAAGGATCTGATCCATCAGGGGAAGGTGAAGCACTTCGGGCTCTCGGAGGCGGGCGTCAAAGTAATTCGACGCGCGCATGCGGTTCAGCCCGTGACCGCGCTGCAGAGCGAGTACTCCATCTGGTGGCGGGAGCCTGAGGCGGAGATCATTCCGGTGCTTGAAGAACTGGGGATTGGCCTCGTGCCCTACAGTCCATTGGGCAAGGGTTATCTGACCGGCAATATCGACGAGACCACGGATTTCGACAAGAACGATTTCCGCAACACGGTCCCCCGTTTCGCTCCGGAAGCCAGGAAAGCGAATCGCGCCCTGGTGGATCTGCTGGCGTCGATCGCCGAGCGAAAGCACGCGACGCCCGCACAGATTGCTCTCGCGTGGCTCCTCGCGCAGAAGCCGTGGATCGCGCCGATTCCAGGCACGACGAAGCTCGCCCGCGTGGAGGAAAACATCGGCGGCGCGGATCTGGAACTCACCGGCGCGGATTTGAGCGAAATTCGCGAGGCAGCCTCTCAGATCCAGGTGCAGGGCGACCGGTATTCCGGGGCCTCGCAACGCTGGATCAATCGTTAGCAGTTCCGATCAGGGGCGCGAGCGGAGTGTCATAATGGAAAACTCCACTCGATGCCCATTCGCAGCATGACGGGCTTTGCCCGCGTTTCCCGCTCACTGCCGTCGGGCGAACTGACTCTCACCATCAAAACCGTCAACCACCGCGGGCTCGATCTGCACTTCCACATGCCGATGGATTTCGACGCCATCGAGCCGGCGCTGCGTTCCGCCATCCGCAAGCGGGTCGTGCGCGGGCATGCCCAGATCATGGTGTCGTTCAAACGCGCCGCGGCGGCCGGAGGGGATTCCTCGTTCGCCATCAATGAAACCATGCTGCTGAGCTGGTTCAGCGCATTCCGCGCCGCCGCTGCGCAACTCGGGTTAGAGAATCAGCAGCCGGACCTGAATGAGGCGCTGCGGCTGCCCGGCATGGTGGAATCGCGCGCGGCGTCATCCGAAGCCGATGCGGCGCTGGAAGCGGAGACGCTGGCGGCGGCCGCCGAGGCGCTCGACGAACTCGACCGTTTCCGTTTGCGGGAAGGGCAGGCGATCGATACCGAAATTCGCGCGCGCATCGCTTCCATTCAGGATCTGGTGAAGCGGATGGAGGAGATTCGCTCGCGGGCGCTCCCCTATTTTCAGAAGCGGCTGCAGGACCGGTTGGGCGAGATGCTGGCTGGCGCGCATCTGGATCCGGCGCGGCTTGCGCAGGAGGCCTCGATCCTCGCCGAGCGCAGCGACATCAGTGAGGAGTTGGTCCGGCTGAAGACGCACGCCGATCAGACGGGCGCCCTGATCTCGGCGGAGGGCGAATCCGGCAAAAAACTCGACTTCCTGCTTCAGGAGATGAACCGCGAGGCGAACACGATCCTTTCGAAGACCGGCGGTTTGGGGGACCAGGGCCTGGTTCTCACCGACCTGGGTCTGGCGGCCAAGGCCGAGATCGACCGGATCCGGGAGCAGTCGCTCAATATCGAATGACCACTGTTTTCATCATTTCCGCGCCTTCGGGCTCGGGAAAATCAACCCTGGTGGGCCGCCTGATGGCTGAGGTGGAAGGGCTTACCTTTTCGGTTTCCTGTACGACGCGCAAGCCGCGGGGCACGGAAATATCCGGCCAAGCCTATGATTTCATTGGGCGTGAGGAGTTCGAGCGGCGCATCGCGGCGGGCGAATTTCTGGAGCATGCCGACGTTTTCGGGAACTACTACGGCACTCCGCGATCGGCCCTCAAGACGGCGGAGGGGGCGGGCAAGGACCTCGTCCTCGACATTGACGTACAGGGTGCGCAACAATTAAGAGAGCGGATTCCGGACGCCGTATCGATCTTTATTCTGGCGCCCTCGCGCCAGATCCTGGAGCAGCGGCTTCGCGCGCGCAGCCAGGATTCCGATGAGGTGATCCGGCGGCGCCTGGATAATGCCGCCCGCGAGATTGGGGACTATAAGCAATACGACTACGTGCTGGTGAATGAGAACCTGGAGACGGCGCTCGAATCGCTGAAAGCGATCGTGCGCGCCGAGCGCGTGAGAAGAATCCGCGTTCTGGAAAAGATCCAGCCGATATTAGCCACCTACGGACAGGAATAAAGGATTTCAACATGAGCGACACACCCGTCAGAAATAACGCCCACTGCACGCTTCCGGACGATAACGATCAGAGCACCTACCGGTTCATCATCGTGGCGGCGAAGCGCGCGCGCCAGCTGCAGGGCGGCCAGCGCCCGGTGCTGCCAACCTCTTCGCGCAAGTCGACCGTCATCGCGATGGAAGAAGCGCGGCGCGGTCTGGTCAAGTACGACATCCCCGCCGACGTTGACCTTGTGGCGGAACCGGTCGAAGAGTCCGCTATCTGATACCGCTGTATGCGGATTATTCTCGGGGTTTCGGGCGGCATCGCGGCGTATAAAGCCGCCGATCTCGCCCGCCTGCTGATTCGCGATGGCCATGAAGTGCAGGCCGTGCTGACGCGTTCCGCGGAGGAGTTCGTCAGCGCGGTGACTTTCGCTTCTCTCACCGGCCGCAAAGTTTTCACCAATCTTTTTGAGCCCTCGGCGGCGATCGAGCATATTGAGGTCGCGCAGTCGAACGATCTGCTCGTGGTGGCGCCGGCCACGGCGAATATCCTGGCGGAATTCGCGCATGGGCTGGCGGGCGGATTTCTTTCAACCGTCTATCTGGCTTTTCGCGGGCCGGTGATTCTGGCGCCGGCGATGAATACCGCGATGTGGGAGCACGAAGCCACGCGCGCCAACATGGAAGCGCTTCGGAAGCGCGGGCATGTGATTGTGGACCCGGGCGTCGGGATGCTGGCGTGCGGGACGTTCGGCGCCGGCCGGCTCGCGGAGAACGACACGATTCTGGAGGCGGTGCGCCGCGTTGTGCAGCCGGGCGTGCGCGATCTGGAAGGCGAAACGATTCTGATCACGGCGGGGCCGACGCAGGAGCCGATCGATCCGGTTCGCTACATCTCGAATCGTTCGAGCGGGCGGATGGGTTATGCGCTGGCGCAGGCGGCTTTGGATCGTGGCGCGAAGGTGATTCTGGTGAGTGGTCCGGTGGCGCTCGATCCGCCGTGCGGCGCCGAAGTGATTCGGGTGCAGACGGGCGCGGAGATGCGGGACGCGGTGTTCGCGCATCTGGAGCAGGCGACGGCGGTGATCAAGTGCGCGGCGGTGGCGGATTTCCGTCCCGCGGCTCCGGCTGAAAAGAAGATCAAGAAGAAGGGCGCGCCGGTTTCGATTGCGCTCGATCCGGTGGCGGATATTCTGGCGGAGTTGGGGCGCGCGAAGGGCGATCGGCTGCTGATTGGGTTTGCGGCGGAAACGGAGAATCTTCTGGAATACGCGCGGCGCAAGCTGGAAGAGAAAAACTGCGACATGATTGTGGCGAATCGCGTGGGTGTGGCGGGATCGGGCTTTGAATCCGATACCAATGAAGTGCTGCTCGTGATGCGCGGCGGCGAAGTGGTGGAAGCGCCGCGCGCGCCGAAGCGTGAAGTGGCGGATCGGATTTTGGGACAGATGCTGCGTCTGCGGAAGACGGCAGGTGCGCGCCTGTGAGTTCCGATGAGCTGCGCCGCCGGATCGAGTATTTCAAAGATCTCGGAGTGAAGGATTTGTATAAGCGGGAGGCTGCCGCGCCTGTTGCGGCCGCTGTGCCGGAGCCGGTCGCGTCTGCGCCGGAAGTTGTGCTTCCCAGCCTTGTGCCTGCGGGCGATTCGCTCGTTCAGATTGGCGGGGATATCGGCGACTGCAAACGTTGCCGCCTGCATCAGTGCCGCAACAAGATCGTCTTCGGCACGGGAAATCCGGAAGCGAAGCTGGTGTTTGTGGGCGAAGGTCCGGGCGCGGATGAAGACGCGCAGGGGTTGCCGTTCGTTGGCAGGGCGGGGCAGTTGCTGACGCAGATGATCGAAGGCACCGCGAAGAAGGAAGGCATTCCGCTTAAGCGCGATGACGTTTATATCTGCAACGTGGTGAAGTGCCGTCCGCCGGATAACCGGACTCCCGAAGCGGATGAGATGGAGATCTGCGGACAGTTCTTATTCCGGCAATTGCAGGTGATTCATCCGAGGGCGATCTGCGCGCTGGGCTCGACCGCGGCGAAGGCGCTGCTGGGCGGCCGGGACGGCGTGACGAAGCTGCGCGGGAAGTGGCACAAGTGGCATGACATTCCGCTGATTGTCACGTTCCATCCGTCGTACCTGTTGCGCGCGTATAACGTGGAAGCGAAGCGGGAAGCGTGGGAGGACCTGAAGAAGGCCCTGCACTTCGTTTACGATTAACGGAATGAAGCGATTCGCATTTCGTTGACCGGATGTATGGCCCGATGACGTTCACGTGATTGACTACGTCGAGCGGCCATCGCCGAACTAATCGACAGATCCTCCTCCACGTTGTACGCGAATGACGCGTCACTTTGTTGAATGCGTTGCATTCCGCTAATTCTTACGATTGCGGCGATAGTGAGTGGCCAGACGCGGCCGGACGTGTCCGTAGTGAAGCCTCATCCGGATAATCTGCCTTGTGGAGATACCCATGTACTCCCCAGCGGCCAGCTCGAAGCACGATGTTTCACGGTCGAGTTGATGGTCCGCGAGGGTCTCAACATTCTTCCGAATCAGATTTCCGGCGGACAGGATTGGGTTCGGCATGATCTCTGGGACATCTCCGCGAAAACCGCCAGTCTTGCTGGAAAGCCGGAAGATGAGATCTATCGGCAGCTCCTGCTTGGCGTAGCGGCGCAGCGATTCGCGCTGAAATTTCATTCGGAGAAGCGCCCCGCGAAGGGCTTCGCGCTGGTTGTGGCGGAAGAAGGGAAACTCGGGCCTCATCTCCGATTGAATCGTGGGGAATGGCATTCCTTCGACGTGAAACCGGGAGCGTCGCTGAGTGCCCATGCCATCACGATGAGTGAGTTAGCGGCGTGGCTGCGAATACCCGCCGGCGCGGTGAGAACGGTTGTCGATCGGACTGGTCTGGCTGGCCTGTACGATGTAGACCTGCACTGGACCCCGCTGCAAGGCAGCCGGGCGTCGGACCCAGGCGCTGAGCCCGTGATCTTCTCCGCGCTGCCGCAACAGCTGGGGCTGAAGCTCGTTCCCGCGGAGGTCGAAGAGAACGTCTACGAAATCGAGGCGGCAGAACGGCCGGCGTCAAATTGATCGATGGGAACTTTGCTGCGACTCATAGCGTCCACTTGCGAGTGAAGGCAATTTTCTGGCTGGCGGTGATGTTGACGGCTTCAGCCGGATGTTCGCAGCCTCATCGGGTTGCCCGGGAATCGCAGGACGAAATCGCGATCCATGCGGCGGAGGTTGCATGGGCGAATGACTGGGCATCCCGCGATGTCGAGAAGATTGTCAGCGATTACGCCGACGATGTAGTGGTACAGATTCCGGGGTTGGGTGTTCTGGCCGGTAAGGGCGCATTGAGGGCTGGGATTCGACAGGTTATGGAGCCAGACCTCCAGGTGAAATTGAGTTTCCGGCCCGTTGGCAGCGCCGGCGGCGGCTCCGCGACGCGGCGTGGTTGGTTTTCTATCACGCAGATTCAGCCGCCCGAAGAGAAGGACTTTACATGGTCGTCGACGCAGGAGGGACCGTATACCGTCGAGTACAGGCGACTTGCGAATGGTTCATGGGTCGTGGAAAGGCAAAAGTTATCGGGCGATGCTGAGGCAATTCTACCCGCACGGCTCCGCGAGACCGGTATCCTGGATCTTTATTCGGTGGGGAATTCTCCCGGCTAATCGCCGCGCTGAGGACAGAAGCTGTAGGAGAATAGAGACAGGGATCGACCGATGTTCGACCGAATCACGCAAAATACGCAACAGATGAGTGGCCAGCCCTGTATTCGCGGGATGAGACTGACGGTTCGCCGCGTTGTTGCGGCAGTAGCAGTATATCCCGACCGTCAGGAGCTCTTGCGGAATTAACCGGATTTGGAGGAAGACGACATTCGTCAGGCCCTCGAATTTGCCGCCGCGAACCTCGCTGACGAGGTCTGGGACGCGTCCGCCGCGTGACTGAGCCGGGACGTCGTCTCCCTTTTCTTCTTCTCGATCAGGGAATGCCTGCCGACGCAGCGGGACTCTTTCCCCAGCGCGGCTAGCCGTCGAGATCGCGAGCTGTCTCCTCCCGCATATCCTGGGGAAGATCAGTGCGGAGGCGCGTTCCGTTCCTATGGGCGATACCAAGGCGCTCCAGTTGTTCCGCGGCGACCTTCATGCTCTCACCCGCTGCCTGCAAATGAGGATCGTGCTTTGGTTCTGTGAGCACAAGAAAGTCACCGCCGCCGCTTGCGCTTCGGCGCCGCCTTCGCCTTCGCGCGATGCTCTTTCGGCGCGGGTTCCGCCGCCGCATCGCCGCCTTCCAGCGTCAGTCCCATCTGGCTCAGCACGCGATCCTTCACCCAGTGCGGGTCCCACCACTCCACCGAATTCACCTGCACCCCATCGATCTGCATCGTGAAGTGCAAATGATCGCCGCCCGCAAGCCCGGTCGAGCCGGTCTTGCCGATGATCTGTCCCTTCTTCACCATGTCGCCCTTCTTCACCAGAAATTCGCTCAGGTGTCCATAGATGCTCTGCAGCCCGAACCCATGGTCGATCACGATGCAGTTGCCATAAATCCCCAGGTTCTCCGCCCACACCACGCGGCCATCGTTCGACGCCGGAATCGGCGAATGCGCCACCTTCGCCAGATCGAAACCGAGGTGAACCTGCTTGTCCACCACTTTGCCCTGCCACGTATACGTACGCTGATCCGCGAAACGCGCTTCCACAGTCGAATCGACCATCGGCAGGAACGCGCCGGTCCACAGGAACTTCGGCTCGGTCTGAAAACGCAGATCCGCCAGCGTCTTGTTGTTCGACTTGCGCATCGTCGAATTGATATAGATGAAGCGCTGCACCAGATCGCCGGGAATTTTATGGTCGGGATCGATCCCATTCACCATCCGGTCCATATTCATGTCTTCCAGCCGGATCGTGCTCGCATGAAACTGCTTCGGGAACACCTTATGCCAGAAGTCGGATCGAGCCATTGCGCCGCTCGGATTGGTGGCATACACATACATCGGCGTATCCGGCCCCAATTGCCACGAAAGCGCGAACAGGCTGAAGTACTGGCCGGGATGGTTGGGCAGCGGGAAGCTGCGGAACCGGTAATCGCCCACCTGAACGCCCGCTTCGGTCCACGCGCCGCCAGGCGTGAACGTCACCATTTCGCTGCCGCCCTGATTGATGTAATGCTGCGCCCCATCGGCCGAAACAGTGGGCCGGGCGGTCATCACATCCACATCGAGCGTCTTCGTGGCGGTGCCGCCACCCATATCGTTCGCAACCGCCGTCACCACGATTTGCGCCTTGCCGTCATGCAGCGCCGGAATTGGTTTGCGGCCGGCGCTCGCCGTCACGGTCATTGGCGCAACATGGCGATCGATCAGAAACCGCTTCGACGGCTTCTCCACCTTCGCCGCCGTGTACGACTTCCCGTCCTGTACAACGTCCACTTCAACGCGCCGCACGCCATGCGGACTATTCACCTGCACCCGCACAGGCGTTTCAAAGCCAATCACTTTCACCGGGTCCACCGTCACGGCGGCGGGCTGCGAGGACACGTATAACGCGATGGGCGCTCCAATCAGAAGGAGCACCAGAATGATAAGTAGGGCTTTCAAGGTTTAGTCCAGTTTCCAATCCAGTCGAGAAATGTCTTGTACCACAAACTGCTGTTGCGGGGCTTCAGCACCCAGTGGCCTTCGTCAGGAAAAAGCAGCAACTCTGACGGCACTTTCTGAAGCTGCAGCTCAGTGAAAAGCTGGAGAGCCTGCGAGTAGGGAATCCGGTAATCGAGTTGCCCGTGGATGACGAGGGTGGGCGTATGGAAGTCCTTCACGAACTGACTCGGCGACCATTTGTCGTAAACGTCCGGTTTGTCCATCGGCATGCCGCCGAACTCCCACATCGGGAACCATAGCTCGTCGGTACTCTCCGCCTCGGCCCGCAGATCGTAGACGCCATCATGCGTGATCAGCGCCTTGAATCGCCCGGTATGGCCGAGAATCCAGTTGATCATGTAGCCGCCATACGACCCGCCCGCCGCCGTCATGCGGTTGTTATCCACATATGGCAGTTTGGAAACGGCATCGGTCACCGCCATGATGTCGGTATATGGTTTGCCGCCCCAATCCTGATTGATGTCGTCCGTGAACTTCTGGCCATATCCCACTGAGCCTCGGGGATTTGGCATTACGACGACGTATCCGGCGCCAGCGAATACCTGGGCGTTCCACCGGTAGGTCCAGCTTTCACCCCATTCTCCCTGCGGGCCGCCGTGGATCAGCATAATGACCGGATACTTCTGCGCCGCATTGAAATTCGGCGGCTTCACAATGAAGCTCTGGATCGGCGTGTTGTCGGGCGCAAGCGTCGACATTTCCTCCAGATCGGTGAACTGATACTGGCCCAGCAAGCCATCGTTCAAATGCGTGAGCGGAACCGCCTGGCCGCCGCTCGAAGTGCCGCGCCAGATCTCGCCCGGCGAACTCCCGCTCTCGCGCGTGAAGACGATGGTGCGGTTATCGGAGCTGACCTGCATGTTGTCGAATGTCGCCTGGCCCGATACGATGAGGTGTCCGCCGCCGCCCGTGGCCGGGATGAGCTGGATTGCCTGCCGCCCCCGATCGACAGCGGTGAAGAAGATATTCCGCGAATCGGGCGACCAGAGGAAGCCGTTCACCTGCCGGTCGATCTGATCCGTGATGACCGTAATCTGCTTAAACGCGCGGTCCATGATGGCGAGACGCCACCGGTCGGATTCATAGCCCGCGCGCTCCTGCGTGCGCCAGGCGAGCGATTTACCATCCGGCGAATAGGCGGGCGAATTATCCGCGCCAGGGCTCGTGGAAACCTTCACGGGCGCGCCGCCGGTAATCGGTTCGATGTAGATTTCGTTGTTCGTGCCCGCCGCGGGAACGGGGTCGGCATTCTGCGCGAAGGCCACCTCGGCGCTGTCCGGCGAGATCGCGTAATCGTCCGGACCGCCGAGCGAGAACGGCGGCGTGACGCGATTGCCAGGAGAGAGATCGACGGTCTTCCCGTCTTCGAGCGCGATCGAGAGCAGATGCGTCACGCGGTCCCCCGTCCACGTGTTCCAGTGCCGGTAGAGCAGCCCCTTGATCAGGCGCGCATCGGTGGTGCGGTTCTTGTTCGCATCGAGTTGTTTTTTGTTGCAGGCGTCATCCGCGCCGCAATCGGGATAGACGTCGCTCGTGACCACCAGATACTTGCCATCCGGCGAAACGATCTGACCTGCGGCTTCGGTAGAGAGATTGGTGACCTGCTTTGGATCGGACCCATCGGGATTGATGCTCCAGATCTGCGACGAGCCGCTCTGCGTGCCGGTGTAGAAGATGCGCTTGTTGTCAGGCGCCCAGCGGGGGCGTTCGGCGGCATCCATCAGCTTGCGGGGCGTGCCTCCCGCGGTTGGAATGACCCAGATCGATTTCACGTTCCTGTTCGCGGTGAGGTCGGGCGTGCTGACGCCGAAAGCGACCGTACGGCCGTCGGGGGAAAGCTGAGGGTCGCCGATGCGCTGAATCTTCAGCAAAGCGTCCGCGTTGAAGGGTTGTTTCTGAGCAAAAACAAGTGCGGGCAGAAGCGCGATCGCCAGCCGCGCTGGAATACGCATAGTGTCAGTATCTCGCAAGGAAGTGCGCGGGTCGGATAATATGGCTTCACCATGAGTACGGCGCTGACCGTTGACGTGACGTCCGATATCGTTTGCCCGTGGTGCTTCATCGGGAAGCGCCGGCTGGAGCAGGCGGCGGCGATTTTGGAGCGTGAGCTTGCGGTCCGGTGGCATCCGTTCGAATTGAATCCGCGGATACCGCGGGAGGGAATCAGCCGGCGGGAATATCGAATCGCGAAGTTCGGAAGCTGGGAGTACTCGCAGCAGCTCGATGCGCGCGTGGCGGAAAACGGCCGCGCCGCGGGAATCGAATTCCGGCACGATCTGATGCAGCGTACGCCGAATTCATTCCGCGGACATGTGCTTCTGGCTGCGGCGCTGGAGCGCGGCGTGGAATTACAAAATCAGGTCGCGGAGCGGCTGTTTACCGGATATTTCTGCAAAGGTGAAGATGTTGGCGACCCTGCCGTCCTGGCGTCTATCGCGCACGAGTTTGGAGTCGAGGCCGATTTCGACGATCCTGCTCTGATGGATCGTGTTCGCGAGGAAGAGATTGGCGCGCGCGATAACGGAGTGACCGGCGTGCCGTTCATCCAGTATCAGGGGCAGATCGTTTCGGAAGGCGCGGCGCCCCCGGAAACGCTCGCCGCGGCGTTGCGGTATTGTGCTCAGAATGGAGAAGCCTGAAATGCGGATTTATGCGATTGCGTTATTTGCCACGCTGGCGGGAGGAACCCTGATGGCACAGACCACGCCCCCGGAGGCGACGATCTCGAACGGGCAGATCACGGCGAAGTTGTATCTGCCGGACGCGGCGAACGGTTATTATCGCGGCACGAGGTTTGATTGGTCAGGAGTGATCTCCAGTCTGAAGTTCGATGGACACGATTTCTACGGGCCGTGGTTCACGAAGCAGGATTCTTCGGTTCGCGACTTCGTCTACAAAGATTCGGACATTGTTGTCAGCTCGGAGAGCGGATCGATGGGACCGGCCGATGAATTCCAGACGCCGCTCGGATTCGACGAGGCTGGGCCAAACGGGAAGTTCATCAAGATCGGCGTCGGCGTTCTTCGCAAGAGCGACGCGACTCCGTACAGCGCCTACAAGAAATACGAGATCGTCTCGCCGGGGAAGTGGACGGTTCAGAAGCGCGGAGACTCGGTCGAATTCACGCAGGTGCTGAAGGACGCCGAGACCGGCTACGGCTACACGTACTCCAAGACGGTGCGCCTGGAGAAGGGCAAACCCGAAATGGTGATTTCGCATTCGTTGAGGAACACGGGATCGAAGCCCATTGAGAGCAAGCTCTACAACCACAACTTTCTGACGCTCGATCAGGCCGGAACTCCGGCGGGCTATTCGCTCACTTTTCCCTTCGACGTGAAGACCAGCCGGCCGCCGAACCCGCAGATGGCGTCCGTATCCGGCAAGCGCATCACCTATCTGAAGACTCTGCAGGATCGGGAGACGGTTGCGATGCCGGTGGAGGGTTTCGGAGCGGACGCGACAGACTATGACATTCACGTGGAGAATCCGAAGGCCGGCGTCGGCGTACACATCGTGGGCGATAAGCCGCTGGCGAGCGTGGCGCTCTGGTCGATTCGCAGCGTAATGGCGATTGAGCCGTTCGTCGCGATCTCAGTCGAACCAGGCAAAGCGATGACCTGGAGCTATACCTACACGTATTACCCGTTGCAAAAATGAGCACGGGATTCAGCGTCAACAACGAAATTCGAACAACAGGCTCGAACACGTGACGCCGGATTCCGCCTTCATGAGCTCCGTCATATCCAGAGTCCGCACACTGAATCCTTCTCGCCGAAGAATCTCAGCCGTCGCCGGATAGGCATCCGGCATCACAACCGCATTCCCGATCGCCAGCGCATTCGCGGCGCCAGGCTCGCTCGGCGCCACATCGATCAGCCGATAACCGCCGAACAGCGAAGTATCCACCCACTCGCGGTTCAGCAGCACCGTCTCGTCGTCCAGCGCGCAGCAAGCCGATTTCAAATGCAAACATCCCTGTAGCGCAAGCCCGTGCGCCCGATACCCGTACGGCGCAAGCAACTCACCAAGCTGCGTCACGCCAGCCGTATCGCTCCGCCCGGAAATCCCCACGTAAAGCTGGCGCCCCACCCGCATCACATCGCCGCCTTCGAGCCGCGCCGGATCCTGCATACGAACAACCGGCTTGTAGTGCCCCACCGCCGCCGCCAGGCTCTCGCGCTCGCCCCGCCGGCTCGCCGCCCCCATCGTCGTAATCACCGCGACCTCATCCAGCACAATCGCCGGATCTTCCACAAACACCGCGTCCGGATACTCGTCGAGCGCGGGCAGGGAAATGATCCGCACCCCGAGATCCCGCAGGCATTGCTCATATGCGCGATGCTCCGCGCGCGCCTTCTCGATATCGATGGGCTGTCGATCGAGCCACGTCAGTTCGCATTGAGCCAGAGAAGCGCTGACCTCGCGCGTAATCGCAATCAGCATAGGCTGGTCTCCAGTCTCGTGAGGTAGGATGGCATCCTGCCGCCGATTGTAAATCGGCGTCGCTCATCACACTAAAGCGGACGCCGCTTCGGATTCAAAACCGACGTGGAAGAAACGAAGTTCAGCGTCACATCCACCACGCGCGTGTCGTGATTGATAGATGGAGTCGCTGAGATATCGCCAAGATTATCGAACAGCCCCTGCTTCCTGACCTCATCCACAAAGTTATTCGGATAGCCCCCGGGATACGGATCACCCGGTTTCACGGTCCACATCTTGCGAATCGCCGCTTCGCCATCGAGCCCCAGTCCGTTCACCGTCAGCTTGCCGAACGTATAGACCGGACCCGGATCGACATTGAACGCGACATCCACGGTCTGCGCCGAATCATGAATCGTGCGATCCACCGAAACCTTCGCGTCCAGATGCCCCTCGCCATGCAGCACCGACCGGATCTTGTCGACGCCGCTCGTGATCTCGTCGCCGTTGATCGAATAAGTTGACTCGCTGGTCTGAATATTCGCCATGCGGAGCAGTCGCTTGCTGTCGTCCGCGCCCGGACCGCGCACGCTGACCTGACCGAGCTTGAAGACAGGACCTTCATCCACCGTGACCCGCACCTCGATGCCCTTTACCTTCTCCGCGGGATTGCCCACGATACGCGGAAACCGCACCCGCATATAACCTTGTTTTTCGAACAACGGCCGCACGTATCGATCGAGCAGCGCTTTCACATTTTCTTCGCTGTATGGCTGGCCGATGCCGTTCTCAATCATCACCGTATGCAACTCGGAGGCGCTCACCGCCGAACTGCCTTCGAACGTCATATCCGCAATCACGGGCAGGCCTTCGGCAGGCGAGAATTCCACCTCGTAATGGTCCGGCCCCGTGGGAATCAGGCTGGCGCGCACGTGGATATCCGGATTCGTGGCCTCCAGCGCCTCCTGCACATATCCCGCCGCGCGATCTACCACTTTCTTCGTTCCCGGTAACAGGCCGTTGAACAACGGGTCTTTCGTGCGCAGAATGTCCGCAATCTGCCCCGGTGTAATCGGCAGGCCCTGCACGCGGATGCCATAGACCTGCTGCATCTCGTACACCGTGAACGTCACCGCGAATCCCAGATTCTGCTGGCGGTACTGATAGCTGACGGTATCGAAATAGCCGGTATCGAGCAGCCGGTCCCGTGCGGCGTTAAAAATGGCCGTGCTCCCCTCGTCCTTCACCTTCAGCCCGAGCACGCCCAGAATCGCGTCCGTTTTCAGCTTCTGATTACCCTGGATCTGAATGGAAGAAATCGGCAGAACGGAAGGCGGGCGAATGCGGACCGCGGGAGACTGTCCGGAAGCAGTCGCCGCCCACATCAGGCAGATTGCAGCAGTGGTGAGCAGACCTCTACCCGGCATCTGCTTCTATTTTATCGGGACTGCCGGAATGACTGGAGCGCGTCGTCTTCCGAATCGTAGAGATCCAGAACGGTGGAGAGACGCGTCATCTGTAGCAGGTCCGAAATGCGGCGGGTGACCTCACAGATTTTGAATTTGGTGCCTGTGCGGGACGCGGACACGTAGCAGCCCACCATTTCGCCGATGCCGGCCGTGTCCATGAAGGTGACGCGAGCCAGATTCAGAAGAATCTTCCTATTCCCCTCATTGCTCAGGCGCCGCAGGGATTCCTGAAGCGCGGTCGCGCTCTCGCCCATGGTGATGCGGCCGGCGGCATCC
>CAZWTH010000088.1:0-38355 GCA_964636715.1 uncultured Solibacteraceae bacterium | reverse complement strand
GTCCTGATTGATGACGTCGAAAAAGGACGAAAGACGATCGACCTGATGGAGCTCACGCGCGAGCGCGGAGGCAAGGTCGAAACGGAAGCCATCCACGTGCATTTCGGTGATCCAGTAGCGGAGGCTGTCCATGATCATCTTCAGGACCTGCGGGTGGCGCACGTTCAGCGTGTTGCCGGTGCCGGTGTAGTCCATGTAATAGCGCGGCTGGTCCTGCACCAGGCGGTAGTAAGTGGCGTTATCGATGCCCTTAAAGCTGAGAGTGGGGCCGAGGTGATTGCCCTCGGCGGTGTGGTTGTAGACCACGTCGAGAATGACTTCGATGCCGGCGCGATGGAGCGCCTTGACCATGCCTTTGAATTCGCTGACCTGCTCGCCGCGATCGCCTGAGCTCGAATAGCGTGCGGCCGCCGAGAAAAAATTGATGCTGTTGTAGCCCCAGTAATTGCGGAGACCCTTTTCGATCAGGTGCTTGTCATCGACGAAGGCGTGGACCGGCATCAGTTCCACGGCGGTAACGCCGAGGTCCTTCAGGTATTCGATCGTCGTGGGGTACGCCAGACCGGCGTACGTTCCGCGAATTTCTTCGGGCACGCTGGGGGCGCGCGCCGTCATGCCCTTGACGTGTACTTCGTAAATCACGCTGTTGTGAAGAGGACGGAGCGGCGGCCGGTCATTCTCCCAATCGAAGGTGTTGGAGGTCACGACGCACTTGGGCATCCAGTGCGCGTCGTCTTCCGTATTGGGCGTGAGGTCTTCGTCGGGATTGCCTGGCGTATAGCCGAAGAGCGGACCGCTCCAGTCGATCTGCTTCGTCAGCGCCTTCGCGTAGGGATCGATGAGCAGTTTCGACGCGTTGTGCCGATGTCCCTTTTCCGGCTCGTAAGGGCCATCGATGCGATAGCCATAGAGCTGGCCGAGCTTAATTCCCGGAATGTAGCAGTGCCAGACGTGGCCGCTGTATTCGCGGATGGGAACGGTCAGACGGATGTTCTCGCCGGCTTCATCGAAGAGGCAGAGTTCCACGCCAGTGGCGCTTTCGGAATAGATGGAAAAGTTGCAGCCGATCCCGTCCCAGGTAGCTCCCTGCGGGTACGGTTTGCCCGGCAGGATGGCGCGCGGCATCATGAGCGGAACTCCTGGAGAATCGCCACGGATTCGGGCGCGAGTTCGAGTTTGGATTCAGTCACGTCGATATTGGGTTCTGAGGCGAGCAGCAAGCGCGCCGGGAAACGCAGAACAATGCTGCGGGAGGTGTTCGAGAAATTGCAGGCGATGGTGATGTTCCTGCGATAGAGAATGAGCCATTGATCGGGTTCGTTGAAGTCGACCTGGACGGCGTCGAGATTTCCGTTGTTGAGAGCGGGCGTCGCGCGGCGGAGCGCGATCAGGCTGCGGTACCAGGCGAGAACATCGCGATGGGCCGGTTGGTCGATCGCGCGCCAGTGGATGCGCGAGGCGTTGAAGGTGGAAATGTCCTGCGGATCGGGAACGTCATCAGGCTTCCAGCCGAACGAAGCGAATTCCTCGCGGCGCCCTTTCGAAACCGCGGCGCCCAGTTCGGGATCGGAGTGATTCGTGAAGTATTGGAAGGGCGTGGCGGCGGCGAATTCCTCGCCCTGGAAGAGCATCGGAATGGACGGGCCGCAGAGCAGGAGCGCAGCGCCGATTTTCTGCCGGGCAATACCGGCGAGCGCGCCGATGCGATCGCCTTGCGCGCGGTTGCCCACCTGATCGTGATTCTGGATGCAGGCGATGAAGCGATGAGCGGAAAGTCCGCAAACAGGTTTACCGTGCGCGCGTCCGCGAAATGCGGATTCCCGGCCGCCGTAAACAAACATGTCCCTGAGCGCCGTGGCCAGGTCTTCCATGCGGCCGAAATCGGCGTAATAGCCAGCCGTTTCGCCAGTGAGAAGCGTGTGGACCGCGTGATGAAAATCGTCGCTCCACTGTGCGTCGAAGCCGAGGCCGTTCGCTTCGCGCGGGGTCACAACGCGTGGATCGTTGAGATCGCTTTCGGCGATCAGGAAGAAATGGCGCCCCGTCGCCGCTTCCAGTTCTTCCACCTCCAGCGAGAGCTGTTCCAGGAAGTGGGTGGCGGAGGAATCGAAGATCGCATGAATTGCATCGAGGCGCAGGCCGTCGAAATGGTAATCGCGCAGCCACATCAGCGCGTTGTCGCAGAAGAAGCGGCGGACTTCGATACTGCCGGCGCCATCGAGATTCACCGCCTCGCCCCACGGCGTATGGTGCTGCTGCGAGAAATACGGCCCGAAGAGGCCGAGATAGTTGCCGTCCGGTCCAAGGTGGTTATAGACCACGTCGAGAATGACGGCGAGACCTTCGCGATGACACGCGTCCACCAGTTTCTTCAGACCGGCCGGGCCGCCATAGGAATGATGCGGCGCGAAGAGATCGACGCCATCGTAGCCCCAGCCGCGCTCGCCGGGAAATTCGGCGACCGGCATGATTTCCACGTGCGTGACGCCGAGATCTTTCAGATATCGAAGTCGCTCGATCGCGCTTTCAAATGTGCCGCCCGGCGTGAACGTGCCCACGTGCAGTTCGTAAATGACGGCGGATGACAGCGGTGGCGGCTGCCACGAGCGCGCAGTCCATTCGAACGCGGCATGATCGACGGTGCGCGAGGCGCCATGAACGCCATACGGCTGCGAGGGCGAGCGGGGATCCGGGAGAGACATGCCGCCGTCGATCGAAAACGCATAGTCGGTTTCCGCCCCGGCTTCAGCAACGTTCGCCGACCACCATCCGTTCGCGTCGCGATTCATTGTCACGCGCCGCTCGCCAAAAACCGCATCCACCGATTTGGCATTCGGCGCCCAAACGTGAAAATCGCTCATCCGGCGGACTCCCGGATCAGCAGCGCTACCGGGAAGCGCGCCAGCAGCGAGGACATTTCGACTTTACCTCCCTCGAGCGTCTCACCCGTGAACTGATTCTTCCATTTTCCGGCGGGGATTTCGAGGACGGTCGCGTCCCAATTGGCGCTTGCGAGGCCCGGGCGAGGGACGGCGATTGCGGCATTCTCACCGCGCTGGTACGCGACGATCGCGCCCGCTTTGGGGCCTGCAGGCCAAAGGGGTGTGTACGTTCCGTTCGCGCCGAACAAATCCTCGTTGGCGTGACGCGCGCGCAAGGCCTGACGAATCATCCAGAGCTTGGGCAATCCCTCGGCGGCCCGCGCCAGAATTTGCTCGGGCGTGAGTTTCTCCAGCTCGGCCAGCAGCCGCGCGCGGATTTCAAAATCGACAGGGCTCCGATTATCGGGATCGACCAGGCTGAGGTTCCAGATTTCCGTTCCCTGGTAAATATCGGGAATGCCGGGCGCGGTCAGTTTCAGCAGATTGAGCGCCAGCGACGCCGTCTGAGCGGGTTCGACCAGGCGCGAGAGAAATGATTCGAGATCGGCGATGAACGCGTTATCCGTCAGGATCGAATCGCAGAAACGGCGAAGCGCGGCTTCATACTGCTCATCCGGCTTCAGCCACGAACTGCGATCCTTCGCCTCGCGGACTACCTTCTCCATGTATCGATTCAGGCGCTCCGCGGAGATAGGCCATGCGCCCACCAGAGTCTGATAGAGAAAGTACTCGGTCCGCCGGTCGGGACAATCCCCGTCTTTGTACTGCGTGTTCATCGCCGCCCAGCGATTCACCGTCTCTGTCCACAAGGGCGTCTGACTCGCAAGCAGGCTGATGCGAATCCGGACATCTTCGCCTCGTTTTGTATCGTGCGTGGAGGTGGCCAGCATCGTTCGCGGATAGCTCGCCTGGATCTGAGAGCACCAGCGATGGAACTCATCCACCGTGACGCTGAACCGCGCCGGATCGCCGCCCACTTCATTCAGGGAGATGAGCCGCGCGTAACGATAAAACGCCGTGTCTTCCTCGCCCTTGGCCATCGCCGCCGCGGTGACCTGCTGGAAGCGCAGGATGAACTCCTCCTCCTGTTCGCCGGGTACGCGCAGCAGAAGTACATCCGCCAGAAAGTGGAACAGGCGTTGTTCGATCTCGGGGCGCGCGGCGGCGCCATCGGCGGCCGCCTGAGTGATGTAGCCGATCTCTGCTTCGGTGGGGGGCTCCGAGCCCGGCCGGACGTACGTGCGGTAGACCGAAAACGACGCGATGGTCTCGCGAATGGCTTCGTGAATTTCGTGGCGGGTGTAATCGCGGTAATCGCGGTTGTGCTCGCAGATATCGAGGAAAAGAGCGGTCAGACGATTGATATCGCTGCCCAGCAGTTCGCGGAGAATCAGCGATTTCGATTCGCGCGCCACCGCGCGAAAATCGGACGGCGCATTGGTAAACGTCCGGTAGAGCTCAGTCATCGCGGCTTCGCCGGCGGGGTCGACAAAAAGTCCGCAGGCGAGATTCAGGAAATCGTACCCCGTAGTTCCCGCAATATTCCAGCGCGGGTGCAGATTTTCATTCGGCGCCAGAATTTTTTCGGCGACGATCCAGAGATCGGGCACGGCTTCATGGAGGCGTTCGAAATACTCAAGGGGATCGCGAAGGCCGTCGGGATGATCGATGCGCAGGCCATCGACCTGTCCAAGTTTCAGCCATTCGAGTATGAGCTGGTGAGTGTCGTGAAAGACGCGATCCCTGCCGGGGCGAATGCCGACCAGCGAATTGATATCGAAAAACCGGCGATAGACCAGTTCACTCTCCGCCGTTCGCCAGCGGGAGAGCCGGTAATTCTGGCTGTTCAGAATATTGTCAAGCGCGTCAACATCGTGATTCGTCTCATCGATGACGGCGGAGATTTCCGCGGCCACCGGCGGGCGCTCGTCGGCCAGGCGGACAATCTGTTCCCGGATCGCTTCCTTATTTCGATCGCGCAGCAGACGGCTATTCCAGGTAGTTTCCCCGGTCTGTTGCAGGCGCACGAGAGCGTCCGCCAAAAAGCCGAGGTGTGTGGAACCGGCGCGGTCGGCTGCTTTCGCGAGTAATCCTGCCAGCGATTCCGGCGCCATGGGGAAAGTGTGTTCGTGATAACGAACGATGAAGTGCCCTTCGCTGTATTCGAGCCGGATCTGCCCGGAGGAGAGAATCAGGCCGTAGTGGTCGCCCAATACCGGCAGCAGAATTTTGTGGCGATACCGTTCCTCCGGTCCCAGCCATTCGATATCGAAGTACGGAGCGTAGCGGCTGGCTTCGCCGTTCTCGAGAACGTCCCACCACCAGCGGTTACCGCCGACAATTGCCATGTGGTTGGGAACGACGTCGAGCACCTGCCCCAGGCCGAGTTTCCGCAGCGTCGCCACGAAGCGCTGTTGCGCTTCCTCGCCGCCCAGTTCGCGGTTGACGCGCTGGAAATCGACAATGTCATAGCCATGCGTGCTGCCAGGCGCGGCCTGCAGAAAAGGGGAGCAGTAAACGTGAGAGATGCCGAGATCGCGCAGATACGGCGCGATGCGCGCAGCATCGTCGAACGTGAACCCGGGCTGAAGCTGGATTCTGTATGTGGCGAGAGGGGCCCTCAATGAGTTCTCAATGAGTTATTAAGGGAGCAATTTACGGTCCAACCACATTTGTCCCCATCCCACTACTGAGAAGGAAAGCTGATTGCTCAATAAGTTACGGAGGTCCGTCATGCCGGAAAAGAAGACTATCGAGCGGGCCCGCGACGATGCGCGGGAAGGAAAATCGCCTTCCACCCAGGCGGGCGAATTCGTTCGTGAAGAGATTGAGCACGTCCGCGAGGGAAAGCACGGCGCGCGGAACACGAAGCAGGCGATCGCGATTGGGCTTTCCAAAGCCCGCCGCGCGGGAGTGAAGCTCGCGCCGCCAAAGACTGGTTCCGAAGAGACCAAAGCGCGGGCGCGCCGCGATACGAAGAAGGGTGAATCGGGTAGCCACCAGACGTCCGCCACCCGTTCGCGCGCAACCACGCATGCGCTGGAGAAGGAAGGACACGGGGCGGCGTCGAGCAGTGCGCTTTCCCGCCAGGCGCGTACGAGCGCGCGTCATCGCACGGCGGAAAGCTGCAGCGTCGCGGCGCGCAAAGCGGCGAGAACGCGCGCCCGCCATCGGAGCTGAGATGCCCCCCGCGAAAAAGAACGCGAAGAAGAAATGGGTCCGTACAGTCGCCACGGATTCCACGCATCCACCCGAAGGTCTCTTCACGAAGAGCGCGGCGACTATTGCGCGAACGCTGGCATCGAAAAAAGTTTCTCCGAAAGGGCCGGGCTCGGGATTGCGGATGCTGACGTACTTCATCAATCGCGGAGGCGCGAATCTGACCGCCACGCGCCGCAGGGAGCTCGAAAAGGCGAAGGGCATGTTGTCGCGGCGCGTGAAAAACGCGGGCCATCGCAAATCCGGTTAGCAACCGCACACTGGCCCCGCAGATGCATTTCTTCTGAATCGCAATGGGGCCAAAGACGGGTGTTGGGCTGGCAATTCTCGCTTTGGCCTGTGCGATGAATTCCCGCGCGCAGATTGCGCAGTTCGAAGGGCAGAAGATCGCCGATATCCAGTACTCGCCCGCTCCCATTCTGGCTCCTGGCGATCTTGACATCGTTCAGCTTCTGCACAAAGGCGACACTCTCCACGCGCTCGATGTGGGCGACACAATCGACGCCATGTTTGCGACGGGCCGCTTTGCCGACATTGTTGTAGAGGCGGAAAAGGCGCCGGCCGGAGGGGTGACTGTCCGGTTCGTGCTGACGCCGCAGCTTTTCGTTGGCGGCTCCACGGTGGATGGAAAATTCGCTAATCCCCCGAATCGCGCCGAACTGGAAAGTGGCAGCCAACTGGTACTGGGCGCCCCCTTCCACGATGAGGATGTGCAGCGCAGCGTGGACCGCATGACCCGGTTGTTCCGCTCGAACGGTTTGTTTGACGCGACTGTAGAGCCGAAAATCGAGCGGCCGCCTGCCGGTTCCGATGCCGATGTGCAGCAGGTCTTCGTTACCTTTCAGGTGAAACCCGGAAACCGCGCGAAATATGGAATGCCGGTCATCGAAGGAGCCGGGCCTCTTTCCGACAACACCATCCTGAAAGCAACCGGATGGCGCTATCCGCTGATTCACTGGTGGAAAAAGGTGACGAGCGAGCGAACGCGCGCGGGCGTCGCGGGCGTTCAGGCGCGCTACCAGAAAGACGATCGTCTGCTCTCTCACGTGGAACTGCAGGATACCGATTATGACGCGGCCCGCCATAAGGCGACGCCGCATCTCAGCATCACGGCGGGGCCGAAGGTCAAGGTGGAAGCGGTCGAGTCTAAAATTTCGAATCGCGTGCTGAAACGCTATGTGCCCGTGTTTTCCGAGCGCGCCGTGGATACGGATCTGCTGGTCGAAGGCCGAAGGAATCTTCACGACTATCTGCAAAGCCAGGGTTATTACGATGCCGACGTCGATTTCCGTGTGCAGCCGCCGGTGAATGACCTCGAAACCATCCAATATGTGATTTCGAAAGGTCAGCGCTACAGGATGATGCGCCTCGAGATTACAGGCAATAAGTACTTCGACACGGATACCATTCGCGAGCGCATGTTTATCGCTCCGAAAGCGTTTAACCTGCGCCGCGGGCGCTACAGCGATGCGTTCCGGCGGCGTGACGAAGCCAGCATCTCTGACCTTTACCAGGCGAATGGATTTCGCGATGTCCAGGTTGTTACACAGGTGGATCGCAACTATCAGGGCCACCAGGGCGATGTCGCCGTGACGGTAAACATCACAGAGGGCTCGCAATGGGTTGTGGACGGGCTGACGGTGGAGGGTCCACTGGAGCCGAATCGCAGCCAGGTGCTGCCCCTGATGAGCTCGGTTCCCGGTCAGCCGTTTTCCGATGTCTCGCTCGCGGCCGACCGGAGCGCGGTGCTGACCTGGTACTATTCGCACGGCTATCCCGCCGCGACCTTTCGCGCGCAATGGAGTGAGAGCGGCACGCCCCATCATGTGGAAGTCACCTACTCGATTCTGGAAGGCGCGCCGCAGTTTGTGCGCGGAATCCTCACGCACGGCCTGAGCACGACGCGCCCCGCGCTGGTCCAGAAAGCAATCACCGCGCGGACCGGCGATCCGCTTTCACCTGTCGAGCAAACGGAGACGCAGAAGCGCCTGTACGATCTGGGAATTTTCGCGCGCGTCGATACCGCGGTCGAGAATCCGGACGGCGATTCTCAACACAAATACTTGCTCTACGATTTCGAGGAAGCCAACCGTTACACGGTGAGCGCCGGCATTGGCGCACAGGTGGCGAGGTTTGGCAAGCCGAGTACCCAGAGTCTAGGCTCCCCGGCCGGTTCGACTGGCTTCAGTCCGGAAGCTTCCTTCAGCGTCAGCCGCATCAATCTTTGGGGACGGGGACACACGGCATCGGCGCACGTTGTCTATTCGTCGATCGATAAATCGGGCTCGCTGACTTACGAAGAGCCGCGGTTCTTCGGTCTGGATGGCAGGAACATCACGTATTCGCTGGTCTATCAGGACCAGCGCGACGTGCGGACGTTCGCATCCAAACGCGAGGAAGCCTCCGTCCAGCTTTCTCAGAAATTCAGTAAAGCGACTACCGGTATGTTCCGTTATTCCTACCGGCGCGTCAGCGCGAGCCAGATCGTTATCCCCGTGCTGCTGATCCCGCAGTTGCTGCAGCCCATACGGCTCGGCATTCTGTCGGCGAACGTCGTTCGCGATCACCGGGATAACGCGACGAATGCCCACCATGGCAGTCTCAACAGCGCCGATATCCGGCTGGCGGCGCGGTGGTTTGGCTCGCAGCGCAGTTTCGGCGCGGTGCTGCTACGGAATGCGACTTATTACTCCCTGACAAAAAGCATCGTGCTGGCGCGTCAGACCGAATTCGGAATGATTGAGCCATTTTCCGCGCCCCAAGGCCTGAGCGAACAGCAGTCTGTTCCGCTGCCGGAACGGTTCTTCGCGGGCGGCGCCGACTCGCTGCGCGCGTTTGCGTTCAATGAAGCCGGACCCCGCGATACGGGCGCTCCGCTGTTTCCCGGCGGGCCCTCATCGCAGGCTACAGGCTTTCCGCTGGGCGGCAACGCGCTTTTCACGAACAACGTGGAACTGCGTTTCCCGCTCATTGGCGAGAACATTCAGGGTGTTTTCTTTCATGACATGGGGAACGTGTTTTCGTCGCTGAGCGATATGTCGCTGCGCTTCCGCCAGCACAATCTGCAGGATTTCGACTACACGGTGCATGCGGCCGGTATCGGCCTGCGGTACCGGACGCCGGTTGGGCCGGTACGCGTCGATCTCGCGTATACGCTGAATCCGCCGTCATTCAACGGCTTCAACGGGACGCCGGCGGAGTTGTTGCAGTGCAAGCCCAACGATCCGGCGACTGCCACGAAGAGTTTCTGCCAGGTGACACAACAGACCACCGGGCGTATTCAATTCTTTTTCTCGATCGGACAGACGTTCTGACATGCGGCGCGCGATCCTCATTTCGGCCTTGCTGGCTTCGATGCTTTCTGGCGCGGTGGTACTGGATCGCGTGGCGGTGATCGTGGGGAAGCGCGCCATCAAGCTGAGCGATATCGAACGCGACATTCGCGTGACTGCCTTCCTGAACCGCGCCGCGGTGGATACGAGCCCGGCGGCGCGCTGCAAATCCGCTGAGCGTCTGGTGGATCAAACCGTGATTCGCGATGAAATTGCTACGGGTGATTACGAGCGCGCCACCGACGAAGAAGCCGCCGGTCTGCTGAACAATCTCCGCCGCGATCGCTTCGGCGGTTCGGAAGCCCGGCTTCGCCAGGAATTGGCAAAGTATGGCGTGACTCAGGATCAGATTACGGAGGCGATGCGCTGGCAACTCACCGTGCTCCGTTTCATCGAAGAGCGCTTTCGTCCCGCCGTGCTGATTACGGACGATGCGGTGAAAGCTTACTACAACCAGCACCTGACTGAGTTGCGCAGGCAGAATCCGAAGGATTCCGGTTACGACGCGCTGGAGCCGAAGATTCGCGAGCAGCTTGCCTCGGCGGAGGTCGATAAACAGTTCGACGCCTGGCTGGCGGAGAAGCGGCAGGACGATCGGGTCACGTTCAAACAGGAGGTATTCCAATGAGCCGCGGCGGACGGATCGCGCGGAATGTGGCCATTGGTCTGGCGGCGCTGATCGTTCTGGTTGCCGTGGCCGCCTCGATTGTCGTCCATACCGAGTGGTTTGGGAATTTCGTCCGCCAGAAGATCATCGCCGCGATTGAGGACGGGACCGGCGGCCGGACGGAAATCGGTGACTTCCGGTTCAACGAATCGCATCTCGAAGCCGTGATGGATAACCTGACGATTCACGGCCTGGAGCCGGCTGACGCCGCACCGTTCGTGCAGATCGGCAACGTCGTCGTGAATATCCGGCTGTTCACGCGGCTGAATCAGATCGTCAATATCTCGAACGTCGTCGTGAACCGGCCGAAAGTGCATATGATGACGCTGGCCGATGGACGCAGCAACATTCCCGCGCCGCGCAATCCATCGCCGCCCAGCGATAAGCCCTTAAAGCCTGTTGTGGATCTGGCTATCGGCCACTTTGAGATCAATCAGGGCGCGCTCTCGCTTGAGCAATCGACAATTCCTCTGAATGCGCAGGCCGACGATCTGAAGGCCCGGCTCGATTACAACCTCCTGGCCTCCACCTACGGCGGTCAGATTTCGTTCGCGCCCGTCTACGTGATGGCGGGCCGCCGCACGCCCGTTCGCGTGGATGTGAAGCTGCCGGTCACCATCGGAACCGACAGGATCGAACTGCATCGCGCCACCGTATCGACGGCCGCGTCTGTTCTTTCCGTGGACGGTTCCGTCACCAATATCCGGCATCCGCAAATCGACGCAAAACTCAACGGAACAATCGGAACGACGGACCTCCGTTACGGCGGCGGCGTCGATATCTCGACAGAGCGCGATCTTCCACGCTACATCCAGCTCGTGGCGGATGTGACGGCGTCGAACGATTCGATTCATGTTCGGAACCTGCGGACGACGATTGGCGATTCCTCGATCGAAGCGTCCGGTGCCCTGCGTGATCCGAACGGCTCCGGCGCGATGAATGTGCGTTCGAAGCTGGCGCTCGGGCAACTGGCGCGGCTCTTCCAGGTTCCCGCGAAAGTGGAGGGCAGCCTCGTGCTCAACGGCGACGCGAAATGGGCTTCCGCGAACAATTACTCTTTCACGGGCGATCTGCGCGGGGACGGAATCAACCTGACGCAGGGCACAACCGCGATTCGCAACGTGAATCTGACCTCCGGCGTCCACGCCGACCAGAGCAATATCGAACTGCAGCGCCTGGTGCTGCGAGCGTTCGGCGGCAGCTTCGAGGGCGATCTCGGGCTGCGCGACCTGCGCTTCTATAAGGTGGATGGCCGCCTGCGAGGATTCGACATCCAGCACACGCTCGCCACCATCGGAACGAAACTGCCGTATGAAGGCGCTGTCAGTGGCCCGGTGACCGCCGATGGCGATCTGAAATCCACTCAGAGTCTGGCCGCGCAGGCGCACCTGACCATCGCTCCCGGCAAAACAGGCATTCCGGTTTCGGGCCAGATCAATGCCAGTTATTCGGCATCGGCCAACAACGTCCGGATTCAGAATTCGTACCTTGCGCTTCCGCACACGCGGCTCAATCTGGAAGGCGACCTGATGAAGAGCCTGCACCTCGCATTGAAATCCAGTGATCTGAATGATGTGCTGGCGGCTACCACGGTCTCGCGTGACACCGTCGCACTGAATCAGGGGACCGTGACGTTCGATGGCAATGCAACCGGTGGTCTGAAGGCCCCTCAGCTCTCCGGTCATCTGGGAGCCAGCAATATCGCGGTGGAGGGCCGCCAGTTCGATTCGGTAGCAGCGGACCTCACGGCATCGGCTTCGGGCGCCACCATCTCGAATGGCGTCATAGCGCGCGCCGGCAATGGGGCAGGCATGCGCGCGCAATTCTCGGGATCGGCGGCGCTCGCCAACTGGAAGCTGCCTTCGACCGCGCCGGTGCGGGCGGACCTCACCATCAACCCCGCGGATTTGGCGGATCTGACCGCGCTCGCCGGTCAGAAAGACGGTGGCTATTCGGGCCCCGTGACTGTGGAAGCGCACGTGACAGGCACGGCGGGGAATCCTCTGGGAACGGTGCGCCTCGATGCGGGCAAAGGCACAATCCAGAATCGCCCCTTCGACCAGGCGCACCTTGAAGCCAATCTCAACGATCGCGTCGTGACCGTTCCAGCCGCCTGGATTCAGGGCGGGGCAGGCCGCGTGAACGTCACAGGCGAATTCAATCATCCGGCCGATAGCTTCAGCACCGGCCAGGTGCACGCAAAGCTCACGACGACGCAACTCGATCTGGCGAAATTCCCCGTCCCTCTGCCGCGCGATGCGACCGGAAATCTGCAGGCGAATCTCGAAGCGACCGGAAATCTTCAGGCCAAACCGGCGGCGCCTTTCCTGCTTTCCTCTGTTACCGGCGACGTGATTGGCCGCGGTCTGAAGATCGGCAACGAAGACTACGGCAATCTGGATCTGAACCTGCGAACCTCCGGCAACACCGCGAACTACAACATCAATCTGGTATCCGGATCAGCGCGAATTGGCGTAAAGGGCGAGACGCGTCTCGAACAGGATTACCCGACCACCGCCGACGCGACCCTCACCGATATGCCGGTGACGTAACTTCTGGCCGCGGCGGAAAAGACCGATATTCCCGCGAAGGGCACGCTTTCCGGCACGGCGCACGTCACCGGAACGCTAAGCAACCCGCAGGGAAATGCGAATCTCGAACTGACGCGCGCCGTCCTCTATGACGAGCCCGTTGACCGCGTCCGTCTCCAGGCGTCTTATCTCCCGGATCGCATCGATCTCCAGCAACTGCAGATTTCGGCTGCCGGCGCCAATATTGAAATGACGGCGCGTTACGATCATCCTGCCGGGAACCTTCAGAGCGGCAACGCGATATTTGAGATCGGCAGCAGCCGGCTCGATCTCGCCCGTATCCACAACATCCAGACCCGGCGTCCCGGGTTGGCGGGCGCTGTGCAGCTCGAAGCGAAAGGCAGTGGGGCGATAACCGCAACCGGCTCGCGGCTCCAGCTTCACGATCTCAACCTGAACCTCGCCGCCACCGGCGTGCAGGCGCAGGGCGAAAACTTTGGAGACCTCAAGCTCACCGCCGCCATGGCGTCCGCCAGCCGCGTCCAGTTCGCGCTCGATTCGAACCTGGCCGAGTCGAAGATCCACGGGCAGGGAACCCTCGATCTGACGGCAGGATATCCGGTCAACGCGCAACTCACGGTTCAGAATGCGCTCTACACCCGGATCGCGAAACTCGCGGGCATGACGCTCGCGGAGCCGAATCGCGTCGAAGCCGCGCTCGACGGTCAGGTGAGCGTAAACGGTCCCATCGAACATGTGGATCAGCTTCGCGGCAACCTTCAGCTCACACGTCTTAACGTCACAGCGAAAGGGGAGCCAGGCCAGCCGCGCCCGGTCGAGATCGCGAATCAGGGTCCGCTCACCGCCTCGCTCGATCGCGGCATCGTCCAGCTTCAGAACGTGCATCTGCAGGGCTCCGGAATGGACGTGCAGGCGCGCGGCACGGCGTCCATCACCGGCGGCCCTGTGGCACTGAGCGTCAACGGCGACGTGGGGCTTCATATCCTGCAGAGCTTTAACAGCGATATCTATTCCGACGGCAGTATCACGCTCGCGGCGAACATCCGGGGGACAACATCTGACCCCGTCCTGAGTGGACAGGTAGGTCTCAAAGACGCGACGCTCACCTATGCGACTCTGCCCAATGGGATTTCAAAGGCCAACGGGACTATCCTCCTCAACGGAAAGACAGCGAACATCCAGAATCTGACAGCGGAATCGGGCGGCGGTAAGCTTACGCTGACGGGATTCGCCGAGTATGGCGAGCCCATGCGCTTCGGCGTCCAGTTGCGCGCCCAGCAGGTGCGCGTACGTGTTCAGCCGGGCGTAAGCATCATCGCCGGCGCCAATGTGCAATTGGCGGGTACGTCGCGCAGCAGCGCGATCACCGGAAACGCTGTCATCAACCAGGTGAATTACAATCCCACCACGGATATCGCCTCGATTCTCACGAAAGCGACGCCTTCCGTGCAGTCCACGGCCGCGCCTTCGCCGATTCTCGAAAACATGCGCCTCGATGTTCGCGTCCGCACCGCGGCGGGGCTTGCGGTACAGGCTGATATCGCGCAGGGTCTTTCGGCCACAGCCGATCTTCGCGTACAGGGCAACGTGGCGCAGCCGGGCGTGCTGGGGCGGGTCAATATCAACGAAGGCCAGCTCGTCTTCCTGGGCTCATCGTTCTCGGTCGATTCCGGAACCATCGCTTTCTACAATCCTCTGCGCGTCGATCCCATTCTGGATATCAGTCTGGAAACGCAGTCGCAGGGCATTCAGGTGATTCTGCGCGTCACCGGCCCGGTGGATAACATGAAGCTCAGCTACACCTCGAATCCGCCGCTCCAGTTCACCGAAATCGTCTCCCTGCTCGCGACCGGCAAGACGCCGACGTCCGACCCCACGCTGCTGGCGAATCAGCCGCAGGTCCCGCAGGCGTCTTTCCAGCAAATGGGCGAATCCGCCATTTTGGGTGAGGCAGTCGCGAACCCCGTGGCGGGGCGGCTGCAGCGCGTGTTCGGCGTCTCGCAGCTCAAGATCGATCCGGCATTCCAGGGCGGCTCGGCGCTACCCACCGCAAGGTTGACGCTGCAGCAGCGCGTAACCACCAACGTGACGTTCACTTACACCTCCGCGCTCGACGATCCGAACGGCCAGATCATCAAGATCGAGTGGGCGTTCGATCCGAAGTGGTCCGCGGTCGCGACGCGCGACCAGAACGGCATCTTCAGCGTGAATTTCTTTTATAAACGTCAATTCCGCTGAGACGGAAATCAGGAATTCCGCGCAGCTTCGCGGCAGATGCCGCGCTGGCTGCCGCGGATGAACCGCGCCAGATCGCGCGCGTGATCGTCGTCCAGCTCGTTCTCGATGCGCGTCAGAGCGTCTTCCAGACGCAGGCCGGAACGGTACAAAATCCGGTACACCTTTTTGATGACGCCGAGTTGCTCCACCGTGAAACCGGCGCGCTTCAATCCAACCGCATTGAGCCCCACCGGCCGCGCATCATGCCCCGCGTAAGTGAAAAACGGCGGCAGATCCAGATTTACCCTGGAATTGCCCGCCACCATGGCGAGCCGGCCGATCTTCGAATACTGGTGGATCACCACGCCGCCCGAGATAAAGGCCTGATCTTCAATCTCCACATAGCCCGCAACCAGCGCGCAACTGGCGATGACGATGTTATTCCCGAGCGTGCAGTTGTGCGCCACATGCCCGCTCGTCATGATGTAATTCCCATCGCCGATCGTGGTCACGGATTCCGGTTTCGTGCCGCGCGAGATCGTGTAATGCTCCCGGATTTTATTCCCGCTGCCGATTCGCAGATAACTCCGCTCGCCGGTGAAATTCTTATCGAGCGGGTCCGTCCCCAGAACAGTGCCGGCTGAAATCTCGTTGCCATCGCCGAGCGTCGTCCAGCGCTTCACGAAGCAGTAGGGCTCGAACAGACAATCGGCGCCGATTTCCACATCCTGTTCGACGATGCAGAACTCGCCGATGCGCGTTCGCGGCCCGATCGTGGCGTCGCGGTGAACGCGCGCGGTGCTGGCAATGTGGGCGGAAGGGTCGATAGCCATCAGCTGTTCGGGTCTCTCCGGCTTTCAATTCGTTTCTTGAGCGGGATCAGCGCCACCATGGTGAAAACGTCCATCAGGGCCAGTATCACCGCGAATTCGATCCGCCCGAGAGCGACTGCCGCGCCAATCGCGCCGGCGGCCCAGATGCTGGCCGCGTTTGCCGTGCCGCGAACGCTGATACCGTGGCGGACAATCGCGCCGCCGCCCACGAAACCGATGCCTGTGACCAGGCCCTGCAGCACGCGGGAGCTGTCGCTCGGGTTGCCCTGCAGCAAAAGCAGGAATCCGCAGCTCGCCATCGCGACCAGCGGAAATGTCCGGATACCGACGGCGTTGCCCTGCCGCTCGCTCCAGAATCCGGTCGGCAGGACAAGCAGCCAGGCCAGCGCGATTCTTTCGAAAGCAAGCTGAAGCACGTGCCAGTCGAACGTCAGCGGTTGCATACTGTTATGTTTGAGCTTATCGCGATGAGCATTCCGGCGGGCAAACAATACCGGTATCTGGACCTTCTGATTAATATCTACGTGGTGGTGCTGATCGTGTCGAATCTGATCGCGCCCAAGCCCGTGGCCTTTTACGTGCCGCTCCTCTCGAAGTGGACCGGGCCGATGACCGTGAGCGCCGCCGAGATGCTGTTTCCCATCACTTATATCTTTGGCGACATTTTCACCGAAGTTTATGGCTACAGCGCCGGCCGCCGCGCCATCTGGATCGGCTTTATATCGAGCGGTATCATGGCTGCGATCGGCGTATTCGCGGTCTGGCTGCCGCCCGCGCCCGGCTTCAGGGATCAGGCGGCTTACGCGACTATCTTCGGAGTCGTGCCCCGTAACGTGGCGGGCAGCCTGCTGGCTTACTGGTGCGGCGAATTTGCCAATTCGGTCACCATGGCGAAAATGAAAGTGATGACCAACGGCAGGATGCTGTGGACCCGCACGATTGGCTCCACGATTGTGGGCGAGGGCGTGGATACAACGGTCGTGGTCCTGGTGATCTTCTGGGGCAGCCCCGTCGGCGAAATCGTTAACCTGATTCTCTCCGCGTATATTTTCAAAGTGGTGTATGAAGTGGTCATGACTCCCGCGACCTACTGGGTCGTGAATACGCTCAAGCGGCGCGAAGGCGTCGACTTTTTCGACCGTTCCACAAATCTTAACCCGTTTGCGTTCGGCGCGCCTGTCGCTCCGGTCGCCATCCAGGAGAAATAAACAAATGAAGCTTCGCTATTTCCTGCTTTCCGCCGTAGTGGCCGCAGCCGCGCATGCGGCCACCATCCGCAAGGCGGATTTCGGCAAGCTGGCCGACGGTACGGCGGTTGCGCTGTACACCCTCTCGAACAGCAAAGGGATGGAGGCGTCCATCGCCACCTACGGCGGAGCCCTCGTCTCGCTGAAGACGCCGGACCGCACAGGTAAAATGGGCGACGTGGTGCTCGGCTACGACACCGCGGCGGAGTACCAGAAGGGTAAATCATATTTCGGCGCGCTGATCGGGCGCTACGGAAACCGCATCGGACACGCGCAGTTCACTCTGGATGGCAAGACGTACCACGTGCCGAAGAATGACGGCGAAAATTCACTGCATGGCGGCACTGTCGGGTTCGATAAGCATGTGTGGACGGCGCGCGAGTTGCCGGACGGTGCGCTCGAACTCAAGCTCGTCAGTAAAGATGGCGACCAGGGCTATCCCGGCACGCTGACTGCGACCGTGACCTATACTCTGACCGACGACAATATTCTGCGCATCCGTTATCAGGCGACGACGGATAAGCCGACCGTCGTGAATCTGACGAATCATTCTTACTTCAACCTGAAGGGTCAGGGCGACATTCTCGGCCATCTTGTGACGCTGAACGCCGATAAGTACACGCCGGTCGATTCCGGTTTGATTCCGACCGGCGAGTTGAAGCCGGTAGATGGAACGCCGTTCGATTTCCGCAAAGCGCGGACGCCCGGCGAGCGCATCAATCAGAACGACGAGCAGCTGAAACTCGGCAAGGGCTACGATCACAACTGGGTCCTGAACCGGAAGGGACCGGGGCTGAGTTTCGCCGCGCGCGTCGAAGAGCCGGGCGTTTCAGGCCGCATCATGGAAATTTACACTGATCAGCCCGGCATCCAGTTCTACACGGGAAATTTCCTCGACGGGACAGAGAAGGGAAAAGGCGGCAAGGCTTACCAGCACCGCACCGGATTCGCCTTCGAAACCCAGCATTTCCCGGATTCCCCGAACAAGCCGTCGTTCCCCTCCACCGTGCTGCGGCCCGGCCAGAAGTACGACACCACCACCGAATTCCGATTCACCGCCAAATAGAAAAAGGGGTCAGACCCCTTTTCACGCGCTCCCCGGAGGCGCCTCACGTACTGGTACCGTAGTTTGACGGCGGCAGATTTAATCCTTGTTTGTCATTTATGTTTCTGGTACTCTCCCCCCATGAAGATTGCGGTATGTGTGCTTTTTGTCACTTGTGTATGCCTGCCTGCCGATGAGATTTTTGTCGCCGATAACGCCGGGCATGCCGTTCACGAATACACGGAAGGCGGCGTGCTGATCCGCGATCTCACATTGCCCGCCGGTGAGTTCAATCCGTACGATCTGGTGGTGGGGCCCGATGGAAGCCTCTACGTTGCCAATCGGAACTACGGTTCCATTGAACATTTCGATACGGCGACGGGGGCGTATCTGGGAACCACCGCCGATGTGCATGCGATAGGGCTGAATCCGGCGGGGATGACGCTCGGGCCGGATGGCAATCTCTACTTCTCCTCCACTTCGAATAACGGTGTTTATGAGGTGAATCTGTCTGGCGGCAATGCGGTTACGAACGTCCCCTCTCCCGCGTCCGGCGGACCCTACGATCTCGTATTCGATCCGGTCACGGGAGCGCTGCTTTCCAATGACGTCAATAGCAAGGTTCTCTTCGATGGGGTGGCTGGGCCCAACAACATTTACGCCTCCGGTCTTTCCGGCCCGTTCGGCATGGCTTTTGGGCCGGACGGCAGACTCTATGTCACGGATCAATTTGCCGGGAACAGTTCGGTTGTGGCGATCCCGGCCGGGGGCGGCGCGCCCACGCTTTTCTCCACGAATAATATCTTCAGCACGCCGCGCTATCTGGCTTTCGACAGTCAGGGCAACCTGTGGGTCGCCGATCAGGGTTCTAACCGGCTGATCGAGCTCAATTCCACCGGCGCCACGATCGGCGCCTTCCACACATCCAATCCGTTTGGCGTGGCAATTATTCCGGGCGATATCGGCACGCCCGAACCGGCGTCATTTTTTCTGGTGCTCGCGGGAACGATCCCGGCATGGCTGCGGATGCGACGCCGCTGAAGTATCTTTCGCGTCCGTCCGCAATAGGTAATGATCGGTATGCGCACCCGCTCTTCGCTGCTACTTGCTGCGCGTCCTGGCCACGGATCAACGATCATATATTTGTTTCACCTCCTCTGGCCGACGAATCTGATCTTTATATATCCGCGCTGGAACGTGGACGCGGCGGTTTGGCGGCAGTACCTCTACCCCGCCGCTGCAGCCGCACTCATCCTGATCGCCTGGCGATTCCGCGGCCGCACACGCGCGCCTCTTGCCGCACCTGGACGAAGCCGTCACGGAATACACGGCCGCCCTCGCGCTCGAGAATGGGCCCGCCCGCGCGGAATTGCTGAACGACCTTGGTATCGCTCTCGCCAAACTCGGCCGAATGGATGAAGCCATATCGAGATTCCGCGAGGCCGTCCGCATCAATCCTTCTCTCGCCAGCGCGCAGGCCAATCTGGCGAAAGCGTTAGAGAGCGCGCGCTGACCGGTTACTGAATCAGGGATCCCAAAAGCGCGCCCAATCCATACGCCGTAGTGGCCCCGTTGTCGTTGATCGAGAGCGCGAATGTCCCGATACCCGGTGGTGTTCCCGCGGCATCCACGCTGAGGAATTGACCGCCAGTGTCCACAAAGCCGTGCGTGCCCTTTGCGTCCACGTAATATCCCACCATGGTCCCTGCGCTGTTGATGCCCGAAAGGAAAGTATCGGTCGCCCCGGCGAATGGCACGTCTATTCTCGTGAACTTTCCGCTTGTGTCATATAGAAAGCCGTGGCTATGGAAATCAGCGCCGCTGCCTGACATGAAGTAGCCCACCACGGCCCCAGGATTATTGATCTTGCGCGGCCACGTGCTCACGGCGCCGGGAACATCGAGTTGAGTGAACTGTCCGTTGTTGTACAAGAACCCATGCTGCAGATGGGTATTGGCGTCACGGAAGTTTCCAACTACCCGCTGCGGGTCGTTGATGCCCCAGGCCTGAGTAAATGTCGATCCGGGGTAATCGATATTTGTCACGTTCCCATGGAAGTAAATGTAGCCGTGGGTAACCAGATTTGTATCGGTATACGCGCCGACGATTCTGGCGTTGTTTTCGATGCCGAACGCCTCCGTCTGAATGCTGCCCGGAATTTCGATATGGGTGGTGGCGCCGTTCTGATAGAAAACGGCCTTCACCTCATCTCCGCCCACCGTACTGCCGACAGCCTGATTGAAATTATTGATCGCGTGCAGTCTGCCGATTGCTCCGCTCAGAGTTGTAACAGAGAGAGAAGCAGCCTGGGCGGATGGACACAAAACAATCCATCCCAACAGAATGGATAATGTGAGCACTGCGCTTGTCTTCATTTCATGATCTCTCCTCGAATACTGTTTAATGAGGCACAATCTGAATGCCGTTGACGGGAGCCCGCCGCATGTTATCCGAAGCCGTGCCGGGCGTGGCCGTAATCGTGAAGGCTGTCGCCGGAATAGCGCTGAACTTCACGTAGTTACCATTGGAACCGGTGGCCTGCGTGAAAGCGCCGCTGAAATTGACATTGGCAGGATCCGTGGCTTTCACGCTCGCGCTGGTGATGCCCGAGCCACTGATCGAGTAAGTGCCGGTATTGGTTGAACCCGCATTATCTCCATCGGTATAGACATAGACGTCATACCCGGCCGGGGATGGAGGCAGTCCCGACACGCTGATGCTGCTCGGATTCTGATTTCCCGTATCCAGATAACCCCGCATCATCCGCACATTGCCGGCCGCGTCGGTGATTGGCAAAGCCCAGGTATTGTCGGAGGTCCAGGTCACGAGCGCGCCATTGCTGACGCCGGTTTCATCGTTCAATGCCAGCGGCGCGCCGCTCACATTGTTGGCGGCATTGTTCCAGTTGGCTTTTGCCGCCACCCCGGCGCTCTCTGAAGCTCCCATCGCGGCGCCGCTCCCAACAAAGTCGATACTCACAGCCCGGGCCGTCACGGGCGCCGGAGAAGGCACAATCTGGATCGCATTGACCGGAGCCCGCAGGTTGCCATCCGAAGCCGCGGCCGGTGTGGCTGTGATCGTGAATGCGGTTGCCGGAATCGAGCTGAACTTTACGTAGTTGCCTTTGGAGTTGATGGCCTGTGTGAAAGCGCCGCTGAAATTCGCGTTCGCCGCGTCGGTGGCTTTCACGCTCGCGCTGCTGATTCCCGCCCCGCTGATGGTGTAGGTCCCGGTGTTTGTGGAAGTCTGGTTGTCTCCATCGGTATAAACGTAGACGTCGTACCCCGTGCTGGATGTAGGCAGCCCAGTGACGCTGATGGTACTTGGATTCTGGTGTCCTGTATCCAGATAGCCCCGCATCATCCGGACATTGCCGGCCGCATCCGTAATCGGCAGCGCCCAGTTATTATCCGAAGTCCACGTCACGGTAGCTCCATTGCTGAAGCCGGTTTCATCGTTCAATGCCAGCGGCGTACTGCTGGCGTTACCGGCGGCATTGTTCCAGTTAGTCTTTGCCACCACGCCCGCGCTCTCCGAAGACGCCATCGCAGCGCCGTTCCCGGCGAATTTGACGCTCACAGCCTGCGGAGTGACGGCAGCGGCTGCGCCCGCGGTGAAACTGGCGGTCTGACTGGAACTGATGTTGGTAAACGTCTGGCTCGGCGGAGTGAACGAGTAGCCGCTGCGAGAGGGCGTTACGGTATAAGTGCCGGAGGCAAGACTGGCGAAGGCATAATTGCCTGAACTGTCGGTGGTTGTTGTCCCGGCTGACGCCCCCGTCAGCCCGACAGTAGTGCCGCTGAGGCCGGTCCCGCCGGCTGTGATCTGACCGGAGATGCTGTACGCGCCGGCGGTCGTGGCCGTAAAGCTGGCAGTGTGGCTGGAAGTGATATTGGTGAACGTCTGGCTGGGGGGAGCGAACGTGTAGCCGCTGCACGAGGGCGTTACGGTGTAAGTGCCGGAAGTCAGACTGGCGAAGGAATAAGTGCCTGTACTGCTGGTAGTCGTAGTTGCGGTCGAGGCGCCGCTGAGCGCCACCGCGACGCCGCTCAGACCCGCTCCCGAAGCGGTCACCGTACCCGAAATCGTGTAGGTGACCGCGGTCGCGGCAGTGAAGTTGGCGCTCTGGCTGGAACTGATATTGGTGAACGTCCTGCTCGGTGGAGTGAATGCGTAGCCGTTGCGGGAGGGCGTTACCGTGTATGTGCCGGACGCGAGACTGGGGAAGGAATAAGCGCCTGAACTGTTGGTGGTTGTTGTCGCGGTTGACGCGCCGCTCAGTGCCACGGTGACGCTCTTGAGACCCGTTCCCGAACGAGTAATCTTGCCGGAAATGGTGTAGGTGGCTGATGCTGCCGCCGTAAAGCTGGCGGTCTGGCTGGCGCTCATATTGGTAAACGTCTGGCTCGGCGGAGTGAATGTGTAGCCCGCGCGTGCCGGGGTTACGGTATAACTGCCCGGAGCCAGATTCGCGAAGGAATAATTCCCTGCGCTGTCGCTGGTTGTCGTTGCCGCCGAAGCGCCGCTCAGCGTGATGGTGACGCCGCTAAGACCGGCCCCGGATGCCGTGATCCTGCCCGAAATACTATACGTGACTGCGGCCGCGGAAAAGCTGGCCGTTTGGTTGGAACTGATGTTTGTGAGGGTCTGGTTCGGCGGGGTAAACGTATAGCCACTGCGCGAAGGCGTGACGGTATAAGTGCCGGAGGCCAGACTGACGAAGGAATAGTTGCCGGAACTGTCCGTAGTGGTTGTCGCCGTGGACGCGCCGCTCAGCGCCACAGTGACGCCACTGAGACCCATTCCGGATGCAGTGATCTGGCCCGAAATGGTATACGTCGCGGCTGCTGCGGCCGTGAAGCTGGCTGTCTGATTGGAACTGATATTGGTGAAGGTCTGGTTCGGCGGAGTAAACGCATAGCCATTACGCGAGGGCGTGACGGTATACGTGCCGGCGGCCAGACTGGCGAAGGAATAGTTCCCGGAACTGTCCGTGCTGGTTGTCGCCGTTGAAGTGCCGCTCAGCGCGACCGTGACGCCGCTGAGACCGGTTCCGGATGCCACAATCTGGCCTGAGATCGTATACGTCGCTGCCGCCGCGGCGGTGAAGCTGGCGGTCTGGTTCGAATTGATATTAGTGAACGTCTGGTTCGTCGGACTAAACGTATAGCCGTTGCGGGAGGGCGTTACGGTATACGTGCCGGCGGCCAGACCGGCGAAAGAATAATCACCCGAGCTGTCGGTGGTCGCAATCGCGGTTGAGGCGCCGTTCAGCGCCACACTGACGCCGCTGAGACCGGTTCCGGCATGCGTAATCTGGCCGGAAATGGTGTACGTGACTGCCACCGCCGATGGCACAATCTGAATGGCGTTGACGGGAGCCCGCAGCAGGTTATCCGAAGCCGCGTTAGGCGTAGCCGTAATCGTGAAGGCAGTTGCCTGAACAGAGCCAAACTTCACGTAATTGCCATTGGAATTCATGGCCTGCAGGAAGGCGCCGCTGAAATTGACATTTGCCGCGTCCGTGGCTTTCACGCTCATCCCGGTGATGCCCGAACCGCTGATCGCATAAGCGCCGCTATTTTCGGAGGCTTCGTTATCTCCATCGGTATAAACATAGACGTCATACCCGGTCGGGGATGTGGGTAGCCCGGCGACGCTGACGGTCGTCGGATTCTGATTTCCCGTATCCAGATAGCCCCGCATCATCCGCACATTGCCGGCCGCGTCGGTGATTGGCAAAGCCCAGGTATTATCGGAGGTCCAGGTCACGAGCGCCCCATTGCTGACGCCGGTTTCATCGTTCAGCGCCAGAGGCGCGCCGCTCACGTTGCTGGCGGCATTGTTCCAGTTGGCCTTCGCCATCACCCCGGCGCTCTCAGAAGCGCCCATCGCAGTCCCGGTCCCGACAAAGTCGATACTCACAGCGCGGGCTGCCACCGGCGCCGGAGAAGGCACAATCTGGATAGCGTTGACCGGAGCCCGCCGGTTGCCATCGGAAGCCGTAACCGGCGTGGCCGTGATTGTGAATGCCGTCGCCTGAATCGAACGGAACTTCACATAATTGCCTTTGGAGTTGATAGCCTGCGTGAAAGTACCGCTGAAATTCGTATTCGGCGCATCGGTAGCGCCCACGCTCGTGGTGTTGAGCCCCGCCCCACTGATCGCGTACGCGCCGGCATTCGCGGACGCCGCGTTATCTCCATCGGTATAAACATAGACGTCATATCCCGTGGCGGATGTGGGCAAGCCTGCGACGCTGATGGTGCTCGGATTCTGATTTCCCGTATCCAGATAGCCCCGCATCATCCGCACATTGCCGGCGGCGTCCGTAATCGGCAGCGCCCAGCTGTTATCGGATGTCCATGTTACCGTCGCCCCGCTGCTGGCGCCGGCTTCGTCGTTCAATGCCAGCGGCGCAGTGCTCGCGTTACCCGCGGCGTTGTTCCAGTTGGTCTTCGCCACCACGCCGGCGCTCTCCGAAGCCCCCATCGCGGCGCCGCTTCCGACGAAATGAACGCTGATAGCCCGCGCTGGGACGCCCGCCGCCGTAAAATTCACCGTCTGGCTGGAACTCATGTTGGTGAGAGTCTGGCTCGGTGGCGTAAATGTATAACGGCTGCGCGAGGGCGTCACCGTATAGCTCCCGGCAACGAGCCCGGCGAAGGAATAATTTCCGGAGCTGTCCGTAGCCGTCATCACTGTGGAAGCGCCCGTTAATGAAACGGAGACGCCGCTGAGCCCGGTTCCGGAAGCGAGAATCTGACCGGAAATCGAGTACGGCCCGGAGTTGATGACCAGCGTTGATGTCGCGCTTCCCGTGTGGGACGCTGCATCCGTAACCGTGAACGCGATGTTGCTGCTTCCGCTCGATGCCGGGGTTCCGCTGAGCACGCCTGAGGAACTCAACGCCATCCCGGCCGGTAATCCGCTTGCCGCCCACGTATAGGGCGGCCCTCCGCCGCTGGCCGTCAACTGGAAAGGACTGTAAGGATTACCCCGGGTGCCGGCTGGCAGCGACGCCGTAGTAACTGTGACGGGATGAATGAATGCGGCCAGGATATTCGCCGTGAGTGTCTGAACGGCCACGCTCGAAAAGCTGGGGCGCATGGAAGGCGCGTTGTAGTCGTCGAGCGCCCAGCTCCAGTTCATGGAACCTGCGTTGAAAACGAAGCCGTGACCGGCCGAATACCAGGTCGCATTGGAGTTGCAAACCTGCGTGTTGCAGGCCAGTCCAGGCGGATTATCGTAATCCTCGCCGAACGGCCCAACCGGAGAACCGGTCAGCGCCTCGATGTTGGCCGGGGACGTGCCGGGTACGATTGCGTCCACCTCGTACCCCAGCAGACCGCTGAGGTGATCGCCGTTATGCAGCCCCGTGCCGTTCATCAGCCAGTGAGAGGCATTCGATACGACCATATCTCCCTCGAATGGATCGCCCACATATTCGCCTCCAACCCATGCCGCCTCCGGAAGATTGACGTGCGTGTCGCGAAACCGGATCGTGGATAGCTGAGGATTGGAGTTGTAGAACGGGTCGTTGGCGGGCGCGTCGTATTTGTAGCCAACCATCGTGCGATCGGCGGCGCCGTCGGACGCAGGCTCGAATCGCACCTGCCAGTACGGGGAATTGGCTGAAAAAAAGCCCAGGTTCAAGCCGTTTGCCAGCGCATTCTGCACGTTTTGCAGCATCTGCATCGACCAGTATTCGTTGTGTCCCACAGACAGCAGAGCCCGATGGGTTTTCAGGAGAGCGGGATTCTCATGAACGTCAATGTCGGTGAGATACGTGACGTCATAGCCGTTTTTCTCCAGCCAGCGAACCATGTTGTACTCATAGCCCGCGTTGAAAATCTGGTAGTTCTGCGCCGGGCCCGGCTGCAGGTTGGCCAGGTACTCGCCTGCTCCCACGCCGGAGGCGGCGCCGGTACTGGTAGTGGAATAGCTGCGCCCGAGGACATACGGCCGGTTGAACGAAACTTTCCACGCAGGCATCTCGTCAGACGTATTTCCCCACGCATAGAGGGATCGGCCATTGGCGCCATTGGGCCAGAAGTTATAAGCCTGATAGGTGGTGACGCTGTTTTCGAAGAGCAGATCGGAACTTCTCGCGTCGTCGCGGACCACAAAGATAATCCAGCTCTGCTTTCCGCTTGTGTTCCCGGTCAGGCGGGCAAGATAAATCCCGCTGACCCAGTTAGTGGGAACAGTCAGCGTGTAAGAGCTCGGCCACGCGCATTCAATCATTTTGGTAACGGGGTCCTGAGTGGGTGTGGTCTGGAGCACGCCAGCCAGGCCGCTGATGGTTTTCATCAATCGCGCTCCAACGCCCCCATACCAGCCGGTGCGGAAAATATCGATGCTGAATGTGGAATCCGCCGTACTGACGGAGAACGCTATCTTTCCGCCTATGTTGACGCTGGTGAGCGAGGCATATCCTTCGATCTCGCGATTCACGGCGGGATTCGTCAACTGCCAGCCCGAAGTGCCGGATAGAGCGTTCTCCATCTGAACGGGATTTTGTCCCTGGAGCAGCCCTTCGAAGATAAGGGGAAGGAGGAGTACATAAACAAAACGGGAACGCATTTGATAATGTCGCGGCGAAAAGGATGCGCAGCTCAGTTACAATCAGCGTTCCGTGCGGGCAAAAGCGCGCGCACGCGATGATCCAATGTGGCCAATCGCATTCTCATTTCGTTCTGTCACCCTTTGCGGGAGCTCGGAGAAGGGCCTCAAATACCGGAAGACCATGGGAAACCGTTATAACATCGCCGAAAATAATCGACAACCCAGTAAATATTCGGGTGCCATGCCGCACCTTGATCTCGTCCGAACCTGCCCTTTGTTGCCGTGCGATTACGTTGTCAATTCAACGTGTCGATACTCCACGCGTCGCGGATAGTCGGTATCCAGACATATCGAGAGAGTAGTTGTGATCGCGCGATGTGAATTCTGAAACGTAGAGAGCTGCATCCTTCGTCAGGTGGTCAGAGCTGGGATGCGCCTATGTCGAATGCCTGAAAAAGGCCACTTCAACATTCCTTGCCGGGGGAAACTCGCATAACCAGACTGTCCTCCGCAATAACGCGCCGCCGCGTCATCGTCGATCTCTGCCAAAGTTAAGGTAATCGTCATGCGCCCTGCAGGCCATAGAGGAACAACGATGGCCCGCCGGGTATTCCGGAGCGCGAGCGACCGTGCCGCTCCAGTCCACGGAGCGTAGAAACCAGCGCCGTCCATCGCCTCAAAAGCGCCTCTATCTTCCTGAAACATCTTAAGTTATAAGACCGAATAGTCGCGAAAGTATGGATGTTTGTTCCGTCGCCGGAACAAACATCACAAATTCGGATGCTGGAAACGCCGCTACGTGGAAGATCGTTCGGCTCCTGAATAGCGGTCGGCCAGAGGGGTGTGCGTCCAGGCGTCCGCGTGTGTCAATCTGAATCGCCTGGCGTGCTCCGACCCAGGAGCGGAGCGCCGGCTGGCGCGCCCAGCAACGTCTTCACATGCGCTTCAACGGCTCCAGTTAAATACGATCGAACAGTTCTTTCGCCACCTGGCAAACAGCCTGAATCGCGCGTATTTCGCGGCTATTCTCCTTGATGCGCTCCCCAGCAGATGTACGTGCAAGATCGTATTTTCAGTCGCCAGCAGCTCGCGTGACCGTTCGGCCAATCGACTCGCCGCGGCCGCCTCATTTGTCCTGAAAGGGAACCCTGTTTCCGGAGATTCGTGATCGTTTGTCGTCAGACGCCCGCGAACCCCACGCATGTAGGAGAAAAGCTCTGTTCTATTTATGGAAAAAAATAAATTAAACAAGAATTGGTGCGTGATTTAGGTTACACTTGATCCCCGTGACGCCAGTCCGGCCTCACTGAGGAGAGTTCGAAATGACAATACGAGGCTTTTGGTGTTTTGTACGCGGCGCCGGCTGCGCGTTGCTTTTGTCGGCTCCCGGGTGGGGACAGACTACCGCCGCCAACTGGTATTACAGCAGCGGCGCCAGCGGCCCCATCTATTACAACGGCGGAGGCGTAGGGATCGGGACCGTATCGCCTGGGTTTAAGCTCGACCTCCAATCGGCAGACGCTGTAACGACCGGTAACCATAGCATTGCCTGGATGGCGCGAGCTTCAACCTCTGAGTCTGGTGTCATCGTCGGGTATCACAGCAACGGATCGTTTGCGGATTATCCGATTGTCAGAGCTGGCGGTCTGGCAGCGACAGGCCTGGCTCTGGCGGGCGATTCCCAGGACCAGACGGCGCTATTCATAAAAGTCGGCGGAAATGTAGGAATCGGGACGACGAATCCCGGCACGAACCTGGACGTTGCCGGCCCCGTCAGGGCCTATGGCGACTATCTCCAGGCGGGTACCGGAAACGTAGACGCGAATCTTGGTCCATCGGTGGCCATTGGCTATAACACCACAAACAACTACGGGACGATTGACGCTGCGATTTGGGGTACAGGCGGCAAGCCCCTGCTTCTCCAGGCGTTGAGCGGAGGCAATGTCGGAATCGGAACGACTAACCCCCAGTCAAAACTGGCAGTAAACGGAACGATCACGACGCAGGAAGTGGTCGTCACGGCGACAGGATGGTCGGATTACGTCTTTGATCAGGATAACCAACTCGCGCCCCTGACCGAAGTCGCCTCCTTCATAGAAGAGAATCACCACCTGCCCGGCATCCCCTCCGCGGCGGAAGTTGCTGAGAAAGGCGTCAGCGTAGGCGAGATGCAGGCAAAACTCCTTGCCAAGGTCGAAGAACTGACGCTCCATCTGATTCAGGACGAGAAAAAGATTGCGGCATTGGAATCGGCAGCGCAGGCGAAGCGCGAACCGGTTAAGCGGCATTCATTTCGATAACGAGGACTTTCGATCTACCGCCGGAGCGATCCATGAGAGTATTTTCCCGCAAAGAGATTTTGACGAGCGCGTCCCTGGGACTGATTTTCTTCAATCTACCCGCCTCCGCCCAATGGACCAACACCGGTTGTTCCCCGAGCGGATCTTATTGCCTGACCAGTGGCAATGCCGGGATCGGCACGGCAAACCCGCAAGGCCAACTCCATATCCTGGGAAACGGAGCGGACACGAATGTCGTTATTGATGCCCTTCAGCAGCAGTCCTGGAATCCCCTTCTCTCTTTTCGGGAGCAGTCAGTTATCGTCTGGAATCTCGGGATTGATACGAACGATTCATATAAATTCAAATTCGCCGCCGGAGTGCAATGGGACAACCTCCGCACCGCGCCGCTCATGACGATAACTGGAAGCGGCAACGTCGGAATTGGTACGTCGAACCCTGCTTCTGTCTTCCGGCTCCACACAGTCGGCCCGATTGCGAGTGACGAAGGATCGAACAGATTTGTCACGCTCGGCCTCGATCCAGGAGCATCCTCCAGCCCAACCACGTATGCCGGAATGTACCTGGATGCGAACCAGAATCTCCGGGTTGAGGCGCTGAGCGGTGGTGTCGCATGGCGAAACATCGTGCTGCAGGGCCAGGGATCGGGCAATGTCGGAATCGGGACCACCAATCCCCAGTCCAAGCTGGCCGTGAATGGGACGATCACGACGCAGGAAGTGGTCGTCACGGCGACAGGCTGGTCGGATTACGTCTTCGATAAGGACCACCACCTCGCGCCGCTGACCGACGTCGCTTCTTTCATAAAAGAGAATCACCACCTGCCCGGTATCCCCTCCGCGGCGGAAGTCGCTGAGAAAGGTGTCAGCGTAGGCGAGATGCAGGCCAGGCTCCTGGCCAAAATCGAGGAGCTCACGCTCCACATGATCGATGAAGAGAAGCGCAACCGGCAGGTCGAACAGGAGAATCAGGACCTGCGAAGACGAATCGAGAGTCTGGAAAGCGATTCGGCGCAACGGAGGGAACAATGACAGCATTTTGCCGCAAACAGATTCTGATGGGCCCGGCCCTGGGGCTGATGATCTTCGCTCTACCCGCTTCCGCCCAATGGAACAGTTGTTCACCGAGTGGGTCCTGGTGCCTGAGCAGCAGTGGCAATCTCGGAATAGGAAACCCGTCGCCCTATTTCAAACTTGATGTCATCGGTGCCACAAGGATCAACACCGGTTCCGGTGGCGGGCAGCTTGTATTCACCAGCAATCCGAACGACAACAACATCTACCTGGAAGGCTTCAATTCCACCTGGACTGACAGCGCCAGTGCTCTGTACGTCACGGGCGCCTATGGCGGCAACCTTCCGTCGCTCGGCTTCTTTGCGTCGAGCTCATATTTCGCCGGAAGCGTCGGAATCGGGACCACCAACCCCCAGTCAAAGCTGGCGGTGAACGGAACGATCACGACGCAGGAAGTGGTTGTCACGGCGACAGGCTGGTCGGATTACGTCTTCGATAAGGACCACCACCTCGCGCCACTGACCGAAGTCGCCTCCTTCATAAAAGAGAATCACCACCTGCCCGGCATTCCCTCCGCGGCGGAAGTCGCTGAGAAAGGTGTCAGCGTCGGGGAGATGCAGGCAAAACTCCTTGCCAAAGTCGAAGAACTGACGCTCCACATGATTGAGGCCGAAAAGCATAATCGGCATCTCGAACAGGAAAACGCCCAGTTGAAGGAAGAGACTCAGCAGCTACAGAAGCGAGTCGAAAAAATGGAGGCCGGCGCGAGTAATCGGTAGCCGCTGACGCCGCCGTGAATCAACCCTTCGAATGGCTCTATGCGATCACGATGTACCCTTACCACCTCAGCGGACTGCGCACGGTTGCGCGGCATCCCTCCCCATCCGCCGGGGCCTGGTAATCCATGGAGGACAGTTTTGGACTATGCGAATGAAGAGAGCTGCGATAACGATGTCGAATCGACCCTCGTCACCGGGACGAGGCGACGCTCGCGAGGTGAGTCGAAATGATCTGTAAATCCGCCGCTCGCGCCAGCGTTTACTGTATTTTGGCGCTTCTTTTCAGCGTGACGGCCATGGCTCAGAACGTGAGCCCCTGCGCCGGCTTTCAGGTTCCGAATACCCCCATTACATCGGGGAGTCCTTCGTTCGAATCGCTGGGGGATCTTTCCGCGCAAAACCTGAACGTGAATACCAATGGATTTGGTGCTCCCACTGGTACTGCGACTGTTACCTTCCGGGCTACGGGCAGGATCTGTCTGGGGGCGGGATTTCAGGCCGCGGCAACCGGCAGCGGGGGGACCTTTCACGCTGTCATCGTACTGGCGCAGACGATTTCGTTCGGCGTCCTCCCCGACCAATCCCTCGAAACCGCGACATTCAACCTCAGCGCGACCGCCTCCTCCGGGCTGACGGTAAGTTTTTCCTCCACTACCACGAACGTGTGTACGGTGTCCGGTAATGTAGTCTCATTGGTTTCCGCAGGTTCCTGTTCGATTACCGCAAGTCAGGGCGGCAATTCGAATTATGCCGCGGCGTCCAGTGTCCTCCGGTCGTTCTCGGTGAGCACCGAGCCGACGTCGATCACCGTCAGCGCCGCACCCTCACCTTCAGTTTTTGCCGATTACATGACGCTGACCGCTACAGTCACCCCCGCGATTTCTTCAGAGGGCGTTTCGGTGTTTTTTTGCGATGCAGATGCGGTGATGGGTCCTTGCAATTCAACGCACTCCCTGGCCAACGCCGAATTATTTTCCGGGGTGGCCACCACCCAGTACCTTGCTACGCTCGGCGCGGGAACTCATCATCTGAAGGCAACCTTTCAAGGCGATGCCACTCACTCATCGAGCACTTCTGCCCTCTGGGCGCAGCACATCACTCCCGCTACTCCTCAAGTGACGATTGATGTTCCGGGCCATACTGAAGTTCCGGTCTTTGTGGGATACGGCCTGCCGGTGACGCTGCACGCGAGCGTGACGCCTTCAGTGGCGACCGGGACGATAACGTTTGTTGCTGGCGATGATTCAGAGATTGGCACTGCGGCCCTGAATAATGGCGCTGCGTCGTTTACAGCGTCCGCCATTCCCATGAATACCAGCACTATTCTCGCTCGTTATAGCGGGGATACCAACGACCAGCCTGCCGATTCAGCGGGAATATCGATCTCCGTCCGCCCGTCCGTTCACTTAATAGACCTGACGCAGAGTCACACAGACTTGACGCAGGGCGGGACTGCGTGGGCGGGCGACAGCTTCGAATTGACCATCTACGGTCCGCCGAATCAGACTGTAGATGTTGATGAGTCGTCGTCCAACAACCGTTCGACCAATCAATATGGCATCTTCACTGGTTTTGGTACATGGAGCGCCCAACCCGTGGGGGCACAATTTCAGCACTGGAAAGTTGGCGGGATCGATGCGCTGCCATCGCCATTAGCCTTCACGGTCAACTCATCCAGTCAAACCACAGTTGAACTTGTCGACGTCACATTGAACAAGAGTTATCAGGATGGACAGACGGCATACAATGCGGGTGACTCTTTCCAGCTTGCAGTTTACGGCGCGCCAAATTCGCCGGTGACGTATAGCGTGAATGGCGCTGGATTCACTGCGGCGGCCTGCGGCGGCAACGGTAACACGGATCCGTCGGGCCTCTGTTTGGTGACAGGGACCTTCCCCGGGGGCGGTGGCTCATATTCGGAAATCTGGAAAGTAGGTACGGCGGTGGCGTCGCCGACCCTCGCATTTTCGCTGACAGGTTCCGGAAACCCGTCGATTACCGCCGCAACGTTGCCCGGTGGAACGATCGGCGTTGGGTATACGGCGTCCATAGCCGTCACCGGCGGAACTTCCCCATATACCTGGACAACGTATTCCGGCTCATTGCCGCCCGGACTCAGCCTCTCTGCGGCGCCGCCGGGCGGTCTGGCGTCGATCAGCGGTACGCCGAGCGCATCCGGCCAATTTGCGTTCAGCTTACAGGTAAGGGACAACGCGGGAAACGTTTCGACAACGCAGCCTTTTTCCATTGCGATCTCCAGTCTTGACAAGCCATACATCACAACGACATCACTCCCGCCTGGTTCGATTGGCGTCCAGTATTCGTCTGCACTAACTGCGGCTGGAGGATCAGGCGTCCCCTATACCTGGAGTTACACGGGGAGTCTTCCCGCTGGCCTCAGTCTCCCTTCCGGAGGGACGTTGTCTGGCGTTCCGGCGGAGTCCGGGGATCATACATTCTCGGTCACGGTACATGACAGTTCTGGCGCAGCGTCGGATCCCCGATCGTTCACGGTCAGCGTACCGTCTTTTTCGGAATATATCCGGATGGGAGGGCGGGTTCTTGCGATTGAACACCGATAAGCCAGTTGGGCAATGGCGAAGCGTTGAGGAGATAACCGCATGATGATTGCGCACAGGAAGAACAGAATTGGCATGGGCGTGAAAGCTGCTGTCGCGGCGTTCGCATTGTCGGGAGCCGCATTCCAGACCCAGGCCCAAAAGACCGGCGCCGCGAAAACGTACGTCGCGCCTCCCGTGGAACTGGTCCGTCTCCCGGCCCGCCTCAAACTCGCCGTTCTCCACGTGGGCGACAGACTGACCCGCACAGACAAAGAGCAGACGACGGCGGTGGGAACCATCCAGCGCGGCAAGGCCGTGGCGGCGCCGCTGGTGGTGATCGCGGAGCCGCAGGGCAAGATCCGGGTGACCGCGGGGGGAAAAGTGCTCGGCGCGGACGGAACGCAGACCTGGGCGGGAGCGGGAACGCCGGACGACTCCGACGATGGTCTCCTGGAGACGCTGCTGAATGATTCTTTCGATCACCTGGTTTCTGTACAGTCGGCCGGGGCGATCCGTTTTCTGGGCGCCAGATTCCGGACCGGCTATGGGAAGGCGCCCGATTCCAGGAGCCCTTACTACGACATCTACGAGCTGGACGACAGCGTTCTTCCTTCGCAGAGCGTTCTTCCGGCCCAAAGCGCTCTTCCGGCTCAAAAGGCAACCACGCGTCACAAGACGTTTCTGGTGAATTCCGACACCGGCTTTCTGGAAAGGGTGATTTACAGCGTGCCGAGCGGAAAGGCCTCCCTCGTGGTGCAGACGGTACTTTCCGGATGGAAAACAGTCAACGGGCAGTCCTGGCCTTCGTCCATCACCCGCTTCGAAAACGGCGTTGCTGTTCTCAGCATCCAATATTCCACCGTTAGTTTCGCCGCCGCCTCAGCGACCGACATATTCAGGAGCGCGATCCAGTGAATCCATCGATTGATCTCAGATATATCGGAAAGCTCTCCACAACTATGCTTGTGGGGGTGATGACGCTTGCTGTCAGCCTGGCGGGCCAGGTGAGAGACCCGGGAGACTTCTCGCCGCCGCGCGGCATCGTCCCAACCGGAAACTACAGCATTGACGGCATAGAAACCATCAACCCGGCCGCGGGTACTGTTTCCCTCTCCATCCCCCTGGCCCATCTGCCACCGAATCGCGGAGGCGAACCGGGTTTCGAACTCAAACTGAATTACGATTCCAGTATTTACAGCTTTTATAAAACGGTCGAGAATGACGTCAGTCTCGGTCCGGTTCCCACAACAGAAGTGAGTTCCCTCGATAGCTGGCATTACAACGTTGGCGAGATAACTCTGATCCCCGAGTATCGCGATACAACCGGCATGAGCTGCACGGCGGACAACATTCCATTGCAGAATCAGTATCGGCTTTCCATGATTCTGCCGGATGGCAGCTCACACCTGCTCCGCCTCTCGGGCTACGACGATGGGTTCAACGATGGGTATTTCCCATATGCGCCGAACGGCGCCGGCTCTGCTGCGTGCGGCGGCTCATCCACTCCTATTTCCGGGCCTCTGTACTATTACACGAATGATGGAACGTATATTACCGTGAAGGTCGATTCAGCTTCCTGCAGCGGCGCTTTCATGAGTTGTCCATGGACAGCCTGGCTACCGGACGGTTCGAGAATTGAGCAGGACGGTTTTGGGGGCGGCTACCGGATTGTCAGCCGTGCGGGAAACCGGACCCTTATCGCCTTCACGTTGGTACTGGACCCGGATGGGGTGCATGTGGATGTCGCTACAACGACGATTACAGACGAAAATGGCCGGTCTCTGACTCTGGTCAAAACACGCGGTCAGGCTGATGAGATTACGGAGACGGGCGTAGGCAATGCTGAGCTGAACACGTTCGTGAATTGGCGAGTCCTGAGCGGTATGGCGAACACTCGGACTTATGCGTGCGCGAGTGAGGGCTCCGTCACTTGCACGATTGGAGGCGATCCTGCTGGCGTGGACAGCATCGTCCTGCCTTCACAGTTCTGCGATTCGAATCCTGACTGCGGCCTGAAATTTCAATTTCACTACGATCTTGACGGCTCCGCGAAGGGGATTGGGGAACTCACGGGCGTGACCACGCCATGGGGTTCCACAACTACCTACGGATATATGTACGGGAATGATACCGACCCGCAGTATCTCGGATGGGATGGATTTGTGCGAAATCGGCTGACGAGCAAGACCGTGTCGAGGTCGGCCATAGACGCCTACGCGTGGCCCGACGAGACCACAACCTGGTCTGAAAACGCCACCCACACGCAAACGACCGTCACCAATCCGGATAACGGGCAGAGCGTTTATACCGTAAAAGGATCGCCGTACCCCCTGGATAGTTTTCATGGGACCGACGGACTGGTGACAACGATTGTCAATCCCGACGCTTCGATCACGGGACAATATTGGCTCCAGAACGCCCCTTCTTCTCATGCCAGCGCAACTGTCAACAATCCCTATATCAAGACGGAGTACAACTATCTCGGCGGTTTGACGACGGCCAGAGATATCGATCTCGATCTGAACGGCAACACGACAGCGATAAGAGAGTACGACTGGCGCAGCGATCTGACTCCCGCGAGTCTCACCGGCGCCTTGCCGGGGACGATTCTCCCGGCGCGGACGACGCGTACTTCTTACATTTATTCCGCGGCTTCTTATCCGTACTACACGTCCGCGGGATCGCAGATCTGGCGTTCCGCGGTCTATTCGACTGAGATCCGGGACGGAGACGATTCCGGGACCGTCGAGGCCCGCACGGAATATGGCTACAACGCCGCCAAGGCGCTGATCACGCAGGAGCGCCGTTGGGACAACACGCAGGCTCTGACTCTCCCGGGCACACTGGACGCGAGTTCCGCCGTGATTACGGACTACGCCTATAACTCTTATGGCGATGTCACGGACATTACGCAGCCGGGGCGTTCGGACCTGGATCGCTCGACGACTCACTACGTCTACGACGCGTATGGGCAGTTGACCGGGATCGATAAGGCATATGGGAACTCGCAGCTGCAGCAGAACTCCACCATCGTCCCGGAGACCTACACCGGGCTGGTGCAGAGCATCACAGATCCCAATGGCGTCACCACATACACAGATCTCGATGCGCTCGGCCGTCCACAGACGGTTACGGAAGCCTCGGGGACCTCTTTGGCGCGGCAGACTTCGACGATCTATTCGCTGGAACAGCGGCGAATCGTCGTTCAGAAGGATCGCTACAAGGATAGCAGCGGCACGGTTCACAAAACTTTGATCACCGCGAGCGAACTCGATTCGAGAGGCCGCGTGTGGCGCGCCAGAACGATTGAGGACGGAAATCTGAGCAGCGCGACCGGCGGCACGACCGCCGGAATCCTGGCCGATACGTTCAACCGGTTTTCGAGCGAGGGCCGGTGTACGATCGTTTCCAACCCGTACCATGCAGGCGACACCGATGTCTCCAATACGGCGGCAGGCTGGACAATGACGAAGTTCGATACGATGGGCCGGCCCACGGACGTCTGGAACTATTCGGGGGTTGCGGCGCCGGCGTCATGCAGTGACACGTCGGGGGCCATCGGTCACGCCGTGACGGCCTATAACGCACCGCAGTCCGGGTCGCCGCTCAGGATGAAGGATACGGTGACCGATCAGGCGACGCATTCGCGTGACCTCTACCATGACGGACTGGGGAGGCTGACGAACGTGGTGGAAGATCCAGGCGGCCTCAACTATATAGCGAGCTATGACTACAATGCGCTGGACAATCTGACATCGGTTGTGCAGACATCGACTGGGGAAGACACGCAGAGTCGATCCTTCGTCTACGATTCGCTGCAGCGGCTGACGCGTTCGTTACATCCGGAGATGAACCCCGCGGTAACCGGCGCTACGCTGGCGGCCAGCTACACGTATACGAATGATGGATTGCCGCTGACAAGGACCGATGGCAACGGCATCGTGACGAGCTACACATACGATGCTTTAAATCGATTGACCGGCGAAACCCATAGCGGCAGTGGGAGCGCGAACTCAGCCACGATCACCCGCTGCTACGACGGCAAGGTGGCGTCCGCCGCGGGAACGTGCGCGGCGCCGAGTGGCTTTACGATCCACAATGCGGCCGGACGGCTGACGGCAACGAGATCGGACCTTGCGGACCCGGCGGTGACATCGACGACAACGTACAAGGATTACGACCAGTTGGGGCGGGTGCTGAAGAGCGAACAGGCGACGAACGGGTCGGGGCCATATGACTTCGACTATGAGTATGATCTGGCTGGAGGGCTGACGGGCTTTACGAATGAGACGTCGGGCCGGAAGGTATCCACCACGTACAACAATCTGGATCAGCCGGTGGAGGTGTCGGGACAGATCGGAGCCGGAACGCCCACAACCTATGTTCAGGGAGCGGTCTATGCGCCGCACGGCGCGTTGTCGCAGGCGACGATGAATCCGGGTTCGCATTCCTGGACGGAAGCATGGGGCTACAACAGTTCGCTGCAGGTATCGTCGACTTCTTCAGCGAACGGATTTGGGCTGGGGTACACGTACTTCAATAACAACAATGTGCAAACCCAGACGATCACGCGGCCTTCAAAGAGCTGGACGCAGACATATACGTATGACAACGTGAACCGTCTGGCGTCGGCGGTGGAGACAGGGCAGTCGAACGACTGGTCGCAGACGTATGGCTACACGATGACGGGCAACCGGTACGTGAGCGCATCGCCAAACTTCCCGCTGGGGACGTTTACCGCGACTTCGGCGTCGCAGTTTGATGACGGGAACCATCTGGCGATCAGTGGCGTGGTTCATGACGATGCAGGGAATCAGACGCAGATGGGCTCTGGACTCACGATGGGCTATGATGCGGATGGCCATATGCAGAGCAGTACGCTCAACGGGCTGACGACGTATTACGTATACGATGCGGACGGCCATCGGGTGATGAAGACGACCGGGAGCGCTGGTACGACGTATGTTTACGATGCATTCGGTCAACTGGCGATGGAAGTGGGAGGAACGCAGTCGTCTCCGTGCACGACTTGTTTCCTGACGGTGGATGCGCTGGGAAGCACGCGGCAGGTGACGGATGCGGGGACGGGCGGAATGGTGAGCAACCATGATTATCTGCCGTTCGGCGAGGAACTGACTGG
>CAZWTH010000087.1:0-13788 GCA_964636715.1 uncultured Solibacteraceae bacterium | reverse complement strand
GGATCCGTCCGAGCTCGTCGTCACGGGTCCGGAGAGCCGTGTCCGGGACGCGCGAAAGGCGCGGACCGATCCGTTCGACCTGACGCGGGTTTTGAAGGACCCGGAGCAGGATCTGGCAACTTATATTGGGGATCCCGAGCTTCGTACCGCGAGCGCTCCCCGCGTTAAAGTGAGAGTTCGGGTCGAGCAAAAGGCCCACTAGACATACATGGGAAAAAAATTATTCGGAACGGACGGCATCCGCGGAACAGCCGGAAAGCCGCCGCTCGATCCGCGCACGGTAACGGCTCTGGGGGTTGCGCTGGCGGAGGACTTACAGAGCCGGAACGCGGCTGGGCATCCGGTCCTGATCGGCATGGATACTCGCGAATCGGGGCCATCTATCGCGGCTAGCCTGGCGGAGGGACTGCGGCGCGGCGGTGTGGACGCCGCATTCGCGGGCGTTCTGACGACGCCCGGCGTGGCCTATCTCACGCGCACCGGCGATTATTCAGCCGGCGTGATGATTTCGGCCTCGCACAATCCGTTTGAGGATAACGGCATTAAGGTCTTCGCGCGAACCGGCTTCAAGCTGCCGGATACGGAAGAGCATGAAGTGGAAGAAGCAATCTTCCGCCTTCTGGAAGGGGTTGAGGAAGAACCGAAGGCAGCGCCGCTCACGCAGAACCGTGAGGCGAAGCCCTACCTGGATTTTCTGCTTTCGACTTTGTCTTCCGCTCGGCCTTTGGCGGGGATGAAGGTTGTGATAGATTGCGGAAACGGCGCGGCCTCGGCCCTGGCCCCAGAGTTGTTCCGCGCGGCGGGCGCGGAGGTGACGCCGATGGCGTGCCAGCCGGACGGACGCAACATCAATCTGCATTGCGGCGCGCTGCACCCGGAGAATGTGCGCGAGCGCGTGCTGGAGCAGAAAGCCGACGCGGGCGTTTCGTTCGATGGCGACGCGGATCGCGCGATGCTGGTGGCGCCGTCCGGACGGATTGTCGATGGGGACGCCGCCATGCTGATTGCCGCGAAGCGGCTGCAGGCGGCGGGGCGTTTGCCGGGCAATCTGGTGATTGCGACCGTGATGTCGAATCTGGGTCTGCAGAAGGGCCTCGAAGCGCTGGGCGTTTCGATGGCGCGGACTCCGGTGGGCGACAAGTATGTGCTGGAAGAAATGGTGCGGCGCGAAGCGGCGCTCGGCGGAGAGCAATCCGGGCACGTGATTTTCCGCGAATTCGCGACGACGGGCGATGGCATGCTGACGGCGCTCCAGGTTCTGGAGACGGCGGCGCTGGCGCGGCAGTCGCTCGATGAGCTGGCGGCGGGCCTCGTGACGTATCCGCAGAAGCTGGTGAATGTACGGGTGAAGGAGCGGCGGCCCATCGAGGAGCTTTCGCATCTCAGAACTGCGATCAGTCAGTGCGAGGCGAAGCTGGATGGTTCGGGCCGTGTGCTGGTGCGCTACTCCGGGACCGAACCGCTGCTGCGCGTGATGGTGGAAGGGCTGGAGCTGGGCGTCGTCGAAGAGCTGGTGAATTGTGTGACGACGGCGATTCACGCGGATCTGGGTTAACAGTTGATCCGGAGTTCGATTTAGACTACTATGTAGTTTAAATGTCGTCCGCCGAGTGGATTTTGTCGCGTGTCATGCCGGCCGATCGCGCCGTCGCCGTTGTTGGCGATCTGGCTGAGGAGGAGGCGGCTCGCGGTTCGCTCTGGTTTTGGCGCTCTATTGTTCGCATCGCCTTTTCGCAACTCGCGCGAAGAGGATTGCGCTTCGGTGAACTCGACACTGGGACCAAATCCGGCTTACTCGTCGCCCTGTTCTGGATACTGGCCGGGGCCGGAGGAGCCTTCGGTGTGGGCGCGGTTCTCGTCGTGTTTGGATCGGTGATTCTCCTTCTGATGCTGCTGACGGGAATGACCGTGGGGGAGAGAACCGGCAGCATACGGTCCGCGCTTCGAGTGGCGATTCACAGCGGGCTTCTGAGTGGGGTGATCTGCTCCGTTGGTTTCTGGGCCTTCACCGCCGTGTTCCTGAACGTCATGACGCGCGATCCCGCCCATGTACGGGATTTCGTCCGTCACGTGGGGCATCTGCCCTCGCAAGCCGAGCTCTCGCGGTTTCTTTATCGGGATGCGCTGGGCGGAGCGTTGAATATGCTCTGGATCAGTCCGATGCTGACGATTCTCTTCGGGGCGGCCGGCGCAATATTTGGCAAAGCCATGCGCCGCAACGACGAAAAACAAAAACTCGTGTGAACCAGGGCGGGGGCGCGCTCGTAATGAGCAGTCATGAAGTATTTGCTTGCGCTCGCGCTGATGGCGATGCCGGATCTGGCGCAGACCGGCGGGTTCGACGTGGTTTCGATCAAGCCCAGCGATCCGTTGTCGGAAAGCCAGCATATCGGGATCTCGCCCGGCGGCTCGTTTGAAGCGATCGGCGTCCGGCTCAGCGACATGATCGAGCAGGCGTACAACATCCGGCCTTTTCAACTGGTGGGCGCTTCGGGGTGGATGGACACCGACCGGTACGAAATCCATACCAAAGACGAGAAGCCTGGGCCGTCTGAAGAGGAGCTCGCAAAAATGACCGCGGAACAGCAGAACGCCTTTCGCGATGAGTTTTCGGCCAAACTGAAGGCGCTGCTGGCTGACCGTTTTCAGCTGAAGATTCATCGGGAACCCAGAGAGATGCCGGTCTACATTCTGACCGTTGCGAAAGGCGGATCGAAACTTCAGACCCAGCCCGATGACGGCAAGCCGGGCAGTGGCTTGTCGTCTCGCAGGACAGACGAGGGGAAGCGCGAGGTCATCGGCCGGAAGCTGACGGCAGCCGGTCTCGCGAGGTTTCTTTCGGGGCAGATCGGCCGGTCGATCACCGATCAATCGGGCCTGACCGGCAAATACGATTTCAAGCTGACCTGGGCGCCGGACATGGGGGATACGACTGGCCCTTCTCTGTTCACGGCTTTGCAGGATCAGCTTGGCCTGAAACTCGATTCGAGCAAAGCGCCGGTGGAAGTAGTGGTGGTGGACAGCGCACAGAAACCGTCGGAGAATTGAATTCGTGAAGCGTGCGTTTGCGGGATTCATTCTGGCGGCGGGGCTGGCGGCTGGACAGGCGCGTTTCGATGTAGTGTCGATCAAGCCGAGCGACCCGCTTTCCCACAATGTACATATCGGGGTCTCCGCCAGTGGTTCGTTTGAGGCGGTCGGGATCACGCTCAAGGGATTGATCACGCAGGCATACGATGTACGCCCCTTTCAACTGGTTGGTCTTTCGGGCTGGATGGACACCGACCGATATGAAATCCACACAAAGGATGAAACGCCTGGACCGTCCGAAGCCGAGCTAGCCAAAATGACCGAAGAGCAGCGGAATGCGTATCACGATCGTTTTCTCGCGAAAATGCGCGCGCTGCTGGCGGAGCGCTTTCAGCTGAAGGTTCACCGGGAAACGAAAGAGATGCCGGTGTATGTGCTGACGGTGGCGAAGGACGGATCGAAATTGCGGACGCCTCCGGATAACGGGAGCCCCGGCGGTAACCTTACGGCCCGCCGCAACAGCGAGGGGAAATCAGAGGTCATCGGCGAAAAGCTGCCGGTGGCCTCGCTGGCGTGGTTTCTTCAGGGGACAGTGGAACGGACCATTATCGATCGAACGGGACTCACGGGGAAGTACGACTTCACGCTGACTTACGCGCCGGAGATGGGGGATATCACGGGGCCGTCGATTTTCACGGCGCTGCAGGAACAGCTTGGGTTGAAGCTGGAATCGGGAAAAGGGCCGGTCGATGTAGTTGTGATCGACAGCGCGGAAAAACCGTCGGCTAATTAATCAACATCATGAAACGTTTACTGGCAGGACTTATTCTGAGCGTGGGTTTGGCGTATGGACAGGCGGGGTTCGATGCGGTTTCCATCAAGCCGAGCGATCCGCTGGCGATGAACATGCATATCGGGATCGGGCCGAGCGGTTCGTTCGAGGCGAGCGGCGTGAATCTGATGAGCCTGATCGTGCAGGCTTACGATGTGCGGGGCTTCCAGATTGTCGGGGGAACGGGATGGATGAACGATGACAAATACGCCATCGTCACCAAAGATGAAGCGAAGAGTCCAAACGGCGCCGAACTCTCCGCGATGAATGACGCGCAGCGGCAGCAGGTTCAGGAGCGCCTGATGGCGAAAGTTCAGGCGATGCTGGCTGACCGGTTTCAACTGAAGATCCATCGCGAGACCAAGGAAATGCCGGTTTATGAGTTGACGGTCGCGAAGGGCGGAGTGAAGATGGAGACCGCGCCGGAGGATGGGAACCACGACGTCGGACTCAATTCCAGCCGTACGAACGACGCGAGAACCGGAGTGACAGGGAAGCGGCTTCCCATGGACGTGCTGGCCCGTTTTCTCTCCAATCAGGTGGGACGGACTGTCGTGGATCGGACCGGGTTGACAGCGCACTATAATTTCAAACTCGTCTACTCGGCGGATATGGGCGATACGACGGGTCCATCGATCTTCACGGCGCTCCAGGAGCAACTCGGGCTGAAACTCGAGGCGGCGAAAGGGCCGGTGGAGGTGCTGGTGATTGACCGCGCGGAGAAACCTTCGGAAAACTAAAACTTTCTGCGCATAATATCCCTATGCGCACAGCCCTTCTACTGCTTCTTGCCGTTACGCTCGCGGGCGCTCAGGAAACCCGCCGCGAACAGACCAATCATTCGGCGAATCCCACCGACGATACCAAAGCCAACAGCGACGCCGTTCCCGACGTGTACGCGATCACCGGGCAGTTCGACCGGATTGTGACGCTGCGGTTCAAGTTCGGGACGGATCTGCTGGCTGGTCTGGAAAAGATGGTCGCGGAACAGAAGATCAAAAATGCCGTGATTCTGGCGGGCGCGGGATCGGTACGCGGATATCAGCTCCATCAGGTCAGCAATCGCGATATGCCGTCGAAGAATATGTTCGAGAAGGACCCGACGTCGCCCGCGGACATGATTTCGGTGAACGGGTATATCGTCAACGGGAAGATCCACTGCCATGTGACGCTGGCGCAACCGGATCACGTCATCGGCGGACATCTGGAACCAGGTACGGAGGTGTTCACCTTCGCGGTGATGACAATCGGCGTGATGAAGGACGGCGCCGATTTCTCGCATCTGGACGACAAGACCTATCGCTGAAGCACGGTGGGGCCGGATGGCAGCCGGCTGCAGATTTCCAAGCTGCCCACCGGCTGGTTGACCTACGAAGAACCATCGTATATAGTGGACCCCGTGCGGTTTCTTTTACTGATCCCGATCCTGGCCGTGGCGACCTGGGCGCAAAATGCCCCCGAAGTCAGCGCGACGCCCGCGACGGCCATCTTCCGGTCCTCCACCAATCTGGTGCAGGTGCCGGTTGTTGTTCGAGACAGAGCCGGCGGCACGGTTGGAACGCTCAAGGTGGAAGACTTCCATCTGTCGGACGGCGGCAAACCGCAGATCATTTCCAAATTCAACGTCGAAAAGTTCGAGGCGACCGCGGGGGTGAGTAAAGTCCCGGCGAACGCGGCCGCGCTGGGCGCGCCTGCGAGCGCGATTCAGGTTACGGCGCTGCCGGACCGGTTTGTGGCCTATCTCTTCGATGACATTCACATGGGCCTGGGCGATCTGGTGCATACCCGCGAGGCCGCGAAGCGACAGATCGATGCGCTGAACCTGAGCCAAAGCCGTCAGCGAATCGGCGTCTTTACGACTTCCGGAAAACAAATGCTTGGCTTCACGGCGGATCTCGACAAAATTCACCAGACGTTGATGGCGATCACGCCCGGCCATGGATCGGGGCAGGAGCCGATGTCGCTGGGTATCTGTCCGCAAACTACCTTTTATATGGGGGACCTGATTTTCAATCAGCATGACAGAACCGCGAAGCAGCTTCTGATAGCGGAAGCGATGGGAAAGTGCCAGTACCGCTCGGTGGAGATGGCGGAACAGATGGTGGATGCGGCGGCGCGCGCCGCGGTGATCACCGGCGACAACGAAACGGAGAATTCACTGAATAGCGTGCGTACCCTCATCAGCCGTATGGCGGCCATGCCGGGCAAGCGCAATATCGTTCTGATCTCGCCCGGCTATCTGGTTCTGAACGACAGGCATCCGGAAGCGGCGAAGCTGATCGACAACGCGGCGGCTTCGAACGTGGTGATCAGCGGGCTCGATGCCCGGGGCGTGTATACGGACGGGCTGATGAGCGCCGAGAACAGCGGGCCGCCGAATCCGGTGAAGACGCGGTATACACATCAGGAACAGTTGGTTCAGACGGACGCGATGCAGGATCTGGTGGAGGGTACGGGCGGCACTTTCTATCGCGGGAGCAATGACTACGACGATGGTTTCCGGCGCGTAGCATCGCCGCCTGAGTACGTCTACATGCTGGCGTTTTCGCCGCCTGAATTCAGGAAAGACGACAAAGGCGCGCACTATTTGAAGGTGACGCTGACGAACCCGCATGGGTTCACCGTGCAGGCGCGCTCCGCTTATTTCGCGAACCTGAAGCCGGAAGATCCGGCGGAACAGATCCGGCAGCAGATTCAGGATGCGTTCTTCTCGAACGAGGATGTGAAGACTCTGCCGGCGCGGCTGCAAGCGGAGTTTTTTAAGGACGGCGACGACGCTACGCTCACGGCAAACGTGCGCGTGGATGCGACGAAGCTACCGTTTAAGAAGGATGACGGCCGGAACCGGGACGATCTGACCATGGTGATCGGGGTTTTCGATTCGAACGGCAATTTCGTCCAGGGCTTTCAGAAGACAATCGAGCTGCGGCTGAAAGACGAGACGCTGAGCGAGTGGATGAAATCGGGAATCGGGAATTCGACGGATTTCACGTTGAAACCGGGGAAATATCTGGTGCGTCTGGTGGTGCGGGATTCGGAAGGAGCGTCGATGGCGGAACAGAGCACGGGAGTGGATATTCCGTGGTGAGATTGCGTGGTTTGACATGGATCGCGATCCTGACCGCGATGTCCGCCGCGGCGCAGAATGCGCCGGAAGTGAGCGCCACTCCAGCGACGGCCATTTTCCGGTCTTCGACCAATCTGGTGCAGGTACCGGTTGTAGTTCGCGACGGCGACGGCCATAGTGTCGGCACGCTGAAGGTGGAAGACTTCCGTCTGTCCGACAACGGTAAGCCGCAGATCGTTTCCAGATTCAGCGTTGAAAAGTTCGAGACAACTGCGAGTGCGAGCAAGGCTTCGGCGGCGAACCCGGCGCAGGTGGATGCGCCCGCGAGCGCGATTCAGGTGGCGCCTTTGCCGGCCCGATTTGTTGCCTATCTCTTCGATGACATTCATATGAGCCTGGCCGATCTGGTGCATACCCGCGAGGCCGCGAAACGGCAGATCGATTCGCTGAATCTGACTCGTCAGCGCGTCGGGATATTCACCACGTCGGGAAACCAGATGCTGGGATTCACGGCCGACCTCGACCGGATCCACGCGGCGATGATGGCGATTACCACGGGGCGGGCATCGGCGGAAAAGGTGGCGTCGGCAACCGTCTGTCCCGAGACCAGCTACTACATGGGCGACCTGATCAACAACAAGCACGACCGGACGGCGAAGGGTGTCATGGTAGCGGAAGCGTTCGCGAAATGCGACTACAAGACGCCGGAGATGGCGGAACAGATGGTGGACCTGGCGGCGCGCACCGCGGTGATGGTGGGCGACGGCGCGACGGAAATTTCGCTGGATAGCGTACGCACGCTCATCAGCCGGATGGCGGCGCTGCCCGGTCAGCGCCACATTGTCCTGATTTCGCCGGGTTTTCTCGTTATGGATGACAGACACTTCGAAGCGGCGAAGCTCATCGATAACGCGGCGGCTTCGAACGTGGTGATCGGCGGGCTGGACGCGCGCGGTTTGTATACAGATGGAATCTATAACGCCGAAAACAGAGCCGCGCCGAATCCCGTGAAGACGCAGTATCTGCGCCAGGAAGCAATCGTTCAGACGGATGCGATGCAGAATCTGGTGGACGGGACGGGCGGCGTGTTCTATCACGGAACGAACAACTACGATGAGGGCTTTGCGCGCGTCGGGTCGCCGCCGGAATTCGTCTACCTGCTCGCATTTTCGCCGGAACTGAAGAAGGATGACAAAGGCGAGCACCGTCTGAAGGTGACGCTGGCGAATCCCCATGGATTTACCGTGCGGGCTCGCGCCGCTTACTTTCCCAATGTGAAGCCGGAGGATCCGGCGGAGCAGATCCGGCAGCAGATTCGGGAGGCGTTCTTCTCCAACGAGGAGCTGAAGACGCTGCCGGTGCGGCTGCAGGCGGAATTCTTCAAGGATGGCGATGACGCCACGCTGACGGCGAATGTGCGGGTGGATGCGGCGAAACTGGCGCTGAAAAAAGAGGACGGACGCAATCTCGACGATCTGACCATGGTGATCGGGGTCTTCGATTCGAACGGCAATTTCGTGCAGGGCTTCCAGAAGACCATCGAGCTTCGCCTGAAAGATGAGACGCTGAGCGCGTGGATGAGATCGGGGATCGAAAACTCGACCGATTTCACGCTGAAGCCGGGGAAGTATCTGGTGCGTCTGGTGGTGCGTGATTCGGACGGCGCGTCGATGGCGGAGCAGAGCACGGGCGTCGATATTCCATGGTGAAGGTCATCTCGTTTTGTATCCTCGCGGCGATGGCGGTTCTCTGGGCGCCGGCGCAGGTGATCCACGTGGATACGCGCGAGGTCGTGGTGGATGTGACCGTGACGGACGCAAAGGGCGCGCCGGTTCAGGGACTCACGAAAGACGATTTTTCGATTACGGATGAGGGCAAGCCGCGGCCCATTACATCCTTCGGGATTGGGAGCAAGTTCGCGCCGATTACCGGCAGCCCCACGCCGCTGCATCCCGCGCCTGAGGCTGGCGCCGGCGGTGAGGCCGCCGCGGTGGGGCACTCGACTGCCATCATTGTTGACGAAGTCAACAGCTATTTCGAGGATGCGTATCAGGCGCGGAAGAACGTTTTAGATGTGATGGCGAAGATCCCGGCGGATGAACGAATCGCGCTCTATGCGATCGTGCGCCATCAGGGTTTGGTCCTCTTCGCGGACTACACGACCGACCGCGATGCGCTGCGGCGCGCGCTGGCGAATCATCGGGCTGGTGGAATGCGGCCGAATTTGAAGAAACGCGGCGGGAATCTGGATCCGCCGACTTCCAGAGAGGGAGGGCGAGACCTGCAATGCTCCGCGGCATTTGGACTCAGTCCGGCGGAGACGACGGGAGGCGATCAGAATGTCCCTCCATCGGACGCTCCGATGGAAGAGGCCACTTGCCCGGAACTCTTCGACGGCTGGCATCGCAATGCGGAGGAGGCGCGGCTTTCGCTGCAGAAACTCGCCGAGCAGCTTGCGCCGGTACCAGGGCGCAAGAGCATCTTCTGGATCACGGAAGCATTTCCACGATGGCTGGTCAACGGCACTTTTCAGCCCGCATGGGACAAGACGCTTCACGAACTCAACGAAGCGAATGCGGCGGTGAATACGATTGACACACGTGGTCTGATTTCCTACGGCCAGCCGGCGACGGGCGCGATTTCCACGATGATTCAAATCGCGGAGAAAACCGGCGGGAAAGCGTATTTCAATCGCAACGATACGGATGGCGCGCTGGAGCAGGGGATTGCGGCGTCGCGAGTGATTTACACGCTGCGCTTTGCGCTCCCAGACAGTGAGCGCGATAAGAAATTTCACACCTTGAAGGTCAAGGTGAACCGGCCGCATGTGGAGGTCTACGCGCGGCAGGGTTATTACGCGGGCGGGGAAGAGAAGAATGCGGACCTGATCACGTCGAAGATTGAGGGCGCGGGCCTGGAATCGAGCGCCGCGAAGGTTGCGGCCGCCCCGCCGCTGAAAGCGTTTGTCCAGGTTCCGTACTTCTACGCCGGCCCGAACCGCGCGAGCGTGCATCTGGCGCTGCAGATGGAAAATCCTGACGCGCTGAAACGGCAGACGGAGATCGTGGGAATCGCGTTGCGGAATGGCGCCGAGGCATCACGCTTCGCGGACACGATCGCGCCCGGCAGTGGCGGCCGCTACGAGCATGCGTTCACGCTCGCGGCCGGTACATATATGCTGCGCATCACCATGGGATCGGGAACATCGGTGCTGGGCGTGAAGGAAATTCCGTTGACGATCGCGCCATGGAGCGCGGGCGCGTTCGGAATGGGGCAAATTGCGCTCAGCGTCGGCGCGACAGCGGTTTCAGGTCCGCCGCGCATGGGCGCGCTGGTCGCGGCGGCCCACGAATTCACCCCCGTCGCGCACGCGAGTTTTCAGAAGTCGGAGCGCGTCTATTTGTACACCGAATTCGAGGACGCCGCCAATCCGGCTGGTCTCACCATGCGCTATCGCGTACTCGATGCCGCGACAGGCGCCGTCAGAGCCGATGGAGAAGGCGGCATCGCCACATTCGTGCGGCCCGGCAATCCGGTGATCCCGGTCGCGACGGTCATACCTTTCGAGAAATTGACGCCGGGTTCCTACAGGCTGGAGATTTCCGCCGGTCACGCCGGAGCGTCAGAGACACTGAGCCGTTCCATCGATTTCGAGGTCCGCCCATGAAAAAACTCTGCATTCTTCTGGGACTAACCGTTTCCGCGCTGTACGCCCAGGGTGTGATTCGCGTGGAAACGCGCGAAGTGCTGGTGGACGTGACCGTCACCGGCAAAGGGGATATTTCCAACCTCACAGCGAAAGACTTTTCGATATCGGAAGACGGCAAGCAGCAGAAGATCACCAGCGTAACCCGGGCCGCCGCGGACAAAGACGCCGGGCCGAAGCACTTCGTGATTTATCTGGATTTCAGTATGTTGCCCGTCGAGTTGCAGTCGAAGAGCGAAGAGGACGCGGCGGCCTTCGTGGAAGCCATGGCGAGTCCGGACCGTTATATGGCGATCGCTTCGCTCGGGGCGTCCGGCCCGGTCGTTTTGCAGAATTTCACGAATGCCAAAGAGCCGCTGAAGAAGGCAGCGGCGGCGCCGCTGAATCTGAAGCCGGTCCCGGCCGCCATGATGATCGGTGTTCTCAGCGGGGGGCCGGAGCCGGCTTCCGTTCGTTTGGCGCCGTCGCTCCTGGCAGTCTGCGAGTCATTGCAGGGCGGCGCGGGGCGGACGTCGATCATCCTGTTCACCGGCGCGATGATATCCTCGCTCAACGAATTCGAAGCGACGGCGAAGGCCTGCAACCGGTCGAATACGGCGATCGACGTCGTGGCGCCAACCGGGGACGTGAATCCCGTCATGGCAAGCGAGTTGAGCCGGGCAGCGGCCGCCACCGCCCTCCGGCAGTCCGCGGCGCAATTGATTTCGCCGGCCGCGCTCGCGCAATATCTGGCGGATTCGACCGGCGGCCGCACTTTCCTTTTTTCCTCGGAACTGCCGGAACAACTCGCGTCGATCGCGCGCGACCAGGATGATGCCTGGCGTCTGGCCTATGTTCCTCCGCAGTCGAAGGATGGATCGTGCCACGCGCTGCGCGTCCGCACGAGCGTTCGGGGCGCGGAACTGCGCGCGCGCCACGAATACTGCACCGAAAAAGAAGTCGATGTGGTGGCGGGGAAAATTGCGGGGCAAGCGCTTGAAGCGAAAGCCGGCGCCGGCAACCTGACCGCCACGATGGCGCTCCCCTGGTTCTACACGGGCGCGAATCGCGCGAGCGTTCACCTGGCGGTGGATGTAGTTCCGGTGGGGATGAAATTCGCGAAAGACAAGACCGGTCTGCATGGTCAGATCGATCTGGTGGGATCGGCGGTGAAAGCTGACGGCGCCACGGCGGCGCGTTTTGCAGATACGGTCGATCTGGACGCAACAGATCAGCAGCAGGCTGACGATCTCCTGAAGAAGCCGTATCATTACGAACACACGTTCAACATCGCGCCGGGCGATTACAAATTCCAGCTGTCTCTGGGGACGGGTCCGAACGCGGTGGCAAAGCTGGAAGCGCCGCTCGCCGTGGCGCCGTGGAATGGATCCGCCTTCGCGATTTCATCGCTCGCGCTGAGCACGGAGACGCGCCCGGCGGACGCGGATGGGTCCGGCAGCCGGATATTTCTGGAAGGAAAAGGGCCGCTAACGGCGGCCGGACGCGTCTTTGTACCGTCCTCGACCGCAAAATTCCCGCGCAACGCGCCGCTCTATCTCTATGCCGAGATTTACGATCCTGGGGCTGCGGAAGGCGTTCTGCTTCAATACCGGATTCTGGACGCAAAAACCGGCGAAATTCGCGGGGATTCGGGCGTGGCGTCCATTTCCAGCTATATTCGCCCCGGAAATCCGCTGATTCCCTTCGCAACGCGGCTCGCGCTGGAAAAATTGCCTCCAGGCGCATATCGTCTTGAAGTGAAAGCCGGCATGCAGCCGGACTCCATGACGGCGGTGCGAACAACGGATTTCGAGCTTCAGTAACGCATTCTCTCCATTCAAAATTTGAATTGGACCACTGGCGCCGGTGGCCCGTAGACTGGGGGTTCAGGTCCTCATCAGGCCCTCGCTTATGGCATCCACAATGACGGAACCAGGCCCCAGTCAGGTCGATCTTCTGCACCGGATCAGCAGTATCGTGAGTTCTGCGCAGGATCTGGAAGCAATCCTGAAAGAACTGGTCATCCTGGCGATGAATGTGACGAATTCGGACGCGTGTCTGGTCTATCTGATCGATGCGGCGACGAACGAAGTGGTGCTGCGCGCATCGCAATTGCCGCACGACGCCGAAATCGGCAACGTGCGCCTGAAGATTGGCGAGGGAATCACGGGCTGGGTGGCGGCGCATAATTCGGTGGTGGCGCTGGGGCGGAACGCCTCGGCGGATGCGCGTTTCAAGGGCTTCAGCTCGCTGCCCGAGGATACTTACGAGGCGTTTCTTTCGGTGCCGCTCGTGAGCGGCGGGGAACTGATCGGCGTCATCAACGTGCAGCATCGCGAGGCGCATCCGCATTCTTCCGATGAAGTGGCGCTTCTGACGTTTATTGGCGAGCAGATGGGCGGCCTGATCGGACGCCAGAAACTGGCGGACCGGTCGCTGAGCGCGGTGAAGCGCATGGAGACGCTGGCGGCGGTGGCGCAGACGATTTCGGCTGAGAGCTATCTGGAGCGGATTCTGCAGGCGATTTCCGGAATGGTGGCGGAGACGCTCGATTCGGCGGTGTGCGCGATTCTTCTGCTGGATGAGGAGAAGAAAGAGTTGACCGTGAGCGCGTCGCAGTGTTCGTCGCCGGATTATATGAACCGCCTGCCGATTCGCGTGGAGGATTCGCTGATTGAGGCCGCGATGCGCGATCGCACCCCCGTGACGATTCGCGATATCGGTCTGGACAGGCAATACCGCTATCCGGAGCTGACGCGGAAATCCGGGCTGGTTTCAGAGCTGGCCGCTCCGCTGCTCTCCGCGGGGAAGGCCATTGGGGCAATTGTGATCTACACGCAGGAATCGCGCGTGTTTACCGATGACGAAATCGGGTTTCTGACGGTCGTGGCGGGGCAGGCGGCGATTGCGATTCAGAATGCGCGGCTGATGTCGGAAACGCTCGATATGAAGCGCACGCTCGAAGCGAGGAAGGTGATTGAGCGGGCGAAGGGTATTCTGCAGTTCCGCCACGGGCTGACGGAGGAAGAGGCCTATCTGCGGCTGCGGAATGAAAGCCGGCGGCTGCGGCGCTCGATGCGGGATCTGGCGGAGGCGGTGATTCTGGCCGACGATCTGAATCGCAAAGATGGGGCGTCGCGGCCGGTGGTGAGGGACGATCGGGAAATCGTGTAA
>CAZWTH010000086.1:0-10194 GCA_964636715.1 uncultured Solibacteraceae bacterium | reverse complement strand
GGCGGTCGGAATCGGGATCGCAACCCCAGGCGACCTTGAACTGATCCTTCAGCTTCACCAGGCTCGCCATTGCGTATGGGCTCGAGCAATCCATCCGGATTTTGCCATCGTGATCGACGGTCATGAAGCCGAATTGCGGATCCACTTTCTTGTTGACCACTTCGAGCCGCAGCCCATAGCGCTGCGCTATCGGCTCCCAATAGGCGAGGGACGCGCCGCCCAGAGGATCGACGCCAATGGCAATACCGGACGCGCGGATCGCCTCCATGTCGATGACGTTCGCCAGGTCTTCCGCATAGCCCGCAATGTAATCCTGCTCCTGCGCGGCTGGGGACGCCACGCGGCGCACATCGCGATTCCCTCCGGACAGCAGCTCATTCGCCCGCTTCTGAATCACGCCGGTGACTTCGGGGCCGGCCGGCCCGCCATTCGGCGGATTGTATTTGAATCCGCCATCGTTCGGCGGATTATGCGAAGGCGTGATCACGATGCCGTCGGCGATACCGGATTTGCGGCCGCGATTATATGCAAGAATCGCCCGGGAAACCGCGGGCGTGGGCGTAAAGCCGCCGCCCGGCTGAATGATCACGTCCACGCCATTCGCGGCGAGGACTTCGAGCGCGGTCTTCTGGGCGGGCGCGGAGACCGCGTGGGTATCCATGCCCATGAAGACCGGCCCGTCCGTGCCCTGCGCTTTCCGGTATTCGCAGATCGCCTGGGCGATGGCGAGAATATGCTGCTCGGTGAACGTTGCGTTGGTGGGCGTGCCGCGATGTCCGCTGGTCCCGAAGCTGACCTGTTGCGCGGCGTTGCCGGGGTCCGGCTTCTTCGAATAGTAATCGCCGATCAATCGGTCGACATCGATCAGCAGGCTGGGCGGCGCGGGCTTACCCGCGAGAGGCGAAACAGGCATATTATTTTTCTCCTCGAAGACTGATTACCGGGAAGTACAGGCCCTTGAGTTCGCGCTTCCAATAATTGCCCGTTTTTTGCCGTTCATCCCAGGTAGTGAAATGGTATTCGTAAATGGTCGCGCGCATGAATTTCGGCTGGGCGCCGCCGAACGGCGTCTGTTCGAACAGCGACTTCACTGGCTTCGAGTCCCGCAATAAACCGACCATCGTGCGAATGAACCAGGGGTTATCGCGCGCGCCGCTCAGCGCGGCGAACCACATCTGCCAATCGAGCCGGGGCTGATAGGGCTCCACCCATGGCGGCCTGCGGTTCAATGGGCCCGGCTTGTAGCGAAACAACCAGGGCTGCCAGGTCTGCCCGTCGAGCGAGCCCTCAATCTGGATCTCCATGCGCTTCGTGGTCATCACGGCGAACAGTCCGTAGTGATTCACCAGCCCGAACTGCGAAACCTGGCGTTGCGCAGCGACGAGCGGCTCGGGCACTTTCCCGGCAAGCGACCAGAGTTCGACCCCGGAAAGAAACGCTACGAGCGTCCAAACCACGGCCGTGACGGCGCGGAGAGGCGGCCGCAGCACAATCGGTTTGCTTGCGACCTTCCAACGCGCGAAGCAGGCGTCATCGAAGAGGAACAGGCAAAGGGCGATGGTCAGCAGATTGAAGAAGGTGTAGTTCCCGGTGAGCAGAATGAGCGTCTGGAGACCGATAATCGCTGTGCCCGCAATTTGGCGTAACCGCCGGGGTCCGAAAATCAGAAACGGAATCGCCAGTTCAATCGCGAAAACCACGACGACCGAAAACTGCTGGAACCAGGCTGGCGCCAGATGCGCATACCAGGCGAGCGGAGTCGGCAGTGGCTGGGTCTCGTAGTGGAACTGCAGCGCCGTCAGGTTGTGCCAGGAAGGATCGCCGCTGAGCAGCTTGACCAGGCCGGATTCGAACATCAGCCGGAAGAGCAGCCAGCGAAACAGCCAGGTGCGGACGCGTGACGGGCGCAGGAATATGGCGATGAAGCCGGCTTCCACCAGCAGCCAATCCCACTGGAAAGCCATGAAGACCTGCCCGGCGTTCACGATCGAGAGATAGTAAACCCACAGGACGATGAAGATGACTCGTTGCCACCGGCTATGCCGCTTCGTCACGAGCGACATCAGAGAGAGCACGACGCCGGTCCACGTGATGGAGAGAATCGTGATATCGGAGCTGCCCCACCAGAAAATCGTGGGCAGGCGCCACATCCCCACAGCGCCGAGCTGGCGATAGACGGCATCGAAGAATTCGCGCGCGGGCAGAATTCCTTCCGCGCCCACTAAGCCGCGCGCCTGCAATCCGAACGAGGCGAACGCGATCGCATAGACCAGCGCGAGGATGCGCGAGAAAAGATCGGAGGCCGTATCCCAGGTGGAAGGCCGGACCGGCACGCCCCAGAGCGCTCTGGTCACGCGGAGCGCGAAACCGCGATGACCGGCGATCCAGTTGTAAACGAACGAAGCGAGTGCGGCGAACCCAGGAAGAAATCGCATGCACCAGGGAAACCAACGGTATCCCGGAATGTCATCGAGCAGATGGGCCACTGCTTCCGCGCCGCTCCAACGGCCCTGCGGCGTAACGAACTGGACCGCCTTGCGGCAATCTTCCGATTTCAGTTCAGGAAACCGGCCGCTCGCGATGGCGTCCCGCGAGGGAATGTAGTCCACGCGCTCGCCGGTGAGGGCGCGCCAAAACTCCACCCATTCGATGCAGAATGAGCAATCGCCGTCGTAGATCAGGGCGGGGCGGGATTCGGCGGCCAAGTCTCAGGACTACCACACTCAGCGGGCCAATGAGGCTTGGGTGGCTGGAGCGGGGATCTCACCTTCCGGTTTCGCTACCTGCTGCAGGCGAACCACGAGCAGCGTCTGATCGTCGTGCGGCGGCTGGTCGCCCAGAAACTTGCGGACATCGGCGAGGATGCCATCGCACACGCCAGCGGCGGAATTCTGCCAGACGCGCTTCACGGACTCGACGATTCCGTCTTCACCGAACTCGGCGCCTTCGGCGTTCGCGGCTTCGGAAACGCCGTCCGAAAAGATGACCAGGAGATCGCCGGGTTCAATATCGACTTCTGCCTGGCGGTAGCGCGCGCCGGGAAGCACGCCCAGCACGGGTCCGCCGCCCTGTTCGAGGCGCCAGATATCGGCGCGGCCGAATCGTTGGCGGACGAGCACCGCAGGCAGATGCCCGGCATTGATGTAGCTGAGGCGGTTGCCTTCGGGATTCAGATAGCACCAGAAAAGGCTGACGAAGCGCTCCCGCGCGGTCTTCATGCAGAGCAGGTGATTGAGGCGTTCGGCGGCGTATTCATGGTGGGTGGCGAGGCCGGTGTCGCTCGATGTGCGCACCGCGCCCTGCACCACGCCCATCAGCAAGGCGGCGGAAAGGCCCTTGCCGGAAACATCGCCGAGCAAAATCGCGACGCCGCGATCGTCGGTTTCGAAGATATCGTAGAGGTCGCCGCCCACCTGCCGCGACGGGATGAATCGAGCGGCGAATTCCAGGTTGCTGGCAGATACGCCGTCGCGGGGGAACAGATCGCGCTGGACGCGCCGCGCCAGGGCGAGTTCTTCCTCGTATTGTTTGCCGCTGATGTAGCTGGGAAAGCGGAGACCAATCAGTATGACCGCGGCCAGCAGCGCAATAGCAGCGGTGGAACCGACGCCAAGAGGGATCAGCAGCATGGCAAAGTTGACGGAAATGCCATTGAGGTAAATCGCGGTTTCGACCAATTGGCCGCCCGGACCCCGGCCGGCGCCGCGGGGCTGGAATCCGCCGGACGCGCCCTCGGGCCGCGGGGCGAAAGAGCGATCAGGCTGGCCGGGAGGCGGTCCCCCGCCACGTCCAAATGCGCCGCGTCCAAACCCGCCCCGGCCCATCGGGCTTACGCTGAGCAATACTTCACCAGCCGCCGTTTGCCGCACGTCATAGCGCTGCTGCCCGCGCTGGCCCATCTCATCGCGGAGCGATTGCTGAGTCCACTTCGGGGCGCTGGCGAGGTTTCCGCCGGAGGCGACGGGGGTTCCATCCGAGTTGAGAACACGAATCCAGGCCACCTTTTGCGGCGCGTCCCGGATGAGTTCGTCGATTGCCGAATCGTAAACGTCGGGGGTGCGGGTTGCGTTCCGCAGGAGACGGTTGATGGCCGCGACTTTGCGATCCGCTTCGTTCTGGGCTTCCTGGCGGACCAGGCTGCGTGAGACGTAGCGATAGGTGCCCACGGTTTGAACCAGCAGCAGCAGTCCCAATATCAGACCGAGCGCGATCGAAACCTTGACCCAGAAATACCCCGCGACCTTTTCCCGGCTCGCCATAAGTTCACAGTGCGCGACGCTACGACAGGTACAGCGTACCGCATCGCATATGGGTTACGTCCAAGAGCAACAATTGACAGCCGTTTACACCGGCAAGGATCGAATGCGGTACACTTTTCCCCATGCGTAAATCTTTGTTGGTCTTTCTCGCCGCATGCGTCAGCATTGCTTTCGGCCAGGCCCCGCCTCCGGGGGGAGGAGGTCCCGGCGGCCGCGGGATGGCCCCGCCCAAGAACCTGAAAATTCTGAAGCCGGAAGAGGTGCTCCAGACCATGTTCGGTATTCGGGCCGGTTTGGGCGTTCGATGCGACTTCTGCCATAATCCGCAGGATTACTCGAGCGACGAGAAGGAGCAAAAGCTCACCGCCCGCAAGATGCTGGAGATGGTGAACAACATCAACGCCAATACGTTCGCCGGCGATAAAAAAGTGGTGTGCTGGACTTGCCATCGCGGCCAGGAAAAGCCGGAAGCGGCTCCGCCTGTGCAGATGCCGGGGCGCGGTCCCGGTGGTGGACGTGGTCCGGGCGGCGGTGGTCCCGGTGGTGGCGCTCCGGCTGGTCCGCCCCCCGCGCAGTAAGGATTCACGCAAAAACAGAGAGGCCCGCGCGCCAGGCGGACAGAACCGCTGGCGCACGGGCCTTTTTTATTGCGGGAGATGACAGAGTAGAATTCTGTTCATGCCCTTTTCGATTCGTCTGCGGCTCAGCATCATGATGTTCCTGAACTACGTGATCTGGGGCTCGTGGTACGTCACCATCACCACGTATCTGACGAATACGCTGCATTTCACCGGCACTCAGGCGGGGGCGGTTTTCGGAACGGCTTCGATCGCGGCGATCATCTCGCCCTTCTTCGTCGGCCTGGTGGCGGATCGCTTCTTCGCCACTGAGCGAGTGCTGGCGGCGCTGCATTTCCTGGGGGCGATCCTGCTGTATCTGGTGACCAGAGCCACCACGTTCCCCGCGGTTTACGGGCTGATGCTCGTCTACTGCCTCTGCTATTTCCCGACCATCGCGCTCACGAATTCCCTGCTGCTGCAGCACGTGAAAAATGCGGGGCAGGATTTCCCGCTGATCCGCGTTTTCGGAACCCTGGGATGGATTGCGATCGGCCTGGTGATTGGCTGGATGGCGGTCGAAAAGACCACTGGTCAGTTCCTGCTGGGCGCGGGCGTTTCAGTGGTAATGGGCTTGTTCAGCCTGGTTCTTCCGCATACGCCGCCGCCGGCGAAGGGCGAACCGCTCAGCGCGAAAAAGGTCCTGGGTCTGGATGCGCTGGTGATGCTGAAAGACAAATCGTTCCTGACATTTGCGATAGCGTCCGTGCTGGCCTGCATCCCGCTGACTTTTTATTTCTCCTTCACGAACAACTATCTGAATGACGTGCACGTGCAGGACGCCGCGGGCAAGATGACGTTGGGGCAGGCGTCGGAAGTGATCATGATGCTGGTCATGCCATTCGTCCTGCGGCGGCTCAGCGTGAAAGGAATTCTGGTGATGGGCCTGGGCGCGTGGGCTGTACGGTACACGCTGCTGGCGTACGGGAACGCCGGGCCGGGGGTCTGGATGTTCTATCTCGCCATTCTTCTGCACGGTATCTGCTACGACTTCTTCTTTATGACGGGGCAGCTTTACACGGACCAGCAGGCGCCGCCGCATCTGCGCAGCGCGGCGCAGGGGTTCATTACGCTGCTCACGTATGGGATTGGGATGTACGCGGGCTCGATTCTTTCGGGTGGCGCGCTCGATTACTTTACGACAGGGAGCGGAGATAACGCGGTCCGCAACTGGCAGCCGTTCTGGCTGAGTTCGGCGGCGGGGGCGGCCGTGATTCTGCTGATCGTGATCTTTATGTTCCGCAGCCGGGCGAAAATTCAGACCGAAGCGGCGGCATAGAGCGGGTTACTCGAGGCTCATCTCGCGGTCGAAGTGGCGTCCGATGAGCCATCCGATCAGCACAAAAAGCAGATTTTCAAACGGCAGGAAAATGAATCCGATCGGCGATGACTTGCCGCCGAAGGAGAGGTAGCTGAGAGTCGGCCAGGCAAAGCCGAGCAGCGCCGGATACGCGGCGGAAATGGCATGCCGATAACCCGCCGTCGCCAATAGAATACTTCCCCAGACGATTGAATTGAAAGCGCTGAGAAACAGAAAACCTCCGAGGCTGTCTGACGCCAGGCCGCTGTTCAGCAATCCCGCAATATAAGGCAGGAGGACGCCGCCGACGAAGATGAACAGCCGAGCCTGCTTCATGGTTATTGGTCGTGTAACTGAATCGTACTGGAGAGGTATGGGCGCGTCAACCGGTTCGAGTTGCGAATACTTTTCGACTCCAACGACTGTGGCAAATATTTTTCGACCGTCTCGAACGTCTTTCGACTTCGAGCAGGGACCAGACTAGCCGGCTGGGCAGCACTGGTGCGCTTTTTTGCGATTTCGGCGCCGGTCCGGAGCCCCGCTTGCATCGCCGGGCATCACGTCAAAGGCAGCAGCCGGGAAGAAAAGGGCTGGCGAGTCTTCGACAAGCGCTATTGGCCAGGCGATACATTCGCCGATCATCTCGATTTCGCTCTTCGGCATGAAGATCTCGACCTGCTGATTTTCCGCCGGCTCTGCGATGCTGCGCCCGCAACGGCATTCGCCGCCATGATTGCGGCCGCTCCTACCGGCAGTGCCGCGCGCCGCGCCTGGTTTCTCTATGAACATCTGACGGGACGAACTCTCGATATCAACGACGCTATCAATGTGGCGGCCGTCGACATTCTCGATCGCGGGAAATACGTCCACAGCAAGCCTCGACCGTCTCGCCGCCACAAGGTGCGAGACAACCTCCTCGGCACTGCCGATTTCTGCCCGATCGTGCGCCTGACTCCGCTGCTGGCCAATGATATGGCCCTCGATCTTTCCGGGGAGGCCAGTGAGACAGTCGGGCGAACGGGCTCTCATCTGATCGCGCGGGCAGCAAGCTTCCTGATGCTGGCCGACAGCCGCGCCAGCTTTGAAATCGAGGGCGAGCGTCCGCCGCGGACGCGGCTGGAACGATGGGCAAAGGCGACTGTGCAGGCAGGCAAGAACCCGCTGCGCCTCGATGAAATCCTGCGCCTCCATCACACCCTCGTGGAAGACATGCGATTCGTCCGGCCGGGGCTGCGGCTGGAGGGTGTCTTCCTCGGAGAGCGCGATCATGAAGGCGGCCCACTGCCGGAGTTCATCGGAGCACGGCCGCAGGATCTGCCCGCACTGATGGCCGGACTGCTGGCAGCCAACAATCGTATGCGCGAGGATGGCGTGGATCCTGTCGTCAAAGCGGCGGCGACGGCTTTCGGATTCGTCTATATTCACCCGTTCCAGGACGGCAACGGACGCTTGCATCGCTGCCTGATTCATCACGTTCTCGCTGAGCGTAAATTCACTCCGCCAGGGATGGTGTTCCCGGTCTCATCCGTCATGCTGGACCGGATTGACGACTATCGCGCGACGTTGCAGGGCCACTCAGGACCGCTCATGAACTACATTGAATGGCGTCCCACGCCCGAACACAATGTCGAAGTCACCAATGATACGGCCGATCTCTACCGATACTTCGACGCGACGGAAGAGGCGGAGTTCCTCTATTCCTGCGTGCGACGGGCGGTCGAGGTCGATCTGCCCCGCGAAATTCAATATCTTGACCGCCACGACGAAGCGATGCGGCGGATCATGGAGGCCGTTGAAATGCCCGACCGGCTCGCCGCGAATCTCATCCAATTCATCCGGCAGAACAGTGGAGCGCTTGGCGGAAAGCGCAGGGAAACAGAATTCAGGCAATTGACGGATAACGAGGCGGAGCAGATCGAGACTATCGTCGCCGATGCGTTCGCGGGATTTGAGAATTGAAGGGCGTCAAAGCCCCATTGCCGAGCGGAGTACAATCCAGACTTTCTGGCTGGCGGGCAGCGAGACGCGGCGCGTCAGAACATCCGCGGGCGATTCGGAAATGCGGTCGAGCAGGCTTCGATAGATCGCGATGAGCGCGCGCATCGCCTTGCGGGAATCGGCGTGGATCATCGCCGTCAGCGGCGCGGACTCGTCATAGTAGGCGCGGGCCCGGGCGATCTCGAATTCCATGAGGCGATCGAAGGAATCGCTCCTGCGGGAACTCCGCAGGTCATCGAGCGAAACGCCGAAGCGCGCCAGGTCTTCCTGCGGGAGATAGGTGCGGCCAAGCCCGGCGTCTTCGCGGATATCGCGCAGAATATTGGTGAGTTGGAACGCAATCCCGCATTTCTCGGCGAGGAGGGGCGCTTCAGGCGAATCGAATCCGAAGATATGGATCGTCGTGAGCCCGACCACCGACGCCACGCGATAGCAATAGCGATACAGCTCGTCGAAAGTCCGGATGGGCCGCGGCTCCAGATCGGACGCAACGCCCTCAATCATGTCGTAGAAATACTGGTGCGGGATGCGGTAGCGCGCGACGGCATCGAGGAATGCAGGCCAAACGGGGCTCGCATCCGGATGTCCTCCGAGCGCTTCGGTGAGGGCGTCGCGCCAGCGGTCCATGGCGGATTGCGTGGCGCCCGGCTCATCGCTGAGATCGTCGCAGTAACGCATGAACGCGTACATCGCGCACATCGCGTCCTTCTTCTCAGGCGGCAGCAGGACGAACGAATAATAGAAATTCTTCGCGCGGCTTTTGGCGACGGCGCGGCAGTACTGCTGCGATTCTTCGAGCCGGATCATGCGGCGCGGGCGCCCGTGAACGCGGCGCGTACGAGAGTGCCGGCGAGCAGACGAACGCGTTCGACTTTAGAAATAGAAGGCCGGCGTTCCAGCACGTTGTAATCCTGCTGCGCGATCTTCTCGAGAATTCGCATGCCGCCGCGGCTGAAGAGATCGAGATCCACGGCCAGCCGGCGATTGACCATGCCCACGAGCGGCAGTCCTTTGACGAAGAGTCCATTCGCCACTTCCACGGCCTCGCGCATAAGATTGCGAAAGCGGTCGTCGAATTTATGAGCGAAGAGTTCTTCGACTGTGTAATTGTGGCGAGCGAGAAGATCGAGCGGAAGGTAGACGCGATCTTTGCGCTGATCCACGGTTACGTCCTGCCAGAAATTGGCAAGTTGCAGGGCGGTGCAGGTGGCGTCGGAAAGACCCTGGCGCTCGGGATCGGAATAGCCGCAGAGATAGAGCACCAGCCGCCCCACAGGGTTCGCCGAGCCTTCGCAGTAGTGAAAGACTTCTTCCCAATTCCGATATCGGGTAACCGTTTGATCCTGAATGAACGCGCGGATCAGATCGTCGAACGGCTGCCGCGGGATGGAATACTTCTCCGCGGTGCCACGCAGCGCGACGAATACCGGATGCTGCGCTTCGCCCGCATACATGCGTCCGACTTCACCCGACCACCATTCGAGCAGGCGCAGGCTTTCCGCGGGATCTCCGATCTCGTCGGCGAGATCATCCGCCCAGCGGCAATAGCTGTAGACGTTGTAGAAATCCTGATGCAACTCGCGCGGCAGCAAAAAGCTGACCACATGGAAATTTTCGTAGTGGTGAGTAGCGAGCCAGCGCGTGTATTGCTCCGCCTCGGCGAGCGTCCACACGCGGGACATGGCTTCCCGGTTGCCGGCAAACTCGCGCGGCAAAAGCGCGGTCATGGAATGATAGCGGTCTTGAACGATGTGCCGCCTTCAGCCAGGCGGAACATGACGCGGGTGAGATTTTCGAGCGACTCTTCGGCTTCCACGAAATCGCGGGCGCGAATCCCGCCGCTCGAAATGATGTCGAGAGCTTCCTGCATCGAGGTCGGCGTGTGGTGGAAGCTCGCCTTGCAGGTGATCTCGGAGTAATGCAGAAGATTGGTGTCGAGATTGACATTGGTGCCGGAAGGCGGACCGCCGAAGAAATTTACCGTGCCGCCGCGGCGAAGCATTTCGACCGACATGTTCCA
>CAZWTH010000085.1:0-5104 GCA_964636715.1 uncultured Solibacteraceae bacterium | reverse complement strand
CACTTCGAGGAATCCACCATGAAGGGCGCGCGCGCGACTTCGGGCTCGCTGGCGAGCAGGTGGAGGAAGCGCGACATGGCGGCGACGCCGTCAATCATGCCTTCGTCCATGCAGATGTCAATCGCGTTGGCGCCGTTTTCCACCTGCTGGCGCGCGATGGCGACGGCTTCTTCGTACTTGTTCTCTTTGATCAGCTTCGCGAATTTCGGCGAGCCGGCGACGTTGGTGCGCTCGCCGATCATCATGAAGATGCCCGGCTGCTGGGTGAACGGCTGCGAGCCGGAGAGCCGGAGGGGATGGACCGCGGTGGCCTTCGGCGCGGGAGTGGCCTCACGCAGTTCACGCGGATGGCGGTTTTCGAGCGCCTTCGCAATGGCGGCGATGTGATCCGGGGTGTTGCCGCAGCAGCCGCCGGCGATGTTGATCAGACCTGCGTCGGCGAAGCTGCCGAGGAAGCGGCCCATATCGGCGGGGCCGAGATCGAAGCCGGTGGGCGAGAGCGGATTGGGCAGGCCCGCGTTCGGGTAGCAGGAGATGGCCACATCGGCTTTCGCGGAGAGCTCTTTGAGGAACGGATACATCAGGTCCGGTCCAAGCGAGCAGTTGAGACCGATGGAAATCGGTTTGACATGCTCCATGGCGTCCCAGAATGCTTCGATGGTCTGGGCGGAGATCATGGTTTCGCCGCCGCGGCCGACGGCGGCCGAAATCATGACGGGCAGTTCCCTGCCCTCTTTATCGAAGACCTCGCGGATGGCGACGAGCGCGGCTTTGGCGTTGAGCGAATCGAAGATGGTTTCGACGAGGAGCAGGTCGGAGCCGCCCGCGATGAGCGCGCGCACCTGCTCGATGTAAGCCTGCTTGACCTGATCGAAGGTGACGACGCGGAAGCCGGGGTCTTCGGCGTCCGGCGAATTCGAGAGCGAAACCGTAAGCGGCCCAATGGCGCCGGCGACGAAGCGCTGGCGTCCAGTGGCGGTGCCGACGCGATCCGCCCATTCGCGGCATTGCTTCGCGGATTGTTCGTTGATCTCCCAGGCGAGGTTTTTCAGCGACGCGTCTTCAATGATTTTCTGGTAGAAGGCGGGATCTTTACGGCCACCGCGTTCGCGCGGGTCTTCGACGAAAAATTCGCTCTGGGCGATGGAGGTGGCGCCGAAGGTGTTGGTTTCGATGATATCGGCGCCGGCTTCGAGGAAGCGCCGGTGGATGTCGCCGATCATTTCGACCTGGGTGAGCGAGAAGATATCGCCGTTGTTCAGCAGGTCTTTCGGGGCATTTTTGAAGCGCTCGCCGCGGATATCGGCTTCCATCATCCCGTAGCTCCGGATGGTCGTACCCATGGCGCCATCGATGATGGCGATGCGGTTTCGAAGGATTTTCCGGAGTGGGTGGGAGTCGGTGGTCATTATTTGGGAATAAAGAGGGGTCTTTTTATGATAGCGGGCTTGCGCCTGGCGGAAGCCAGACGCGCACCATTGAAAGCCCGCCGCAAATTATTGATAACAATAGAAGCGCTATTGGCGGGCTTTCATGGTTGCTTGTGGCGCGAAGCGCCATCCGGACAGGGCGGAAGCCCTGCCCCACTTAGCGGGCAGCGGCAGCGGAGAGATTGGCGGGCATGCGGCGGATAATCTGATCGAGACCGTAGCGGACGTGGGCGCGCATGGCGCGGTCGGCGGCTTCCTCATCCTGCGTGCAGAGCGCTTCGGCCAGATGAGAGTGGTGGTCGGCGGGGAGCAGCGGACGGGACGCGGCGACGTCGTAGAGCCAGTTGAAGGTCAGGACCTGGTTCGTCTCGATCATGGTGCGGAGCGCGTGGCAGCCGCCCACGCTGGCGATCTGGACGTGGAATGCGGCGTGGGTTTCCTGGATCTGGTAGAGAAACTCAGGGTCGGTTTCGCCGCCTTCGAAATACCGGCTGTAGAGCTGATCGACGTGTTCCGCCTGGAGGCGCAACTCAGCGCGGTCGGCATCCGTCGCCATGCGGCAGAAGAGCCGGGCAGTCTGGCTTTCGAGAGCCTCGCGGACCTCATACCGCTCGTGGACATCGGCGGCCGTGGGGAGCCGGACGCGGGTTCCCACGCGGGGCTGCGTTTCGACGATCCCTTCGTTCTGGAGACGTTGCAACGCTTCCGCAACGGGCAGGATGCTCATGCCGAGTTCCGCGGCGAGGCGGCGGCGCGAGAGTTCGCCGCCAACCGGGACGGCGCCCTTCAGGATTCTGCGAAGAATGACCTGGTAGGCGCGCGCGGAAAGACTCACGGGCTGAGGCATCTCCGCGACGATTGACGGTCTGGGTTGCGGGTTCGTCAATCCTCAATGCTAGCGCACATCAGGGGGACTGGGGATGGCGACCAGGCTGGTGACCCAGTCGGTCAGGATGGCGCCCGCGCCGGGGGAGGCGAGCGGCGTTCCATCGAGGACGGCCTGGACGAAATTCTCGACGATGGGATAGTGCACGTTGCGGTGCGCGGGCAGCGTTTCTTCGCGGACGCCATCGAGGGTGGCGAGCTTCAGGTTTGGACCGTTCAGCGGCGTCAGATCGAGTTCGCCTTCCGTGCCGACGATGCGGAACTGGTCGCGCACGATGCGGGAAGTCCAGCGGACGTCAATGACGCCGTGGAGGCCACCCGCGTATTCGACCAGAACGGTGGCGGAATCCTCGACGCCGAGGGTGTGGACGGCCCGGGAACGCAGGCCGGTGGCGCTCAGAGGTTTTCCGAAGAGAAAGTTGAAGGCGTCGATGCGGTGCGACCCGGTGTCATAAAGAGGTCCGCCACCCGCGAGTTCGGGATCGCGGAGCCAGGCGCGTTCTTCGGCTTCGAGCCAGCCGTGATTGTTGGCTTCGGCGAGTACGGGTTTGCCGATGGCGCCTTCGGCAATGAGTTGCTTCGCGCGAATCAGTTTGGGGTAGAGCCGGCGGTAAAACGCGACGCCGAAGAGCTGGCCGGAATCATTGGCGACTTCGGCCATGGTCTGCGCCTGCGCGAAGGTCATGGCGGTCGGCTTTTCGCAGAGGACGTGCTTGCCCGCCTGGAGGGCGGCGATAGCATGCTGCGCGTGGAGAGCGACCGGCGAAGCAACATAGACGGCGTTGATTTCGGGCTGCGCGAGCGCGGATTCGAGGGACGTGTGGACCTGAACTCCCGGATATGCGGCGGCCTTCTGCGGGTTCCGCGTCAGCACGCTGTGGAAGACGCTGCGCGGCTCCTCCTGGATGGCGGGGATCACGCGCTTTCGCGTGATGTCTCCAATTCCGATGACGAGCCAGTTGACCATGTTGAATCGAGGATAGCGCGAGCAGCCAAAGCGATAAACTGACGTTTGGACTCACCTGTTATCCAGTTGCAGAAGCTGACGCGCGCTTACCGTTCCGGACCTGGGGAAATCGTCGTGTTCCGCGACCTGGATTTTGAGGTTGCCGCAGGCGAGCAGGTAGCGGTGATGGGGGAGAGCGGCGCGGGAAAGAGCACGCTTCTTCACCTGATTGCGGGGCTTGACCGGCCGACGAGCGGGACAGTTCGAATTCACGGCCGGGATATCGGAGGGCTGCCGGAAGCCGAAGTCGCGCGGCTCCGCAACCGTGAAATTGGATATGTCTGGCAGCAGCATCATCTGCTGAGTGAATTTACCTGCGCCGAGAACGTGATGCTGCCGCGGCTGGTGGCGGGCGAGAACCGGGCGAAGGCGCTGGAGGAGGCAAAGGCGCGGCTGGCCGAGGTGGGGCTGGCGGATCGCGCGGAGCATCGGGCAGGCGAGCTTTCGGGCGGAGAACAGCAGCGGGTGGCGATCGCGCGGGCGCTGATCGGCAACCCTTCGCTGCTGCTGGCGGACGAACCGACGGGCAATCTCGACGAGCGGACTGGCGAAAAAGTGTTCGAGATGCTGAGCGGTCTGCGGCGAAACCGGAATCTCACCTCGGTGCTCGTCACACATAACCCGCACTTCGCGCAATCGTGCGGTAGAGTACTCAAGCTGGTAGCTGGAAGCCTTTGCAAATTGTGACTGAACGGCCTTTGCAACCGAAGTGAAGCGAGGAGTATCTTTATAGTAGGGCGGAGATTCCGCGCGTTCGGTGGTGGAGTACCAGGGAGCTACCTAAATGTTTGAGCGATATACAGAAAAGGCCCGGCGCGTCATATTTTTTGCAAGGTACGAAGCAAGCCAGTTCGGCAGTCCGTACATCGAAACCGAGCATCTGCTGCTCGGGCTGTTACGTGAAGACAAGCAACTGGCCAACCGATTCCTGCGTTCTCACGCCGCCGTCGATTCGATTCGAAAGCAAATCGAAGGCCACACTACGGCCCGTGACAAAGTTTCCACTTCAGTCGACCTGCCGCTGAGCCACGAGTGCAAGCGCGTTCTGGCGTATGGGGCGGAAGAGGCTGAACGGCTGAATCACAAGCACATTGGCACGGAGCACCTGCTGCTCGGCCTGCTGCGCGAAGAGAAATGCTTCGCCGCGGAGATTCTGCATGAGCGCGGTCTGCGGCTTTCTTCCATCCGGGAAGAACTGCAGCGTACGCAGTCCGAGAAGATTTCGGCCAACCGGCCGAAGGAAAGCTCGCTGCTGGCGGAGTTTTCGCGCGATCTGACGCAGGCGGCGATGGATTCGTCGCTCGATCCGCTGATTGGGCGCGATGGCGAAGTAGAGCGGGTGATCCAGATTCTCTGCCGGCGCACGAAGAACAATCCGGTGCTGATCGGCGAGCCGGGCGTTGGTAAGACCGCCATTGTGGAAGGCCTGGCGCAGAAGATCGCCGATGGCGACGTTCCTTCGTTCCTCGCGGACAAGCGGATTCTGGCGCTCGATCTTTCGCTGATCGTGGCCGGCACGAAGTACCGCGGGCAGTTTGAAGAGCGCCTGAAAACCATCATGAAGGAACTGATGGAGAATCAGAATGCCATCATCTTCATCGATGAGTTGCACACGCTGGTGGGCGCGGGTTCGGCGGAAGGCTCGCTCGACGCGGCCAACATTCTGAAGCCGGCGCTTTCGCGCGGCGAGATTCAGTGCATCGGCGCCACGACGCCGGGCGAATTCCGGAAGTCGATTGAAAAGGACCGGTCGCTCGAACGGCGCTTCCAGGCCGTGAAGGTG
>CAZWTH010000084.1:0-18095 GCA_964636715.1 uncultured Solibacteraceae bacterium | reverse complement strand
TCGCGCTCTGCATTTGGGTGGCAAGCCAGGCCATTTCCTCATAGAGCGTTAAGCCGGAGGGGTACGTACTGATGGATGACGGATTGTCGGCGCCGTAGCGCGTTTGATTCTTCAGGTCGGTGGTGGAGGCCGTGAGCGCCGTCTTGTAAACGGTGATATTCTGCTGGCCAAACTGCACAGTATCGTTAAAATCGTCGCAGTAAAGCTGGATGGGAGACCCGTTGTCGAGGGTTCCGGTGTAAGGGCTGATTGCGTAACTGCCGTCGTAAACCAGACCTGGCGAATTCGATTGGGTGTTGAAATCCAGCGAGTAGGTTGTGGCGGCCTGGCCAATCGACGCGCCAAAAATCAAAGTTCCCGCGAGAATCGTGAGTTTCGTTCTCATGTACAGTCTATGCTCCTCCGAACAAAGCTATTTTATGAAGTCGGGTTTTATCTAACAAGTCCTGACCCAACCCTTAAAAGCGCCTTACGAGGGTTCTAGTACGGGGTTTACCAGGCAGCCGGAGGGTTAACGGTGAGCCCGACTGCGCACCGACGTGTCTCGCTGCATCCGATTGATTCATCGATAGTTCCACGAACCCGGAACTGCCAAAAAGGGCGAAGATTTCGCCCCGGCGGGCTTCCCCGTAAGTAGCTCTGAAAGTACTCACGGTTTTGCGCCCAATGCGGATCTGGAAGGGTTCGACGGCAATCCGGCGGAACGTTTTCGCCTCTAAGTTGGTGATAATATTACCAAATCTATCGATCTTGAGGATAGATCCCAGATAGGTTCCGGATGCTTTCTGAAAAATCGCCTCAAAATTTTTTATTACTGTATTGTTTATTACACTACCGAAGCGTTTTGGGTGAATTCCTCTCGCTGCATGGGCGGAGACGGGCGCGAAGATGTCGCGTCCGTGGAAAGTCCGGCTGACGGAGTCGCGGAAAAACCGCGACTCCGAGAGCTCGCGAACCGCGGCATCCGGGACAGCGCGCAGAATGAAACTGAGCAGACCGTTGTCCGGGGCGACGAAGCGGTGGCCGTCGGCCTCGGCCAGAATCGCCCTCCGTTCGGTGCCTACCCCAGGATCGACGACCGCCAGGTGGGTGGTGCCCTTCGGGAAGCAGCGCCAGGCCTGGGCGAGCGTGTAAGCTCCCTCCGCAATGGCGTAAGGAGCGATGTCATGCGTGATATCGATGAGTTCGGCCTGGGGGCAAATGCCGAGCATCACGCCTTTCATGGCGGCAACGTAGTGATCGGATGTCCCGAAATCGGTGAGCAGAGTAATGATGGGCCGTTTCATGACTTAGTAAAATGATAGAAAGTGCAACATTTTTATTTCGATCACAACGCGGCGTCGCCCGTCGCGCCCGAAGTGTTGCGCGACGTGGCGGAGGCGATGCCCGAAGTGTACGGCAACGCGTCCAGTATCCATCATTTCGGGCAGGCGGCCAAACGGCGGCTGGAAGCGGCGCGGCGCACAGTGGCGGCCCGGCTGGGGTGTTCGGACCGGGAAATTGTTTTTACGAGCGGCGGCACGGAATCGGATAATCTGGCGATTTTCGGCCTCGCGCGGCGTGAGAAGTCGCGGCCGCGGCATGCGGTGACCAGCGCCATCGAACATCCGGCTGTGCTGAATGCATTCGCGCAACTCGAGCGTGAGGGCATGGAAGTTACCTGGCTGCCCGTCGACCGGACGGGCAGAGTCAGGGTAGATGACGTGCGGCGCGCGCTGCGTCCGAATACGGCGCTCGTTTCGGTGATGCACATCAATAATGAGACGGGCGTCTTGCAGGCGATCGCGGAAATTGCGGAAACCGCGCGGGCGGCAGGGGTTCCTTTTCACTCCGATGGCGTGCAGGCCGGCGGCAGAATCCCGGTGAATGTACGGGAATTGGGAGTCGATCTTTATTCGATCGGCGGACACAAATTCGGGGCGCCGAAGGGCGTGGGCGCGCTCTACGTGAGAAAGGGCGTGGAACTCGCGCCGCTGCTCCATGGCGGGCGGCACGAACGCGGGCGCCGCGCCGGAACGGAGAATGTGGTGGGCGCCGGATCTCTCGCCCGGGCGCTGGAGCTGGGTTCCGGCTGGGGTTCGCTTGCGCCGCTGCGCGACCGGCTGGAAGCCGGCATTCTGGAACGCGTGCCCGGAACCGAGGTGAATGGGGACAGGACGCATCGTGCGCCAAACACGTCGAATATCCGGTTTGAGGCGATTGAGGGCGAGGCTATGGTGATTGCGCTCGATCTTCGCGGCTATGCGGTGTCGAGCGGCTCGGCGTGTTCGAGCGGCGCGGTGGAACCCTCGCACGTGTTGCTGGCGATGGGGCTGAGCCCCGACGAAGCGCGGTCGAGCGTAAGATTTTCTCTGGGGCCGGGGAATACGGCGGAACAGGTGGATGGCTTGATTGAAGCCGTAGCCGCCAGCGCGGCGCATCTGCGCCGGATTTCGCCGGTAGCGCTTTCAGGAGTGGCGGGATGAACGATCTGATTGCAGTCGCGATGTCGGGCGGGGTGGATAGCTCCGTGGTGGCGGCGCTGCTGCATCGCGAAGGGCGCACTATAGCCGGCATGACGATGCAGCTCTGGAACCAGCGGCGGCTTCCGGAACTGGCGACCGAGCAGGCGACCGGCCGCTGCTGTTCGCTCGATGACGTTTACGATGCGCGGCGCGTGGCGGAACAGGTCGGGTTTCCGTTTTATGTGGTGAATCTCGAACGGCAGTTCGAAGAGAACGTGATCGAGCCATTCGTGAATGAATATCTGGCAGGGAGAACGCCGGTGCCGTGTACGCTCTGCAACACGTTCATCAAGTTCGACCGTTTTCTGGAGCTGGCGGATTCGGTGGGGGCGCAGGCCATCGCGACCGGCCATTACGCGCGCGTCAGCAGGAACGCGGAGACGGGCCGCTATGAGTTGCGCACGGCCGTGGATTTCTCGAAGGATCAGACCTACTTTCTCTGGGGCTTGACGCAGGCGCAACTGGCGCGCACGCTGTTTCCACTGGGGGAGATGTCGAAGGCGGAAGTGCGGGCCATGGCGGAGAATCTGGACCTGCCGGTGGCGAAGAAGCACGAGAGCTATGAGATCTGCTTCGTGCCGAACGGCGATTACGCGGCGTTCATGGATGCGTGGCAAAAAGAGAAGGGCGCTGCGCCTCAGCCCGCGGCGGGCGTTGTGGTGGATACCGAGGGACAGGAGCGTGGGCGGCATGCGGGCGCTCACCGGTTTACGGTGGGACAGCGGAAAGGGCTGGGGATCGCCGCCGCCGAACCGTTATATGTGATCGCGACCGACCCGAAGACGCAGACCGTGACCATCGGGTCGAACGACGCTCTGTTGCGGTCCACCATGATTGTGGGCAATGTGAACTGGGTTTCCTGGAGCGGGCTCGCCGCGCCGGCCCGCGCGCGGGTTCGCATTCGCAATCGGCACACGCCGGCTCCGGCGACGCTGCATCCGCTTGCCAATGGGCGCGTGGAAGTGCGCTTCGATGAGCCGCAGCGCGCGGTGACGCCGGGGCAGGGCGCGGTGTTTTATTCCGACGACCTCGTCGCGGGCGGCGGCTGGATCGAGTAGCTTGCGGAAACGGTCCGGGTTGCGCAATGGGGTGGAAGCCGCGCTCGCGCACGGGCTGATTGCCGCGCTGCAATACTCGCCGAGGCCGGTTGCCGACGCCTTGGGGGCGGGCTGCGGCAGACTGCTGGATGTTCTGGTGCCGCGACTGCGGCGAACCGCTTACCGGAATCTCGAATTTGCGTATCCGGAACAGGATGCCGCCTGGCGATCCTCCACCGTCGATGGCGTGTATCGTTCCATCGGGCGGTTGCTGGTGGCGCTGGCGCGATTTCCTTCAATCGATCGAAGCAATGTGGAGCAGTGGATTCGCTACCAGGGCTTCGAGCACTATGAGCGGGCGAAAGCGGATGGCCGTGGCGTTCTGTTTGCGACCGCGCATCTGGGTAATTGGGAGCTGAGCGCATTCGCGCACGCATTGCTCACCGAAAAGATGAGCATCGTGGTACGGCCGCTGGATAATCCGCTGCTGGACGATCTGGTGGAAACGCGTCGCCGCCTCTCCGGCAATACCTTGCTTTCGAAGCGCGATTTCGCGCGTTCCATTCTGCATGCGCTGCGGGATAACGAGCCGGTGGGAATTCTGGTGGATCAGAATTCGGCCGGCGACAATTCGGCGTTCGTTCCGTTCTTCGGGAAGGCGGCCTGCACAAACCTCACGTTCGCGAAGCTGGCGGGGCGCAGCGGGGCCGCGGTGATTCCGGGGTTTGCCGTCTGGAACGAAAGCGAGCGGCGCTACGAGCTGAAGTTTTATCCGCCGGTTCCGATGTCCGGCGATGCGCTGGAAGATACGGCGCGAATTCAGGCCGCTGTGGAACAGGCCATTCGGGAGTTTCCAGACCAATGGCTGTGGATTCACCGCCGTTGGAAGACACGGCCGCCGGGAGAATCGCCCGTCTACTGAAACGGGCGGCGGTCAGCCGGGGAGTGGGTCTTTTGGAGCGATCGAAACCGGGCTGAAACCCGGTAACTATTGCACCATCAATGTCCGTCTGATAGTATCGATTAGGCAATCAGACACCGTCTTCCGGCTTGCCGGAAGGCAAATCCAAAAATCCAACCGATGGAGTTCAAGCTACAAAATTAATGAGTTTTACTGTTTTTTTAGGCAATCTGCCTACTTGGGTCACCGCCGATGACATTAAACAATGGCTGTCGGCTGAAGACCTTGTTTCGGACTCGGTTAAAGTGATTCGGAACCACGAGACGCAGGAATCCAAAGGATTCGCGTTCGTGGAAGCTCCGACACAGGACGAGATGCAGGCGATTATTCGCCGGTTCGATCGCGCACCGCTTGAGGATAAAATTTTGCGCGCCAATCCCGCACAGCCTACAAAAGGTGGCCCTGTCAGTAAGGGCGGCCCGGCGGTTGCGAGATCGGATAGTGCGCGTGGTGGCCGGGGTGACCGGCGGTCCGGCAGCGGCGGGGCAACCCGCAAGCGTGACTCCGAGCCCAAGAGCGCGTTCGCAACCGAGCTGGCGAAGGCGCTGTAATTTCGGCCTCCGTCCCACCCGTTCCCACATCCCGGCTTTGTTGCTCAGCACACCTGTGACGCGCCCGTCACAGGCGCCGGGCATCCCTGTATCCATTTTTCGGCGGTTTTCCGCAACTTTCCCGGACGGCTTCCGGCGTGCCATACTGTGGCCGATGTTCGCAACCACTCGACCCGGAAGGGCAGCCTCCTTTCGCGGCATCAGCCTCTTTCTGGCCGGAGGGTTATTCTTCAGCGGCCTGGCGCGGGCCGATCAGGCGATGGTCCGCGCCATGGCCGAATCCAATGTCAACCAGCAATACCTTGTGGAGAGCGTTTCACTCGCCGGGGTGGAAGTCGCGCATTATCGGGATTCGCGACTCTCTCCGACGCTGCGGCGGCGTCTTTCTGCACTTGTAGGAGTACCGTGCGATATGTCCGCGATCAGCGATCTGGCGGACAAGCTGCGCGCCACGCTGCATCTGCAGGAGGTGACCCAGCGTCTGACGCGGGGCAGCTCGCCGGACCGGATTCGGGTGAATTTTGACCTGTTGCGTCCGGATGCGGCATTCGACCTTTCCGTGCCGCGCTTTCTCTACTCATCGAGTCAGGGGTGGACCGCCGAAGTGAATGCGCGCGTGCGCTTCCATGAACAATCGGTTACAGCGGGGTTTGGCAGCAATGGGGACGATCTGGTGGAGCGGTTCACGGGTTTCTCCACCCGCTATGAAGACGGCCATTTGTTTTCGAACCGGGTGAAGTTCGCGGTGGGTATTGAGGGGTATCACGATCTCTGGAATCCTTCCACCCGCCAGGCGGTAATGAGAGAGGACTCACAGACCGGGGTAAACGGTTTGGCGGCTGATGCGTCCAAGCAGTTTGCCCTTTATCGCTCGCGCCGGAATATCGAGCCGGCGGTAACGTTCGCGGTGACCCGGGAGCTCTCCCTGTCCGTGGGGGCCAGCTTCGAAAGCATGGATATGGAAGCGCCTTCTCTGACCGCCGGCGATACTTCAAAGAGCGCCAACGCCGCCACCGCGGAAGTGAATTTCGGCTACACCCGGGAAGGCGCGGAGACGGAGCAGCGCTGGGACGCGAAGTACTCGGTGCGGGCGGCGACGCGGCAACTGGGTTCGGATTATGTATACCGGCGGCAAAGCGTTTCGCTTCGCTACGGGTGGAAGCACGGCAAGCACATGGTGACGGACCGGATTGCCGCGGGGACGATCCGAGGCAATGCGCCGCTGTTCGAGCGATTTGTCCTGGGGAACAGCTCCACGCTGTTCGGATGGGACCGGTACGCGCTCGATCCACTGGGCGGCAGCCGCATGGCGCACAATTCGGTGAGCTACGGACGGCAGATTCAACAGACCACGGCCGAGGTTTTTTATGACGCAGGCGTGGTGGGCGATGGCGACAAACTCGGCACGCTGCGGCACTCGGTGGGTTTCGGGGTGCGGCAGGGTATTTTTAATATTGCGATGGCGTTTCCGCTGTTCGAGGGGCGCGTCGCCGCGGTTTTCATGGCAGGGATGAACTATTGATCTCACGCCGGGCGGCCATTCGCGCGATGATTGCGGCCCCGGCGGCCGCCGCGCTCCCGTCCGCCTTCGCGATTGAATACAACCGCTGGCGGTTGATACCTCGCATCGAAGGCGAATACCTGCATGTGAGCGCCTCCAATTTCAGCTTTCTGACGGACAAGCCTTTGCAGCGGCTGAAGGATGGGGCCTCCGTCGCATTCGTGGCGCAACTCATCGTTTCCGGCACGCCGAATTTTCTGATTCCGGATGCGCGGGCGGTGGCGCGTTTCGCGGTGAGCTACGACATCTGGGAACAGCGGTTTTCCGTGACGAAGGTCGCGCGCGGGCCGGAGCAGAAGCGGACCATCTCGCATCAGTTGGCGCCGGCCGCGGAAAGCTGGTGTCTGGATAATCTGGCGATTCCCCGGACGGAGCTTCCGGCGGACCGGCCATTTTATCTGCGGCTGGATCTGCGGGTGGAAGATCCGCGGGATCAGCCGGGAGTAATTGGGGATTCGGGAATCAGCCTGTCAAATCTGGTGGAGATTTTCAGCCGCCCGATTCGGGATAAGCAGGATCGCTATCCTTCCTGGACGGCGGGGCCGATCCGGCTGGAAGACATTTTCAAAGGAGCGCGCGGGTGAGCCTGCGGACGCGTCTGGCGCTGGTGTTTATCGCGGCCACGCTGGTGCCGCTTGGCCCCACCATCTGGCTGACGACGAATCTGTTTGAGCAGAGCCTGACGCCGGTGGATCAGCTTTCCTCCGTCTCTCGCGCGCTTGAGACGACCGGGCGGCAGTATTACCAACAGGCTTCCAATCAACTGAAGGCGGACGCGGCGGCGGGCAGGATCCAGCCGAAGACGTATACCGGCGACGTTGCGCCCGATGCGGTCCGCGATTTTCGGGCGAGCGGCGAGGCAGAACTTTTTTCGATTGCGGGCGACGGCGGGTCAACGCTGCGCTACATGAAGCTGGGGACGGGTGACGACCCCACGGCGGTGCAGGTGTGGGAACGGCCGCTCGGCATCCGGATGGCCGATCTGCAGCGCGAGTATGGCGATGCGCGCAGGATGGCGTCGCTCGATCTGCGGCGCGGGTATTTCATGGTGTGGGGCGCGCTGATTGCCGTGGTTTGGGTGATCGCACTTGGCCTTGTGTGGATTGTGGCGACGCGCTTCAGCCGCCCGATCGCAAATCTGACCGAAGCGCTGCGCGCGCTCGCGGGCGGGGATTTCCGGGTGCGGGTTCCGACCGATCGCACGGATGAAATCGGACTGGCGACGCAGGCGTTCAATCGAACGGCGACGGAGCTGGAACAGAGCCGCGACCGACTGGTGCATCTGACGCAGCTGGCGAGCTGGCAGGTGCTGGCGCGCAAGATGGCGCATGAGGTGAAGAATTCGCTGACGCCGATCCGTCTCACGGTGGAAGAGATGGTGGCGCGCGAGAACGATGCCTCCGGCGCGGGGAGGCGAGCTTTCCTCGAACAGGCGGCTTCGATTGTGGTGGATGAGATTGAGTCGCTCGAACGGCGCATCCGGGCGTTTTCGGAGTATTCTTCCGAGCCGCCGGTTTGTCCGGAGTCGCTCGATCTGCCGGCTTTGGTGGAAGAGCGTATCGCGTTCCTGAAGACGGCGCATCCGGAGGTGGGTTACCTGGTGGAGGCGGCGGCGAATACGCCGAGCGCGGTGGCCGATCAGGATCTGGTGAAGGGGATTTTGGTGAACCTGCTGGAGAATGCCGCGGAGGCGGCGGGCGAAGGCGGGCGAATTCTGGCGAAGGTGACGCCGATGGACGACCGGGTCGCGATCGAAGTACACGATTCCGGGCCAGGCCTGAGCGATCTGGCGCGCAAGTCGCTGTTTCAACCCACCATTTCATTCAAGAAGCGTGGAATGGGGCTGGGGCTTTCGATTGCGCGCAAGAGCGCGCTGCTTTCAGGCGGCGACATTCTGCTGATTGCGGGAGAACTGGGCGGCGCCGGCTTCCGCGTGCTGCTGCCGACGGGGACGAATCATGCCATTGCGGCGAATTCTGGTCGTTGACGACGAGGAGAATATCGGCCGCTCGCTGCGGATGATCCTGGAGCGCGAGGGCTATCAGGTGAACGCGGTGCGTTCGGCGGCGGAGATGCGCGCATTTCCGGAGCGGACGCGCATGGATCTCTACCTGTTCGATGTGCGGCTGCCGGATGCGAGCGGGATCGATCTTCTGCGCGAATTGCAGGCGGCTGAGATCGCGGCGCCGGTGATCATGATTTCGGGCCACGCGACGATTTCGGATGCGGTGGAGGCGACGCGCGCGGGGGCTTTCGATTTTCTCGAAAAACCGCTGGGCCGGGATCGCGTGCTGGTCGCCGTGAAGAACGCGCTCGATCAGGGAACGCTGAAGCAGGAGAATAAGCGGCTCAAAGAGGCGGCGGGCCCGGGGTCGCGAATGATTGGCGACAGCCCGGCCTTCGAGCGCGCGCTGGAACAGGCGACGATGGCGGCGCGGTCCGATGCGCGTGTGCTGCTGATTGGGGAATCGGGCACGGGTAAGGAACTGCTGGCGGCGCATATTCACGCGGCGAGTCCGTTTTCGGGCGGGCCGTTCGTGAAAGTGAACTGCGCGGCGATTCCGGGCGAGCTGATTGAGAGCGAGCTGTTCGGGCACGAGAAGGGGTCGTTCACCGGGGCGACCGCGATGCGGCGCGGGAAGTTCGAGCTGGCGGATAGCGGGACGCTGTTTCTGGATGAGATCGGCGATCTGCATTCGAATTCGCAGGCGAAGCTCTTGCGGGTTTTGCAGGAGGGCGAGTTTCATCGCGTGGGAGGCGAGCAGACGATTCGTGTCTCGGTGCGCGTGCTCTCGGCGACGAATCGCGATCTGGCGGCAATGGTGGCGCAGGGGAAGTTCCGCGAGGACCTCTATTACCGCGTGAGCGTGGTGCCGATTCGCGTACCGGCGCTGCGGGAACGGCCGCAGGATATTCGTCCGATGGCGGAGTATTTCCTGGAAGATTTCTGCGCGCGGAATGGATTCCGGCGGCGTGCGTTCGATCCGGAAGTGTGGGATGCGTTTCTGGAATACAAGTGGCCGGGAAATGCGCGGGAGCTGCGGAATGCAGTGGAGCGGATGGCGATTTTGTCGCCGGGCGATACGCTGACGACGGCGGCGATTCCGCTCGAGCTGAAGCTGCCGCGCGAGACGGGTAGCCGGACGAGCGTGCAGCAGGCGCGGGAATCGGCGGAGCGGGATCATGTGCTGCGGGCGCTCGAAGATTCCGGTTGGAATGTTTCGGGCGCGGCGCGGGCGCTTGGCATGGAGCGGACGAATCTGCATAAGCGGATTCGGGCGCTGGGCCTGGCCCGCGGGAAATAGGAGCGGAGTGGCTGCCTCTGTGGGGCGGAGCTTCGGCTCTGCCGCAGGCCTTCCGGCCGGCGCGGAACCTTCGCAATGCTTAGGGTCACAGGCGCCGGGCAGAAGCCCTGGCCCACTGTTGCTTAGCGAACGCGGTTCAGCGGGACTGTGATGGAGCCCATGGCTCCCGACGACGCATCGCGCACAACGACGCGCAGAACTTTGGCGGCGGGCGCGCGGGCGACGACACGGTGATAGACCAGATCGTTCGCAATCAGTTTCTGGTAGGTCTCCGGCGTCAGATTCAGATTGACGGTGTCGTCCGTGCCTCCGTACTCCCTGCCCTGATCGTCACGCTGGACGAAAAGCACGTCGAGGCGGCCTTGCCAGCGGGATTGGTCCTGGCGGAGGCCGATCGAAGAATGATCGACTTTCATGATGACGTCCAGGGATGCGGGATTGCCCTCGGCTGGTTTGACGCTGGCGGTCACGCCCATGGAAGTCGCGTCGATCGGGCTCCAGACAGCGTCGCGGAGTTCGGCCTGGCGGGATTTCTCGTCTTCGGGTTTTGTTGCGACGTCGAAATAGCCCTTGCGGTAGCGCAGCTTCACGCCGGAATGATTGGGCAGATCGACGTCGATCTTATGGAATTTGCCATCGAAGCGGTCATCGGACGGATAGAAGCCGATGGTGTAAGTCACGCGCGAATCTTCGGCCGCGGCGTCGATCGCGTGGGCGAGATCGTTGGTGTTGTAGAAGGCGCGTCCGCCGGTGCGGCTGGCGACTTCCTGCATGGTCTGCTGCTCTTTGACGCCGACGGGCGGCGCCATCGTGGGCCTGCGCGGCGCGGAGCGGTTCTCGGCGGAAAAGCGCGAGTCTGTCATCAGGCCGCGGGCGTCCACCGGGTACACCGCGATATTCGCGTCGTTCATGGCGCGCATGGTGCGGTCGACTTCTTCGGTGAACGTGCGCTGATCGACAGCCGGATTATGCCAGTCGGCCAGACTGTCGAAACCGATATCGAGCGGGAAGCCGCCTGAGACCCAGATGAGATTTTTGCGGCCGGGAAGCTGAGCCATGTGCTCGGCGATGAATTCGAAAGTGCGAAGGGTGGCGAGAACGCGGTCGGTTGTGTAGAACGACCGCTCGGCGGGGCTGGTTCCGCCGCCCGCGCGGCTGATGTCGTCGAATACCGCGCTTTCCACCTGGAGTGCGCCCATGGCGTCTTCGCGCGAGGTATCGGGCAGAGTCCAGTTTTTATCGGAATTGAGGCGCTGGAGCAGGGACGCGGAATCGGAGGTGTAATCGTGCAGGACTCTCAGCGAGCCGCCGAATGCGTAAAGGCCGACGTGGTCCGTGGGCTTCAGGGTGCGGAGGTAGCGGATGATCTGGCTCTTTGCGTAGATCTGATCGGCCGCGCGGGTATTGCGGGTGTCGAACAGGATAACGGTGACCCCCGAGGGCATTGCGCCGTTCGCGTAGCGATTGGAGAAGGTTGTGGCAGGCTCGGCCAACGGTTGAGCGGGAGCATTCACCGCCGAGGCCAGCGCGCCCGCGGTTTCCATGGAGAAAACGCCGATTGTCTGCGGCTTGCCGTTCACGCGGACGCGAAAATCTTCTTTTTTCAGGGAGGTGTCCGGCTGGCCGTCGTGACCCTGGGCGATGACGCTCAGCAAGACGAGTCGCGTGGTTGCTTTGAGGAGGAGCGGTTGATCCTGTTGTTGGGCCGCCAGTAGAGCTGCGGAGACTGCTACTGCGAAAATCGTTTTCATTCGGGGTATCCCCTCCCGCTATATCTAACGCCGCACGGTTTGTTGTGGTTGCGGTTTTCCGAGCACGTGATAGGCTGGGCGCAGTGACGAAAGATACAGCCAAACACCGCCTCAACTCGCGCGTAAGCCAACTCCAGGTGGAGTCGGCCTTCGAGGTGCTTGTGCGCGCCAGAGCCCTTGAAAAACAGGGGCGGAGCGTCATTCATCTCGAAATCGGCGAGCCGGATTTTCCTACTCCCCCACATATTATTGAAGCCGGGAAGCGCGCTATGGATGAGGGCTATACGAAATACGGCCCCACAGCGGGGCTTCCGGAACTTCGTGAATCGATCGCCCGATATATTTCACGCACGCGCGGGCTGACGGTGGATCCAGCGGGGGTTTGCGTGGTGCCGGGCGCGAAGCCGATTATGTTTTTCTCGATGCTGGCGCTGATCGAGCCGGGCGACGAGGTGATTTATCCCGATCCGGGCTTCCCCATTTATGAATCCATGATTCGGTACACAGGCGCTGTGCCCGTGCCGATCCCCCTGGTCGAAAGCCGCGGGTTTTCCTTCGATCTGGATATCTTCCGCAGCAAGCTTTCGGATAAGACCCGGCTGGTGATTCTGAACTCGCCGGAAAATCCGACGGGCGGCACGATTCCGGCGGACGACATGGCGCAGATTGCGGCAATGCTGCGCGACCGCGACGTGATGGTGCTGAGCGACGAAATCTACACGCGGCTTTGTTACGACGCGCAGCCGGTTTCGATCGCGACGTTTGAGGGGATGCAGGAGAAGACGATCATCCTGGACGGATTTTCGAAGACGTATTCGATGACGGGATGGCGGCTGGGCTACGGCGTAATGCCGCTGTGGCTGGCGGAGGTCGTGAACACCCTGATGGTCAATTCGAATTCGTGCACGGCGACATTTACGCAGCGGGCGGGAATCGCGGCGCTCGAAGGTCCGCAGGATTGCGTGGATCAAATGGCCGCGGAGTTCCGCAAGCGGCGGGATGCGTTCTGCGCGGGGCTGAATACGATTCCGGGATTCCGGTGTCCGCTGCCGGGCGGAGCGTTTTATGCGTTTGTGAATGTGCGTGAGACGGGGATTGCGTCGAAGGAGCTGTCGGATTATCTGCTGAGCGAAGCGGGCGTGGCGTGTCTGAATGGCGGCGCGTTCGGGGCGCAGGGAGATGGGTATATCCGGTTCAGCTATGCGAATTCGTTGCCGAATCTGCTGGAGGCGGTGGGGCGGATCAAGAAAGTTTCGCCGCGGTGGGCTAAGAAGTGATCGGGCGATCCTGGGTCATTGCGCTGGCTTGTCTGGCGGCGACGGCGCTGGACGCGCGGGTCACCAGGATCGAGATCACGTCGCGCACGGTGGCTTTCAATGGGCAATCGTTCGGCGCGGTGGGGCAGTTCGAAAAGATCAAGGGCATCGCGAGCGGCGAGATCGATCCGAAGGACCGGCGTAATGCGCTGATCACGGATATCGATCATGCGCCGCGGAATGCGCACGGGCGGGTGGAATACCGGACGAATTTCACGCTGGTGAAGCCGGTGGATATGCGGAAGTCCTCGGGCGTTCTGCTCTATAACATCGTGAACCGGGGGAATCATGGCGGGCCGTCGGAGTTCAACGTGGGCGGCGATCCTGGCGATGGTTTCCTTTATAGGCTCGGGCAGGCGATTTTGTGGAGCGGATGGCAGGGGGATATTCCGCTATTCACGGATGGGTCCGATCACGAGGGAATCGATGTCCCGGTGGCGCGCGGTGTCACGGGTCCGGTGTGGGATCGGATCACGGCAGCAACGGGCAACACGCAGGCGCTGCCTGGATTCCATGGACGCGAGCCCGCGTCGCTCGATACAGCGAAGGCGAAGCTGATCTCCGCGGTTTCGGAATCACCCGAAGGCGTGAAGCATGGCATCGTCACGATTCGCTCGTCCGACTGGGCATTCGCCGATTGCCGTACGACGCCATTTCCCGGAAAACCCGACCCTTCGCGGATTTGCCTGAAGAATGGCTTTGATCCGGCGCTGTTATATGAGGTTGTCTATACGGCGAAAGATCCCTACGTTCTCGGCGTCGGGATGGCGGCGATGCGCGATGTGGTGTCGTTCTTCCGCTACAGAACGAAGGACGACGCGGGGACGGCGAACCCGATCGCCGGCGACGTTCCGCATGTGATCGCGATGGGGAATTCGCAATCGGGCCGGTTTGCGAAGACGTTCCTCAATCTTGGCTTCAATGAAGACGAGACCGGGCGGATCGTGTGGGATGGGTTGAATGCGCGGATCGCGGGAATGCTCGGCGGTTTCAATGTGCGGTTCGCGAAGCCGGGCGATATGGCCGAGATGTACGATCCGAGCGCGGATGGTCCGCTGTGGTGGAGCGATTACGTCGACACGGTGCGGGACCGGCCGGCGTGGGGGTTGCTGCATCGATGCGCGGCGACAAAGACGTGTCCGAAGATTACTGAGACGTATGGCGGACCGGAATTCTGGTATAGCCGCGGGACGGTGGGGATTGCGGGGACAACCGGGAAAGAAGATCTGCCGCTGCCGGAGAATGTGCGACGTTACTACCATCCGGGGACGCCGCATGGAGGCGGACGCGGCGGCTTCGCGCTGGGCGCGGCGTCCGGCGATCCGAGAGTATTCGCGTCGAACCCCAATCCAGAGAAGGAGACGGATCGGGCGCTTTATGTCGCGCTCGTCGATTGGGTGGTGAAAGGCGTAGCGCCGCCGCCGAGTGCTTATCCCCGGGTGAGCGACGGAACGCTGGTTCCGGATACGTCTGCGGCGATCGGTTGGCCCGCGATCCCCCATGCGCCGAGGCCGGATAGCGTAGTGAATCCGGTGCTCGATTACGATTACGGGCCGGGTTTTCGATACAACGACGAATCGGGCGTGATCAGTAATGTGCCGCCGAGGATTAAGCGAGTGATTCCGACGCTGGTTCCGAGGGTGGATGCGGATGGTAATGAGATGGGCGGCCTGCCGTCTCTGCTGCAGCGTGTGCCGTTGGGGACGTATACGAGCTGGGGTCCGATTCCGGATGGGCCGCTCGCTGGGCGCGAGAAATCTTTAACGGCCGGATATGTGCCGTTTGCGCGGACGCGGGCTGATCGCCTGGCGAATGGGGATCCGCGGTTGTCGATTGAGGAGCGGTATCCAACTGCCGGAGCGTATTACGCGGCGGCGGTGAAGCAGGCGAATCTGATGGTGCAGCAGCGGGTGCTGTTGCCGGAGGATGCGGTTCGGTTGCTGGATCAGATGGTCAGGCAGCTCGAATCCAGCCGCCTTTTCGGGCATTAGACCTTATTGCTCTACGGGACGGTTGACGGCGTCGATGACGAGCACATCGACCGGCTCTTTCGCAGGATCGAGGCGAAGGCCCAGTTCTCGAATGGTACTGAGAAGAGCCGGTCCGAACGCCGCCCATGGACCATTTTTTCCATTGGGTGGCTCCCATGTCAGCGTAAAATCATACGCGTCACTGAGGTTGGTGCGGTTGAGAACCGGCCGGTCCAGATTGGCCGTCAGAATATCGGCAAAATCGGCGATAGCGCCGGATCGTGCGATAAGCATGCCCGATTCGATATTGATGCCGCGATGACCCGGCTCTGGATTTTTCGTTGCTGCTGCGAATTTCGGACCGTTTTTTGCCACGGACAGCGTGTAAACCGGCATTTGCCTGGTGTCGTGCCGAACCTTGAGTGCGAAACGCTCCTGCAGGAGCGACTGGAGCATCGCCCGCTGCTCGTCCGTGTTCGCGGAATGACCGGGCGTCGCCTGAATTTCGAATCTCTCCTGAGTGGTCCATGCGGGCGCACTCAGCACCTGATAGTTCTTCACGTTCCAGGCCCACGTGATCAGTTGCATCACGTTGGAGACAGAGCGGTAGCGCGTTGCGGTCACCTGACGTATCGCCCAGGTCCTGGTATCGTCGCGGACTGGCCGAACCGATGCAGCATCAAATGCCGGCTGGGAAAACATCGGCATGGCTGTCAACAGAATCGCGGCAGCGAGTTTATCCCGGCGGGCCATAGCGTTCATTCTATTTCTTCGTGTTTGTGCTCTTACTGAACCACTGGTGGAATTTGCCCTTCACCTTTTCGGTGAAGCCTTTTTCCACGACAGGTTTCGCCGCGGGCGCGGTGACCGGCAGAGCGTCGAGATCATCTGAATCGCTTACCGGCTTGACCTCACATGGACGCGTGCCCGCGGGGCGCACCGCATTGCCATTCATCGTGTAGTCCCGCCGAATGCGCGCGCCGGTTTTGTCTTCCACGCAAACGGAGAACTCGCCCTGTTTCGCCAGAACCGGCAGATAGCCGCGCTCGCGGCGCTGGATGTAGGCCGTCTCGTAGCGATGATGGCGCAGACTCCAAACGAAGACGCGGTAGCTATCGAAGTCGTAGTCCTCGCCCAGCGATTCGATGGTGGTCCAGAGCCAGATGTCCTTTTGTTCGCCGCCATCGTCAATCTTGCCGATCGAGAAATACGACACAATGCGATGGCCTTCGGCGTACTGCGCGACATCGTCCGGAATCAGCATGTAGACGCGGCTGGTGAGCACCCATCCGGTCTGGCCGGTGTGCGTGCGAATCAGGGTCCAGTCATCCTGCGCCGCGGGCGGGGTATCGTTGTCCGCCTGGACGCCCCGTTCCTTCGAGAGAGCCACCCAATCGACCGGCGGCTCCGGCGCGGCGGGCGCAGGGGGCGGTGGAACGATCTCCTTCTTTGGCTTCTTCGGCGGCGCGGTCGCCTTCCGGATCGGATGCGTCAGTTCGCGCTTCGGGCGTTTCGTATTGCGAGCCGTCACGCGATGCGCGATCACTTCGAACACTTCCTTCTCTTTCACCTGAACGAAACTGGCTGACGTGCGGCTGGGTTCCGTGTGGACGTTCAGCACGTCGTACGTTGTGGCCTTGCCCTGTGCTGGCAAGCCCGCGGTTTGTTCGGCGAGGCTACGCAGGCGCTGCATCTGGCCTTTATCGAGAAGCTGGCGATCGTCGGTCCAGCCTTCGATTCCCTTCTCCGTCCGAATCTTGTACCAGAGCCGGCGTTTGCCCACAATCTCGACGTGATCGCCGTGATGCCCCACCGCGACAGTGGGCGATCTCGTATCAATCTCTTTGCGGATGTTGAGCGTTGCGGGACCGACGTAGGCATCGCCGATAGACGGCGAGCGTTCCTCATCCGAGCCGCACGCGCTCAAAAGCGCGGCCGCCAGAATGACGCAGCCGAATACTGCCTTCAAGCCATTGCCTCTCGCAGCGCCGCCAGTTTCCGGAGCGCGGCTCCGGAATCGATGGACTCCGCCGCCATCGCGACGCCTGTCTTCCAGTCTCCCGCTTTACCAGACGCAACCAGCGCCAGCGACGTATTCATCAAAACGATATCGCGCGGCGCGCCGGGGTCTCCCGCGAAAATCGCTTCGGCGATCGCCTTGTTTCGCGCGGCGTCGCCGCCGAGCAGCGCGTCAAAAGGATGCCGCGGCAGGCCGAAATCTTCGGGCGAGAGAGTCATCGACGTGACTTTGCCATCGCGCACATCAAACACGCGGGCGGGGCCCGTGACGGTGAGTTCGCCGAGACCGTCGGAGCCGTGAACCACGTATCCGCGCTGGAGACCCAGCCGAGCGAGCGCGCCGGCGATCTTCTCCGCCGCTTCTTCCGACCAGGTGCCAGTGACCTGCACCTCGGCGCGCGCGGGATTCGAAAGGGGGCCCAGGTAGTTGAACGCCGTTCTCATCTTCAGTTCGAGGCGAACCGGCTGGACGTGTTTCATGGCGATGTGAAAGGCCGGCGCGAAGAGAAACGCAATGCCCGCCTGGCGGATCGCACGGGCGGCGATCTCGGGAGTGACGCTGGTTTTCACGCCGAACGACTCCAGAAGATCGGCGCTGCCACACTGGCTTGAAATCGACCGATTGCCGTGCTTGGCGACGCGCATCCCGGCTCCGGCCACCACGATCGCGGTCACGGTCGAAATATTGAAGGTGCCTTTGCCGCCGCCACCTGTGCCACAGGTATCGAGCAGGGGCCGTAGAGCCGGGTCGAGCGGCAGCGGCGTCGACGCGGCGCGCATCGCGCGGGCGAACCCCGTCAACTCGTCCGCGGTTTCGCCTTTCATTCGCAGCGCGGTGAGGAAAGCGGAGGTCAAAACCGGCGTGGATTCACCGGCGAGCAGGGCCCGCATGGCGTTTTCCGCTTCCTCTTCCGTGAGGGAACGGCCGCCTGTAATGGCGTGGAGCAAATCGAGCGTCATGTTAAAGTTGAAGCTTCGGGAAAGACGGCGGGAGCCGCGTTTCCTCTAAGTTCCAGCATAGTCCAGATGAAAATTCACGAGTATCAGGCCAAATCAATTCTGGCCAAATACAATGTCCCCGTGCCACGCGGGGAGGCGGCGTCCAGCGTCGCCGAAGCCG
>CAZWTH010000083.1:0-3345 GCA_964636715.1 uncultured Solibacteraceae bacterium | reverse complement strand
CCGCCTCGCGCGAGCGCAATAGCGCCTTCTTTCATCGCCGCTGGAATGGGTGAGGCGGTGGCGGAGCTCGTGGGTACCTGACTCAGGGCCTTCTTCAACTGATCCCGATCGGTGGTGAAGTTCCGGGCGATGCTTAGGTCTCCATTCGGGTTGCAGCTGGTAACCGCCATATAGCGATCGGGGCTTGCAAAGCCGTCCACGAAGCGCGCGGCTTCCTGGTGCGCCGCGATCTGACCGGGCTGCCCAGCCGATGTATCGAAGAACATGGCGATGTAGTGCTTGCCGGGGCGCTCGGGATTGACGCCGGATCTTTCGAGCGAAAAGCCGCCGATCTTTTGTTCCCTGCCATCCTCCCAGATTCTGAAATCGTTCTGAGTGAGGTCCCGGATGAATTTCCCCTTCTTATCCACGGCAACGGCGTCGACCAGGACCACGCGGGTTTCGGAGTGAATGAGGAGCCCACCGCCGGCGTCCTGGGCATGAAGACGAATAGCGGTTTCACTCACGGTCGCCGCGGCGATTGCGCAGAAGACGAGAATGCGGGCGGGCCGCGCCATCACGGGATCTCGACCAGACTGCTCTGTTCCGCCATCGTCTGGCCTTCGGAATCGCGCACCACCATGCGAACCGTGTACCTTCCCGTATGCGCCGTAAAACTGCTCTTCACCGCGATGCCGGACCCGAGGCGCTTCTCGAGCGTATCGTCGAGAAGCCTCAGTTCCACGGTTTTCTGCACGCCCGTGATGTAGTTTCCGTCGTTGTCAAAGAGTCCCGTGACTACCGTCAGGGTGTCCAGATTGCGCCCGCCTTCTTTTCGCAGGGGAAGCTTCTTCACATCCACGTTCGCCACGGCCGACAGTGTCGCGTCGCTGTCCCCGGTCTTGAAATATTGCGTCTTCAGGACGGCGGGGAGATCGCGCACTTCATCGCGCGAGAAGAATGCTTCCTCGATCTCCTGTTTCGCCCGTTCCTGGGGACTGGCTCCATAGCTCGGCGCGTAGTAGCCTTTGCGAACCTGAAGATCCATGCCTTTCGCATTTTTCAACCTGACTTTCAGGCTGTGGTATTTGCCATCCGTTTTCAAATCCAGCGGAGAGAAGCCGAGAACGTACAGATATTCGGGCGCGGCGGCAGTGCGGGCAATGCCTTCGTCGTAGTTGTTCGAGTTGTGGAAGAACACGCCGCCTGTGCTATCGGCAATCGCGCCCAACTCCTCACCCTGAATAATGTCTTCCATCTTCGTGGCGATACCGTAGTTGACATGGTCCGACTCATAGTAGAGTCCACGCGCATCGAGCGCGCTGATGACGACATTCGACCGAATCGCCTGCTCGATGAGGGCCATCTCCTGTTGGCGGCGATCGTCCGGTACCAGCAATCCGGCTGAGACCAGCACGATCATGCGCTGCCCGGCCATCGTACCCATCTTGCCGGCCACACTGCGAAGCGTTTCAAAAGAGTCCTGCGTATCCAGATCGTCTTTGAAGAATGTCTCCCGCGCGACCTGCTTTGCCATCCCCACCGCCGCCTGGTACTGCTGCGGAAAAGTCAACCGGGCGCATCCCTTTGCCTTTTGCGCGGCAGCATCGAGTAGCTCCTTGTCCCCCTTGTTCCAGATTTGATCGGCCACGTAGTAACTCATGGGCGGGCAGGAGGCGTGCTGAAAGGTCTCTGTCGCAATCGCGTGGGATGGGTTGATGGCCGCAAGCGCGCTGTGCAGTTTCTCCTTGTCGCTGGTGAAGTCCTGCATCGGCTTACCCGAGATCGTATAAATCGCCGTGCGCTCCATCGGAGATATTGCGGAGTCGATCCGCCGCCTGGCCGCGTCGCGCGTGTAGACCAGATCGGGAAGCATCATGTGCAGATCGTCGAACACGTACGCAACAAACCGGGTGGGGATGCCATCGGGACTCGCATCCACCAGCGTTTCTCCGCTCACGCGCGGTTTGACTGGCTGGGCCGGCGGCGCAGCGTCAGTCCCCAGTTTCTCCACTGAGAATTTGGAAATCATTTGCGGCTTCCCGTTATCGAAAAGCTGGAAGTCCTCCGCGTTCAGATTGCCAACAGCCTGTCCATGGCCGTCGCGAACCACCACGGTAACCGGAACCAGATTCACTCCGGACCGGAACGTGACGGGAGCTTCTTTTGTGGTCACCTCAGCGGCTGGCGGCGCGGGAGCCTGTGCGGAAAGCGCGGTAGAGAGAAGAAAGCCAGCAACGGCGCCGCAGAGAAGCCTCATAGGCGCCCACTATATACGATATTATGTCGTATGTCAAAAGACTTCGCGCGCCGTTCAGTTGATGTCAAAGTCCGCGCTGCGGACGACCGGTGCGCCAGTCTGCCGAACGACGCTGACTTCCAGCCGGTAAGCTCCAGGCGGCAGATTGGTCACCGGCAGAGGAGAGACAACCGGAATAACGGGATTGCCGGCCCTCTCATAAATGGCGGCTGACCGGTACCCCGTATCCTGCTTCTGCTGACCGCTGGCGCGGTCGAGCACCCGAACTCGCACGCCCACCACCGGCGGCGGAGCGTCCGGTTTGGCGGCGGCAAGCAGAGGCTCGTACGCCTCGAAGTAAAAATAACCGGGTTGGCCCGCGTGGAATTGGGCGGAGCCGGCTGGAATGGCCTCGGTTCCTCTCGACACGAGCGGTCGCGCGCCTTCGATCAAAGATACGTCCAGTCCTGCCGCCAGGTCGGCCGCCGGATGAGCGTCATGGCTGAGCGCGATCCCGCTCATCGAAAGCGTCTGACCATTCCACGGATCGATCGTCAGCGGCGTCTCGACCTTGCCGAATCCATTCGTTCCCGAACTATCGGAGCTGAAAGCCATGCGAAACGTATACTGGCCCGGCGCGATATCGAACTGGTTCTGGTAATGGTAGGGAGTTTTCAGGAAAGCATCCGCCTGCTGCTGAGAGTCGAACTCCAGTTTCACGGCGTCGCTGACGCGCGCGGCGATACTCCCGTCCGGTTTGTACGCGACCCCGGCGAGATCCAGTTCACCGCGCAGCTTGCCTTTCTCCTTCTCGAATCGGACCGCGGAGGGAATAACATCCATGGCGATCTTGACCTGCGCGATGCCGGGCCCCGAATAAAACCAGGGGAGCTGCATCTTCGCCGTCATGTTGCCCGCGCCATTGCCGGCGGCGCGCGCTTCCAGATCTTTGCCTGCCGGCTTTCCCGAAAGCGCATCCGCCGGCTTCGACGCGCAATAACTTTTGCGCGCGCGCACATCGAGATCTTTGCGATCGACTTTCACGCGAAGTTCGTGGCACGATCCCTCGGCGGAATCGGTCGTGGGGGAGTAACTCAGCAGGTAGTATTGATCCTGCTCCTGCGCGA
>CAZWTH010000082.1:0-24484 GCA_964636715.1 uncultured Solibacteraceae bacterium | reverse complement strand
TCCGCGCGTTACAGATGTTCAGCCATCGCCGCAAAAGGATTTATATTGATCGGATCGGGAACCACGGCCACCGCCGGCTGTTGTTTCTTCAGCCGCGCCAGCATGACGCGCGCAAAGAAATCCGTGCCGGAGGCCTTTGCTGCGATTTCTTCCCAAACAGGAATCGCCGCATCGCGCTTTCCATCCAGAATCAGCGCGTAGCCGAGCGCCGTCTGCCGGATTCCCGCCAGTTGCGGCGCACCCAAATCTTTTTCCGTTCGCGCCGTCCATTCCGCCGCGGACGCCGAAGGCAGCGCGGCAAACCGCACGATCAGGTCTGACGGCGTGATGCCCGAATTCCCGCCGGCCGCCACATCCTTTGCAGCCGCGGTGCGATCCCCTTCCATCAGGTCCCAGAGCGCGAGCTGCGCGGCGAGAGCCGCTCGCAGCGGCGGTGAGGAATCCTTCTGGAGCGCCGCATTTGCCGTGTCTCGAGCCTCCTTCGTACGGCCGGTACGATACTGCCAGTCCGCGACGAATAGCGGAAGGGAGGGATCTTTGGCGCGCGTGCGCATTTCCTGAAATCCGGAATACGATGCGTCCGCGCCTGCTCTATCGCCGGCGAGAAACTTCGCCCACGCCGCCTTGTACAGTTCACCGCCATTCAGAAAGGCGGGCGATTTCGCGTTCGCCGCGGCGTAGCTCTTCGCCGCTTCCGAATACTTCCCAAACCAGAAATGGATGTCGCCTTCGGAATCGACCGGATTCGGTTCCGCGGGACGTATCTGCGCGTATTCGCGAATCGCCGCGAGCGCTCCCTGGTAGTCGCCGCTCCAGCACAGCGCGTAGCCAAGCTGATTCCACGCATCGGCATCGCGGGGCGCGCTCGTGGTAATTCGTTTCCACACGGCCGCCGCGCCCCGGAAATCTCCGGCGTTTGTTTCCGCTATAGCCAGCGAGCGCGCCAGTTCCAGGTCGCCCGGTTCCAGCTCCGAAACTTTGCGCATCGCCATGAGAGTCGCGGCGCGATCTCCGCTCGCGGTCGCGCTTTCGAAATCGATCCAGGCGAGATCCACCGGCGCGAGCTTCTGCGCGCGCGCCCGCCGGGCCACATCCCCGGCGCCGGCGCGGTCACCGGCCGCGATTGACGTGCGGAGCAGCGCAATCCACGCGCGTCCATACCCAGGATCGAGCCGCACCGCCTGCTCCAGCAGCGCAGGCGCCTCTTTGACCGGCGTTTCGAGCGCCGTGCAGTAGAGACGAAAGGCTTCGGCGCTGGTTGTGCCCGGCTCGGCGGCCTTCGCCGAAAATTCATGCGCCAGGCGATTCAGCGCCTCGAACGGCGCGGCGGCTTTCGCCGAAACGGTTCGCAGCGTCTTGTGCGTTGCCAGGTCTTCTTCCGAGGCCGTGACCCGCACGCCGCCGGGCGCGCGTTCCACATAGCCGGTGATCAGCCGGTTCGCGCCCAATCCAATGGCGCTCGCGCGATTCGTGGACGACCCCGGCGCAGCCGTGAGCCTCGACCCCAGCGATTGACCCGCGCGCGCCAGCGAATCCGGATTCAGTACGCTGCCATCCATCGCATGATCGAGCGATCGCGAGAGAAATTCGCTGCCGCCCTTGCCCGCCCAGTCCAGCGCCGGATCGCCCGAGAGATTTTCGAAACCGAGAAAGGCGTAGCGCGGCGCCACTGCCGGCGAATTGGAGCCGCCACAGCCCGCCGTCAGCGTCATGATGAAAACGGCCGCCAGGACGCGTAAGCGTCTATAGAACACGCGGCTCCATCGCCATCAATTGAATGAACTCGGGCTTTTCGAGCAGACCGGAGAACTCCGGCGCTTTGCGAACCTTATCCTTGTCCTTAAACCCTTCTTCGAACGAGTGACGAAGGTACTGGAGCGCGAGATCGTTTTTCCCCAGCTTCGCGTAGATGCGGGCCAATTCGTAATGATAGCGGCCGCGGTCCTCCACGGTCCGGTCCTGTACTTCGGTGCCGGTGTAGCCGCGGTGCTCGAAGATGCCGGGATCGAGCTCGATCGCCTTGTCGTAGGCTTCCATCATCCGGTCGAACTTGCCCTGTGAATAATAAGCAGTGCCGAGATTGCTCCAGAACGACGCTTTGGTGGGATCGAGCTGAATCGCCTTGCGGTATCGCTTGACCGCCGTGCCGTAGCGCTTCTGCGCGTAATAGACGGTGCCCACGTTATTCACGGGCTCCGCGTATGTCTTATCCAGCTTCATCGCGCGCTCGTAGCTTTTGCGCGCCAGATCCAGTTCGCTGAGATTGTGCCAGGCAATGCCGATTTTGTTCAGCAGTGGCGCTGTGTTGCCGGCTTTTTTATATTCCGCGATGGCTTCGCGGAACATTTTGCGAACCATGTAGAGATCGCCCATGTCTTCCGGGCTGAGAGTAGACGCCGGGGGCGCCGGGGGGATTGATGAGGGAGTAATCGACGACGTGGTGAGGGATGCGTTTGTCGCCTGGGGAACCTGCGCCTGCACGGCGAAAGTCAAGATGGACGCCGCCGCCAGAAGTGGAGCGGCAGTCCTGAAAAAGGACATGACCGGGGAATTCACGTTCGCTCCTTTAGATACCTATTGGATCATACCGAATCGGAGCGGGTAAGTTGTCGCGGGTTAGCGGAAGATCCCTTTCAACTTGTCGAAGAAGCCGTGTTTCTCCGTGGACTTCGTGTTCTTCTGCTGCGCCGGGGCTGGCGCCGCCACCGTTTCCTTCGATGCCGGCGAAGCCGGCGCCGATCCCGGGCGCGGCGTCAGACCCGTTATATAGGGCCGGGATGGTGCGAGCGGTTCCGCCGGCGTTACGGGAGGAGGCGCGCTGTCCCAGGCCGATATCGTCGTCCCGCCCTTGCCGCCATGCAGCGGGCAGTAGTTCACCGGCTCCGTCCCCGAGATGAACAGTTCATCCGCGACCTGCTTCGGCGGGCACATCGGCGTCGCGCGGCCGCCGGATACCTCGTCCACCGACGCGTATACGGTCCCATCGGGCGCCTCGAACGGCTTTGCGTTCGAATAACGCCGCAGCGTAATCGCGCGCTTCATGAACTCGCCCCATACCGGCAGCGCGGATTTCGCGCCTTCAATATCGAGCTCCCGGTTATCGTCAAACCCGACCCACACCACGCAGAGCAGGTCAGACGTGAAGCCCGCGAACCAGCCGTCATGCGATGTGCCCGTTTTGCCCGCCGCCGGCACGGTGAAGTTGTAATTCTTACCGCGAACGCTGCCCGCCGTCCCCGATCGCATCACTTCCTGCAGCATGTCCACAATCACGGCCGTGACGCGCGGATCGAGGACGTTCTTTTTCTCCGGCTTCTGATCCAGCATCAGCTTGCCATCGGGCTGGTTCACCCGGGTAATGAAGGTGGGCTGCACCCGCACCCCCTGGTTCGCAAATACCGTGTACACGCCCGCCATTTCGAGCGGGGTCGCGTCGTATGAGCCGATCGCCATCGCTGGCGTGGCCTTCACATCCTCATTGATGCCGGAGCGATGCGCGAGATCGACCACCTTGTCATAACCGACGAGTTCCGCAATCTTGATGGTCGCCACGTTAATGGACTTTGCCAGCGCCTCGCGATAAGTGATGTCGCCGTAGAATTCGTGCTCGAAATTGTGCGGCTCATAGGGCGGCTGGCCGTCCACCTGGAAGGTGGTCGGCTCATCGCGAACAATGGAAGCCTGCGTCAACGGGGCCTCGCCCCCGCCGGCGATCGCCGTATTGATTGCGGAGGCGTAAACGAAAGGCTTGAAGATGGACCCTGGCTGCCGTTCCGCATTCACGTGGTTGAGCTGGCTGACCCCGTAATTGCGTCCGCCGACCAGCGCCTTGATTTCACCGGTGTGCGGATCGAGCGCAATCAGGGCGACCTGGGGTTCCACATAGGGCTGTCCCTTGAATCGGCGCTGTTTGCGGGCGATCTCATCCACCTGCTTCATCCCGATGCCGACGGCTTCGTTCGCGAATTTCTGCAAATCCAGATCGATTGTGGTGTAGATTCGCGCCGATTCCTGCTGGAAATTCGTGCCCGGGAATCGCTTTTCCAGATCCTCATTGACCAGATCGACGAAGTAGGGAGCTTCCTTCGATTCCGCCTGCCCAATCTGCACCTTCAGCGGCGATTCCACCGCGAGCGCGTACGTCCGGTCGTCGATGAACTTGTTTTCGCGCATCAGAGCCAGCACGGTGTTGCGGCGTTCCTTCGCGCGCTCCGGGAATCTCCACGGGCTGTAATAACTCGCGCTCTTCAGGATGGCGGCGAGCGTGGCCGCTTCCTGCACGTTCAGCGATTTAATATCTTTTCCGAAATACGCCTGCGCCGCCTCGCCGAAGCCGCGGATCATGAAACTGCCGCGCCGCCCCAGATCCACCTGGTTGCAGTAGAGTTCGAAGATCTGCTCCTTGGTGAGCTTCTGCTCGAGCTGGAGCGTGATCATGATCTCCGCCGCCTTGCGCTGCCACGATTTGGAAAGCGTGAGGAACAGGTAACGCGAAAGCTGCATGGTCAGGGTACTCGCGCCCTGCTCGTTGCGGCCTCGCTTCAGGTCGATCCATGCCGAGCGCACAATACCGACAAGGTCGAAACCGGGGTGTGAGAAGAACCGCTTATCCTCGGCGGAAAGGATTGCCTCGCGCAGAATCACCGGCACATCGTCATAGCGCACGAGGCGTTGCTTTTCCCGGTTCGCGCTGTGCAGATTCGTGACGAGCTGCGGCTCGAGTTCGTATTCCGGCCGGTCCGTGTTGTCGCGCAACGAGATGATGCGGGAGATTTTGCCGCGTCCGAAACGGACGGCGGCGGGCTCCTGGCGGAAGTAGGATTCCGCTCCCGGAAAGATATCGACCGAATCCGGCTTGACGACGTAATAGCCCATCGTGTTCCGGCTGCTTTCGCTGTATCCCGCCGCGCGGAGTTCCGTCGCGATCTCAGCGGGCGATGTGATATCGCCCACGGCGATGGCTTCCGGCGCCGCATAGATGCGCGAGGTGCTGGTGAACGGACCGCCCTTCAGCCGGTCATCGATCAGCTTCGCGTATTTCTGGTAGTAGTAGATGAAGACGCCGGCCCCGCTGACCACCGTCACCAGCGCCAGCACCAGGAAAGCTTTGCCCACGGGGTGCATCAGCGCCCGGGCCAGTCTGGAGCCGCCCTGCACACGCCGCGCTCCGGTCCGCCGGCCGGACCCTTTGCCCTGTTGCGGGCGTTCGGGATTGCTCATCTTCCTATAGGATAACGGGCTGTGTGTCCGGAAAGTTCGCGGTCATAAAGGTTTTTGGTACTTGATGTGCAGGCGTGTCCTGGTCCGCACAGACTATGGGTCAAATCACGGTTTATCTCGACGCCAAAACGGAAGCGAGCGTGAAGAAGTATGTGAAAAATACCGGCGAATCGGCGAGCAAATGGATCGCGGAAGCCATCCGCCGCCGCGTTGCCACGGAATGGCCGCCGGAAATTCTGAAAATGCTCGGTAGCTGGAAACCGGAGGCATTCCCCGACGCTCATCTTCTGCGCGATGGGTATGGAATGGACGCCCGGCGGGAGAGCCTCTGATGTTCGCGCTCGATACGAACGTCGTGATCCACGCGATGAAGGGGATAGGGCGCGTGGCGGAACGGCTGGCGAGGACGAATCCGGACGAGATCGCGATTCCGGCCGTGGTGCTGTATGAACTGGAATTCGCCGCGCTGCGTTCGAGCGATCCGCCGCGCAGGCAGCGGGATCTGGAACGGTTGATTGCGGCGATGACGGTGCTTCCGTTCGATGAACGCGCCGCGGCGAGGACGACGAGTTTGCGATACGATCTGGAGAAATCCGGATTATCGATCGGCCCGACGGACGCGTTGATCGCCGGTACCGCGCTCGCCCACGGCGCGAGGCTCGTTACGCACAACACGAAGGAATTCGCCCGCGTGCCGGGCTTGCACCTGGACGACTGGTACTAAAAAAGGGGACAGAGTCCCTTTAACCACGACTGTAATCCTCAAGAAACTCGATGATAGCGTATATGCTATCATCAGGGCGGATGGCAGCGCGCGTCGTGGTAGACACGAATGTTCTGGTTGGCGCGTTGCTGAGTCCGTCCGGGCACAATCGCAGTGTCCTGCGGGCTTGTTTTGAAGAGCGCGTTTATCCGATAGTCGGAGAGGCTCTGTTCCATGAATATGAAGACGTTTTGGGCAGGGACGCCCTATTTCAGGATTCTCCGCTCGCCACGGTCGAACGCGTCCGTCTCCTCGAAGCCTTCCTCAGCATGTGCGAGTGGGTCCAGGTTTATTATCTTTGGCGTCCCAATCTCCGCGACGAAGCAGACAACCACCTGATCGAGTTGGCCGTGGCCGGTGGTGCGGATTTGATTATTACTAATAATATCCGTGATTTTCGCGAATCGGAGCTACGGTTTACGTCGATCAAAATCGTGCGGCCGGCGCAGTTGAGGAAGGAACTGAAATGAGTACTCTGACGATTCGAATTCCGGAAGGTAAGCATGATCGATTGCGAAACCTCGCGAAGGCGAGGGGCGTAAGCGTGAACCGTCTGATTGATGAACTCGCCACTGTGGCTCTGACGGAATACGACAGCGAGACGCGCTTTCGCGCCAGGGCCGCCCGCGGATCCAGGGAAGCTGGGCTGGCTCTTCTCGCCAAACTGGACCGGGCATATCGGAATAACTGACTTTCCGTCTTGCCCCTATTGACACGACTTCCCGAATTACCCTATACTCAATCGTGTTAGTAGACTTTAACGCCGGATACACCAGCACCACACGTTGCTTTCCTGGCGAGACCGCTCGGGTTGCGGTCGGCAAAAAGTCGAAGGAGTACTCCATGTCCAGCACCGCATTCAACCCGGCTTCCCTCTGTTGTCGTTGATCTCCTGACCACCGGTTCTTTCGGCGATCGTCCGGGCCATCCAGCCCGTCCGCGATCAATGTCCGTTGCTGCCTGAGGGGAACAACATGATATTCGGAACTACGCAGGAACGCAAAACCACCAAGCCATTTCAGAACAGTCTCTCCGCACTTGCCCAGGTCGCTCTCCACGAAACCGGCGCCGAGGGTTACGCCTTCTTCCATCGTGTGTCTTCCGCCGGCCTCGTGCGCCATTCTGCTTTCGGTGTGGACATCCCCGAGGAATCCGCGCTTCACGCGCCCCCAAATATCCTCGCCTGGCCTCTCGGTGGCGACGGCCTGCTCGCATTCGCGTTTCGCGACGCCGATCATGCGCGCCAGGTCCGGCCCCAACTCGACCGCATGGCGCGCGCCATCGAATCCGTGTGGTCAGCGGGACAGATCACCGCGCATTATTCCGAACTGGCCAGTCACGTAGCCGATCTGGAAGCCCGGCTGATGGACGCCCGCATCTCCGACCGGGTGCGCGGGCTGATCGCGCATCCCGGTTCGCCGGATGCGCTGGATGCCATCCTCCGTCATGTGGATGGCGTCCTGAATCCCAAAACCGGCCGCCGCACCCTGGAAAAGCTCTCCGAAGAACTCGAAGAACAGGTGGAAGAACGGCGCCTGACGAATCGCGCCAAGACCATTCTCCAGGTGGTTCACGGCATGTCGGAAGAACAGGCGCATGTCCATCTCCGCCGCACCAGTCGCCGCACGCGGCGCAAGATACGGGACATCGCGCAGGATCTCATCCAGAACTATCCGGCGCAGGAACTCCACACGCAGAGTTGTTGAAGCCGCCCAGCAGCCGCAGCCGCCTGTATTTCCATCGTTGACTAGCCTGCCAGCCGGATCGTTTGTCCGGCAACGCAGGTTCCCCTGACGGAAGGTTCTCCGCTGAGCCTTAGTCTCGCCGCGAAGCACCGAAGCCATTTCAGTGACATCGAGGGAGACATGAAGTTTTTCATTGCAGCTTTACTTTTCGCTGGCGCCGCTTTCAGCCAGACTTTTCAGGGTTCATTGCGCGGACGCGTACTCGACCCGAGCAACGCCGCGCAGCAGTCGGCCAAAGTCACCATCACCGACGAAGCCACACATCTGAGCCGGTCCACTGTATCGAACGATCAGGGCGAATACGTTTTCACCGCAGTTGCGCCCGCCACTTATACCGTCAGCGCCGAAGCCCCGGGCTTCAAAAAGCTGGAGCGCAGAGGTGTTGAGGTTGCGACGCAGGGCGCCGTCGCCGTCGACCTCACGCTCGCCATCGGCGAAGTGACGGAATCCGTCAACGTGACCGCCGACGCCCCGCCACTCGAAACCGAATCGGCATCCACCGGCCAGGTGGTTAACACGCAGCAAATCGAAGACCTGCCTTCGCTCGGACGCAACGCTTTCTTCCTGACGAAACTGGCGCAATCGGTCGTCTTCGCGAACAACCCCATCATGGGCCGCATGCAGGATCAGAACGCGAACTCGCAGGTTTCCATCGCCGGCGGTCCTATTCGCACCAACAACGTTCTGGTGGATGGCATTTCCGTCACGGATTCGAACAATCGTGCGGTCTTTATCCCGTCGCCTGAGGCCATTCAGGAGGTCAAACTCCAGGCAAACACCTATGACGCCGATGCCGGCCGCACAGGCGGCGGCACGCTCAATTCCACGCTGAAATCGGGAACCAATGAACTGCATGGCAGCGCCGTCGGACATCTCCGTTCCACGTCGCTGCTCGCGAACAATTTCTTCTCGAACAGGGCAGGGCAGGCGACTCCCGATCAGCCCTTCAAAGATTGGGCGGCCTCTCTCGGCGGACCAGTCGTCATTCCGAAAGTCTTCGACGGGCGCAACAAACTCTTCTTCTTCGCCGCAACGGAATCCTACCGTGAGCTCGATCCGTCGAACACCCTGAGCCAGGTACCGACAGGTCCGGAGCGCGCCGGCGATTTTTCGCAAAGCAGGAACAGCAAGGGTGGTCAGCAGATCATCTACGATCCGCTCACCACCAATCTCTCGACCGGTGAGCGCCGGCGGTTCGCGAACAACATCATTCCGCCAAGCCAGCTCAGTCCGGTTGGTCTCGCGCTCGTCTCCTGGTATCCCCTGCCGAACACCGCAACTCCCTACTACGGCTCGAACAACTACGTCTACACGGGGGCCTTCCCGAATCGCGGCGATCAATACACCAACAAGCTGGACGATCAGCTCACAAGCTGGCTGCGCCTCTCGGCGTCTCACATTCACCAGAAAACGGGCGAGACCAACAGTCCTCCCACTTTCGGTAATCTTGCCTCGCCCGGACAGTCGCTCCTTTTCCGCCGCATCGATGCGACGCAGGCGAACGCGACGGTCACCCTCAGCCCCACCACCGTACTGACGGCGCGATGGGGTTTCAATCGCTTCTATAGCTCCACGTTCCCCACCGCCAGCGCCGGCTTCGATCTGACGAAACTCGGGTTACCCGCTTCCCTGCAGGCCGTCACTCCGGATCCCGCGTTCCCGGCAGTCACGATGAGTGATCTCACCAGTTTCGGCGGCGGCTCTACAAACACCGACGTCTACTACTCCCGCACGTTCAGCGCAACGCTGGCCCGATTCCTCGGCCACCACAGCCTCAAGGCCGGCTTCGATTTCCGCACTCTGCACGACTACGGGATTCCGGCGACAGGCCCCACTAGCCTGAGCTTCTCGCCGGTCTTCACCCAGCAGTTCGCCCAGACCGCCGCTGTTGGATCGGGCGCCAGCCTCGCCACCATGCTGCTCGGCTATCCCACCGGCGGCAGCATGACAGTTGTCTCTCCGTTCGACGATTTCCTCCGCTACTACGGCGGCTTCGCGCAGGACGATTATCGCGTCTCTTCGAAACTCACCGTGAATTTCGGACTGCGATTCGAGCACGAATCCGGCATTCAGGAAGAGAACAATCACCTGATCAGCTCCTTCGATCCGAACGCCGTCAATCCGCTTTCGCAGACTGCGGGCATTCCGCTGCGCGGCTCGGTTCTCTATGCGGGCGTCAACGGCAACCCCATGCAGACGGGAAGCCCGAAAGCCGTGAAGCTCTCGCCCCGAATCGGCTTCGCGTACTCGCTGAACAATAAAACCGTGCTTCGCGGCGGTTATGGCATCTACTGGGCGCCGTCGTTCTTCAGCTTCCAGAACACGGTCGGCTACTCGCAGACCACGTCGATCATCACGTCGACCAACGGCAATTACACGCCGGCCGCCACGCTTTCCAATCCTTATCCAAATGGCCTGGTCCAGCCCACCGGTAATGTGCTCGGCGGACTCTCCGGCGTCGGCCAGGCCCTCACCCTCTTCTCGCCGACATCCGCATCCGCCGGTTATGTCCAGGAATATTCGTTCGAAGTGCAGCGCCAGGCGCCTGCGGGAATCGTGCTCAGCGCCGGCTTCATCGGCTCGCACTCACTGCACCTGAACAGCAGCGGCCAGAACATCAATCAGCTCGACCCGTCGTATTTCCCGCTCGGCAGCACGGCTCTCACGAAGGCCGTGGCGAATCCGTTCTATAACCACGGCGGCGTCGGAACGCTGGCGAACGCCACCGTGAGCCAGGCGCAACTGCTTCTTCCGTTCCCGGAATACAACGCCATCACGCTCAATAACAACGACACCGGCCGTGGCATCTACTACTCCGGCTACATCCGCGGACAGCGTAAGCTGGCCAACGGCTTGACGCTTCTTGCGTCTTACACCTGGTCGCGCAATGAGACTGACGTACTTGGCGTTTCAACCGCCGGGGCTGCCGGCATCACCACCATCGCAGGCGCGCAGAATGCCTACAACCTGGGCGCGGAGTGGAGCCTGGCCACGCAGGACGTCCCCAACCGCTTTACATCCGCCATTACGTACCAGCTTCCTTTCGGACGCGGCCGCGCTCTGCTGCGTAACAGCGGCGCGCTGGACTACCTTGTGGGCGGCTGGCAACTCAACGTCACGAACATCGTTCAGTCCGGTTTCCCCCTGAGCGTCACGCAAATCAACGCGAACAGCGTGATCGGCGCCAGCTACCAGTTGCCGAATGCCACGGGCGCCGCGCCCGAGACCAGCGGTTCCACCGATGCTCGTCTCGGCGGATGGTTCAATCCCGCGGCATTCTCGCAGGCGCCGATCCTCACCTTTGGGAATCTGAGCCGCTTTCTCGGTGTGCGCGGTCCCAGCCTCTATAACTGGGATGCCTCGCTGTTCAAGACGGTCTCCATTCGCGAGCGCGTCAAAGCCCAGTTCCGCGCCGAGGCCCTGAATGCGACCAACACGCCGCAGTTTGGCAATCCCTCGACCTCCATCAACAGCGCCACCTTCGGCCAGATCACAACCCAGATCAATCATCCGCGCATCATTCAGTTCGGCGTGCGGGTCACGTTCTGAAAACAGGAGACGAATCCATGAAGAAGTATTCGAAATCCGCTCTGAAACTGGCCATCGCAACAGCGGTCACAGCCGCGGTCTGGCTCTCGCTTCCCGCGCAGGGCCAGATCGCCGTCCAGAAACAGGGCTACATTCCATTCGCCGATGAGCCCATCAACTATCGCTCGAACAATCTGCACGATCCTGTCGCAAAGCTGAAGCAGCGCCTGGCGAAGGGCGAAGTCTCGTTGCAATGGGAGCCGAAGAACGGTTATCTGCGCTCCATCCTCGAACTGCTCGATATCCCGATCAGCTCCCAGACGCTCGTGTTCTCGAAGACGAGCTTCCAGTACAAGAAGATTTCTCCCGAAACTCCGCGCGCTCTCTTCTTCAATGACGATGTCTATGTCGGCCAGGTGCACGACGGCAAGGCGCTCGAATTCGTTTCGTTCGACCCCATGCAGGGCGCCATCTTCTACCTGCTGGATGAGCAGAAGGCGGAGCATCCCGATATCGAACGCGCCGAACTCGATTGCACCCAGTGCCACATTGCCGCATCCACCAAAGGTGTTCCCGGAGTCTTCCTGCGTTCGGTCTTCACGCAGTCCGCGGGCACGCTCGTGGGCCGGGCTCCGCAGTACATCACCGGCCAACAGAGCCCGCTCAGTCAGCGCTGGGGTGGGTGGTACGTCACCGGCTCCTGGGGCAATCAGCCCAACATGGCGAACGTCACTGTCGAGGACGCGGCGCAGGCCGCGCAGCCGCCGAAAACGCTTGACGCGGTCCATGACCTTTCGAAATTCTTCGACACCGCGCCCTATCTCTCGCCGCACAGCGACATCGTGGCGCATCTCGTTCTGGCCCATCAGGTCAACCTGCACAACCTGATCACCCAGACGAACTTTCAGACGCGCATTGCGACTTACAAACAAACAGAACCGCTTTCTGACGCCGCGCGGAAGAAATACGAAGCGCCCGCCGAAGAGCTGCTGCGCTATCTCCTCTTCACGAACGAAGTTCCGCTGACGTCGCCGGTCAAAGGCGATGCCGGTTTCGCCGAAGAGTTCGCCGCTCGCGGTCCACGCGACCCGCAGGGCCGCTCGCTCCGCGATTTCGATCTCAACACCCGCATTTTCAAATATCCGTGCAGCTATCTCGTCTACTCGGATGATTTCAATTCTTTGCCCGCGCCCGCCAAAGAGTATGTGTACCGCCGGTTACTGGAAGTTCTCACCGGCAACGACCAAAGCCCGGACTTTGCCAGGCTCACTGCAAAGGACAGGCAATCAGTGCTGGAGATTCTCCTCGCCACCAAACCGGATTTTCAGGCGGCATGGAAGACCTTCAACTCGTCGACAGCAGAAACCCCCAAACGAAAGGACCTTTTATGAACACTTTCATCAAGACCAGCGCCGTCCTCGCGGCCGGCATTCTGTCCACATTCTCCACCGCGCGGGCCCAATCCCTCGATGGGCGATGGGATGCAAAACTGATCCAGCAACGCGGCGGAACCGCCATTCCATTCCGTCTGGATATCTCGGGCTCCGGACCAACGCTCAAAGCGACCTTCTATGACGGATGGAAGGCAAACGAAACCACGACCGCGGCGAAGTTCGAAAACGGTGTGCTCACGCTCGATCTGGAGCACTACCTGACCACCATCACCGCTACTTACAAGGACGGTAAACTGACCGGCTCGCTCGGTTCTACGTCGCGCGCTGGCACGGCCAGCTATGGCTTCGAAGCGAAGCCTTACGCCGCGCCCACCAACCTGTCCACGGATTATCCGAATATCGCCGGCACGTGGGAAATTCCTCTGGAGAAACCCACCGCGAAAGGCGAAAAGACGCAGCGCTTCGTCGTCGAGCAGGATGGCCCGAATATCGCGGCCACCACGCTGCGCGTCGATGGCGATAGCGGCTCGCACGTCGGAACGTACAAAGACGGCAAATGGATCATCAGCCATTTCGATGGTTCGCGTCCCGGCCTGCTCGAAGTGAAACTGAACAGCGACGGCAATCTCGAAATCTCGCAGGCCGGCGGACGCCGCGGCGGTGGCGACGAAGGTCCGGCGGGCAAGCTGATTGCGTATCGTCCGGAAGTCGCGCGCGCCAAAGGCTTCCCGGAGCCTGAGAACTATCTGACCCACACCACCGTTCGCGATCCGAACGAGAAGTTCACGTTCAGCTTCCCGGATGCCGATGGCAAGATCCGATCGAGCAGCGATCCCCAGTTCGCCGGCAAAGTTGTGCTCGCGATTGTGACCGGCACCTGGTGCCCCAATTGCCACGACGAAGCCCAGTACCTCGTGAAACTCTGGAAGCAGTATCACGATAAGGGCGTCGAGATCGTGGCCCTGGATTTCGAAGAGCCGGAGCAGCAGGGAAATCTGGAAAGAGTCCACGCGTTCGTGAGACAGTACGGCATTCCTTATCCGTATCTGATAGCGGGCGCGCCCGTGGAGATGTGGGAGAAGGTGCCGCAGGCCATTAACCTGAACACCTGGCCCGCCACCATTTTCATTGGCCGCGACGGCCTCGTGAAAGATATCCACTCCGGATTTGCGTCGCCGGCTTCAGGAAGCTTTAATGACGATCTGAAAGCGGAGTTTACTTCGATCATCGATAAGCTGCTTGCGGAGAAACCGGCAGGAACGTCGCCGGCTGCTTCGACGGTCGCTTCGAAAGCAGGGTTCTGAATCTCCTGAAGCCTTCCCGCCGGCTGCCCCTCAGCCGGCGGGGTATTCACCAATATGAAAATCACTCTATTTGTTTTCGCCGCCACACTGTTTGCGCAAACCAATCTCCTCACAGTCGCGCCGCCCGCGCCTCTCGCCGCCGCGCCCGGTGACACGGTGAAGACGGCGCTGAAAATCAAAATCGGGAGCGGTCTTCACGCCAACAGCAACGCTCCCACCGACCCCTTCCTCATCCCGATGCGGCTGACGTGGAGCGCAGGGCCACTCGAATCCGTCAGCGTTGCTTTTCCCAAACCGGATATCCGCAGTCTCGGCTTCTCGAGTAAGCCGGCATCCATTTTCACGGGCGAGATCGCTATTCTGACCACCTTCAGGGTCGCGCCGGATGCGAAACCCGGTTCCGCTTCCGTAACCGGCAAGCTGCACTATCAGGCCTGCGACGAAAAATCCTGCTTCCCGCCCGCCACCGCGCAAGTCACATTGCCTGTCGAGATCACGACACCGAAAGCCCATTGACGAATGCCAGTCGCAGCAGCCGAAACACTGGCGGACGAGGTCCGCGCCGATTTCCCCATCCTGCATGAGCGGATTCACGGTCAACCGCTCGTCTGGTTCGACAATGCCTCCACCACGCAGAAGCCGCGCGTGGTGATCGAGCGGCTGCGGCGATTCTATGAACGGGAAAACTCCAACGTTCATCGCTGCGGTCACGGTCTGGCCGCGGTCGCCACAAACGCGTATGAGGAAGCGAGGGAAAGGATACGAGCGTTTCTGAACGCAAGGTCCGCGCGTGAGATTGTTTTTGTGCGCGGCGCGACCGAGGGAATCAACCTCGTTTCGCAGAGTTGGGGCCGCGCACATATCGGACGCGGCGATGAAATTCTGGTGTCGCATCTGGAACACCACGCCAACATCGTTCCCTGGCAGCATCTGGCCGAAGAATCGGGCGCGGCGCTGCGCGTGATTCCGGTGAATGATGCCGGGCAAATCGACCTCGACGGCTACGCGAAACTCCTCAGCCGCCGCGTGAAACTCGTCGCCTTCACCCATGTCTCGAACGCGCTCGGTACGGTTACTCCGGCAAAGCAGATGATCGCGATGGCGCATGCCGCAGACGCCAGGGTACTGCTGGATCGAGCCCAGTCGGTCTCTCATATGGCGGTTAATCTGCAATCCCTGAATCCGGACTGGTTCGTCTTCTCCGGTCACAAGATTTTCGGACCGACTGGGATCGGCGTCCTCTATGGCCGCGAGGAACTGCTCGACGCCATGGAGCCGTGGCAGCGAGGCGGGAGCATGATCCGCGAAGTGACGTTCGAGCGGACCACCTACAACTCTGCCCCCCATCGTTTCGAAGCCGGCACGGGCAATATTGCGGGCGCAGTGGCCCTGGGCGCGGCGATTGAATATGTCGAGTCAGTCGGGCTTACCCGCATCGCCGAATACGAAACGCGGCTGCTGGAATACGCAACGGAACAACTCTCCCGTATTCCCGGTATCCGGCTGATCGGGACCGCGCAGGAGAAAGCCGCGGTCATATCTCTTATCCGGAAGCCCGATTCACCCGAGGAAATCGGTACGATGTTGAGTCGCCAGGGAATCGCGGTTCGCACGGGTCACCACTGCGCGCAGCCCGTTCTGAGACGCTTCGGAGCAGACGCCACCGTTCGCGCTTCCCTGGCCTTCTACAACACGTTCCAGGAAATCGACCGGCTGGTGGATACGCTCAATGGCTAGCGAATACCCGCGACGGCCGCACGGACACGTCCACCACATCCCCGACGCGCAGTCCCAATTCGCGGTAGCGCTCGCGCGTGATCTCCGCCTCCACGGTGTCGCCGGATTCCTCGCGCAGCAGTTCCAGCCGGACGGCCGCGCCGGCGGACGCGATAAACTTCACCGTCGCCGCCGCGCTCGGGTCCTCGTTAATCCGTTTCGTAATCTCGATCTCATGCGGCCGTACATAGCCGCCATCGAACCGCGTTACATCGCCCAGGAACTCGTACACAAATGCATTCGCCGGATGATCGTAAATCTCCCCCGGCATCCCCGTCTGTTCAATCTGGCCGTGGTTCATGATCGCTACGCGATCCGCCACTTCGAGCGCCTCTTCCTGATCGTGCGTCACGAACACGCTGGCCACATGCAGCTCGTCGTGCAATCGGCGCAGCCAGCGCCGCAGTTCTTTGCGAACCCGCGCATCGAGCGCCCCACACGGCTCATCCAGCAAAAGCACCTTCGGCTCCACCGCCAGCGCGCGCGCCAACGCGACACGCTGCCTCTGCCCTCCGGAAAGCTGCGCCGGATACCGGTTGCCCAGCGGCGAAAGCTGAATCAGCTCCAGCAGCTTTCCCACCTTTTCCCGAATCGCGGCCTCCGAAGGCCGGGTTTCGCGCGGCCGCACCCGCAGCCCGAACGCGATATTCTCGAACACCGTCATATGGCGGAACAACGCGTAATGCTGGAATACAAACCCCACCTGCCGCTCGCGCGCGCTCGATCGCGTCGTGTCTTCATCGTTGAGCCGTACCGAACCGCTGTCGGGCTGCTCCAGCCCCGCAATAATCCGCAGCAAAGATGTCTTTCCCGAGCCAGACGGCCCCAGCAGCGCGAAGAACTCGCCCGATTCCACCCGCAGGCTCACATCGCGCAGAGCTTCGAACGCTCCGAAGTTCTTTCGAATATTCCGGACCTCGATGCTCATACCGCCGCCTCCCGCGTCTTCCGTTCCAGTAGCTTTTTCAGAATCAGCGTGATCACCGCCACCACGCTGAGAATCGACGCCACCGCGAACGCCGCCGTGTAGTTGTATTCGTTGTAGAGAATTTCCACGTGCAGCGGGATCGTGTTCGTCTCGCCGCGAATATGCCCTGAAACCACGGACACCGCGCCGAACTCGCCGAGAGCGCGCGCTGTGCAGAGCACCACGCCGTACAGCAGTCCCCATTTGATGTTCGGGAGCGTCACACGCCAGAACATCTGCCATGCATTCGCGCCCAGTACGATCGACGCTTCTTCCTCATCCGCGCCCTGCGATTGCATCAGCGGAATCAGTTCGCGGGCCACGAAGGGAAACGTGACGAACGTCGTGGCCAGGATGATGCCCGGTGTCGCGAAAACAATCTGGATGTTACGGTCCGAAAGCCACGGCCCCAGCCACCCCTGCGCCCCGAACACCAGAACGAAAATCAGTCCGGAAACCACCGGCGAAACGCCGAATGGAATATCGATCAGGGTCAGGAGCAGGTCGCGCCCGCGAAAACGAAAACGCGCAATTGTCCACGCCGCCGCGATTCCGAATATCAGGTTCAGCGGCACACTGATCCCGGTCACGAGCAGGGTGAGCCAGATGGCCGCGCGCGCGTTCTCCTCCGTCACCGCGGCCTTCCATACATCCCAGCCTTTGTCGAAAGCCTGCACGAAGACCGCCGCCAGCGGCAGCACGATGAAAAGGATGGTCAGCGCCGCCGCCAGCAGAATCAGTGCATAACGCACCACCCTGGATTCGGATCTCACGAGAGTTTGGTCTCCAGGAATCGACGCGACCGCCCCTGCACTCGATTGATCGCAAATAGAATCAGGAACGACGCCACGAGCATGCCGACCGCGATGGCCGCGGCGCCCGCATAGTCATACTGCTCGAGCTTCGCGATGATCAGCAGCGGCGCAATCTCCGTTTTCATCGGCAGATTGCCGGAAATGAAAACGACCGACCCGTATTCCCCGAGGCCGCGCGCAAACGCCAGCGCGAACCCGCTCAACAGCGCTGGCCGGAATGCCGGAAACAGCACGCGCCAGAACACCTGCCGCCGATTCGCCCCCAGGCTGACCGCCGCTTCCTCCACCTCCCGGTCGGCGTCCTCCAGTACCGGCTGCACGCTTCGCACCACGAAAGGCAGTCCGATGAACACCAGCGCGAGCGTTATACCGAGAGGCGTGAACGCGATTTTGACGCCGAGCGGCGCCAGCCACCGCCCCAGCCAGCCGTTCGGCGCGTAGAGCGAAGTGAGCGAAATGCCCGCCACCGCCGTTGGCAGCGCGAATGGGATATCGACCAGCGAATCGATGAGAGATTTGCCTGGAAAGTCGTAACGCACCAGCGCCCAGGCAATCACAGATCCAATCAGGACGCTCAGAATCGCCGCAACGAACGACGTCCCGAAGCTCACGCGGTAAGACGCGAGCACGCGCGGCGAAACAATCGTGCTCCAGAATTTACCCCATCCGGCCGTGGCCGATTTCAGAAATACGGCGCTCAGCGGGATGAGAACAAGCAGCGACAGATACAGCACGCTGTAGCTGAACGCCGGCCAGAAGCCCGGCAGAATACCGGGCCTTTTAAAGGTGAACGTCATTTGGGCTGATAAATCTGGTCGAAGACGCCGCCATCGGCGAAGTGCTTTTGCTGCGCCTTCTGCCAGCCGCCGAACAACTGATCGATGGTGAACAACTCCAGCTTCGGAAAATTCGACGCGTATTTCGCCGCAATCTGCTGGTTGCGCGGACGGTAGAAGTTGCGCGCCGCAATCTCCTGGCCTTCATCCGAATAGAGATACTTCAGGAACTCCGTCGCCACCTGCGTCGTGCCGTGCTTCGCGGCATTCTTATCGACCACCGCCACCGGCGGCTCCGCCAGGATGCTCTCCGCCGGATAAACGATTTCGAACTTGTCCGAACCGAATTCCTTCAGCGCCAGATGCGCTTCGTTCTCCCACGAAAGCAGCACGTCCCCGATGCCGCGCTGTGCGAACGTCGTCGTCGAACCGCGCGCCCCGGAATCGAGCACCGGCACATTCTTATACACGCCCGCGACGAATGCCTTCGCTTTCGCCTCGTCGTTGTTGTTGTGGCGCAGCGCGTAACCCCACGCCGCGAGATAAGCCCAACGCGCGCCGCCGGAAGTTTTGGGATTCGGCGTCACCACGCCAACCCCCGGCTTCGCGATATCGCTCCAGTCATGAATATGCTTCGGATTTCCTTTGCGCACCAGAAAGATGATGGTGGAGGTATACGGACTGCTGTTGTTCGGCAGCCGCGTCTGCCAGTTCGCGGGCAACAGCTTCGCTTTGGCGGCGATGGCGTCGATGTCATACGCGAGCCCCAGCGTCACCACGTCGGCCGAAAGCCCGTCAATCACCGCGCGGGACTGACCTCCCGATCCGCCGTGCGACTGGTTGATCGTGACATCCGTTCCGGTTTTGCTTTTCCAGTATTTGGCGAACGCAGCGTCGAATTGCTGATAGAGCTCGCGCGTCGGGTCATAGGAAACGTTGAGCAGTTTCACCGGCCCCGCGGCGAACGCTGAGGCTGTAAACAGGAATAGAGTCAGGAGTGCAGTTTTCTTCATGACATTCGCCTTTCCTTAAATGAAGTTGATCTGGAACCGGAGGATGACGACCTTCTCTTCCGGCCGATTGCCGCCGCCGAATTTCGTGTTGCCATAGTTCAGCGAGAAGCGGAACAGCCGGTTGAGATACCAGTTGAGGGCCGCGACCCGTTCTTTTGCGATACGCGCCGCGTTCGTGGGCGAGGCGAGACCGTCTGCGTAAATCGCCCGATCCGCGCTGAACTCGCCGGCACGCACAGCCACTTCCCACGCGCCCCAGCCGCCGTGCGAAGGATCGAACGATCTCTTCGGCGTTGGACTTGTGAAGCTTTTCCTTTCGCCCGTCAGAATGTAGCTCGCCTGCGCCTGCCAGGCGCGGAACCCCACGTTGGTGCGTATGCCGCTCTTCTGCAACCCTTCCTGCGTCAGCCCATATTCCGTGTAGAGTCCAAACGGTCCGGCATAGTAGTAGGCCTGCGGCGCGAGCCGCGTGCGATGTCCCGCTTCCGTGACGCCCGCGGCGAACGGGAGGAAGGAATTCTGACCGAATGTCTTGTATGAGGGCAGAGCCTGTCCATCCACGCTGCCCGACGATGCGCCAATGCCGAATCCGAGACCGCGCAGCAGGCTCTCATTGTTCGTGGCAAACGGGGTCAGGAAGATTCTCCCCGCAAAATCGCGATGCGTGCTCGGCGCCGTGTCGCTCAGGCTGTTATCGGGAACGCCGTTGAACACGCCGATCGCGTAGTTCGCGCGTCCTTTCACCAGGTCGCCGCTGAACTGAAAGCCGATGTCGCGGCTCGGCACCAGTAACGTTGGCAGGCCGCGTTCGGAAAAGCTGGTGTCGTCATCCGACTGCAGGCGTTCCAGCCCGACCGGCGGTTTGAACTTGCCCACGCGCAGTTTGAAGCGGTTGAAGTATTTCAACTCCGCCCAGGCGTCATAGATGACCGTTGTACCTTGGCCGAAGTCGGGCCGGATGTAGTAGTCGACGTACTTGTAGACTGTACCCGAAAACGTGGGGCGAACGCGGCGCAGCAGAATCGAATCGGAAAGCCCGGTACTGCCGTCGCCGAAGGGCGACCGGCTGTCGATCTGAATATCCGCCCCGACCTTCAGGATGAAATCGCCACTGTTGGCGCGAATGGTAAAGCCGCTCGTATCGGCTGTGACCGTGGCGGCGTTTTTCGCTTTTGCCGTCGCGTCTTCGTCGGCAATCTCCTTCTGCCGGCCTGCGACCTTTTGGGACTGCTCCAGTTCGTCCAGCCGCTGGCGTAACTGATCAATCTCCTGCTGAACGCCAGGCGAGGCCTGGCCGAATACAAATGTAGCGGTAAATAGAACACCCGCCGCATAACGGATGAACTGCATGAATTTCTCCTGGGAATGTGTTTGGGCTGCGAGCGGACTGCTACGCGGGTCGGGGTGGGATCAACAACAACAGCGGCGGATTGGACGAATCATGTCCATGTCTATGGGGATTAGTGTATATCGGACAGCCCTGTGCGTCAAGCGAAAAATTATTAATTCCGATCGACAATGGGGTATTTGATGAATGCGAACCCGCATCCAGCCGCAACCGCTATTGCTCCCACCATGAAAAGACTGGAGTAAGACCCGGTTTTGGCGAACAGCGCGGAGAGCAGGAACCCTGTAGAAGCGTGCGCGGTCGCGAAGGCCATGGTCATCCATCCCCACACGCGCTTCTGATCGGCGGCCGGAACCAGCTCTCCCACCCGGCCGGCCACCAGGGAGGTGGTTCCCATCGCCATGCAGCCGACGCCGATCGAGGACAGCACCAATACCGCCGGCTGGTTCCAGAACATCGGCATTCCAATCGCGATGACCAGCCCGGCCAGGCTGATGCGGATGCTCTTCGCGAAGCCAATCCTGTCGGCCAGCCAGCCCGCGAGGACCGGTCCGGCGGCAGCCGAAACACCCAGCAGAATCCAGTAACGATTGCCAGAAACGATTCCCCTGCCCAGGCCGCGCGCGATGTAATCCACCCAGAAGACCGTGTGGGGAACGAAACCAATCGCGTTGCTCATGTATGCCAGGAGCAGCCAGAACAAAACCCATGAAAAGCCGCCGCCTTCGCTCTTTTTCGCCGCCGCTGGCAGTTCGTCGCCCCAGCCGTTCCAGGCCAGGACTGTGAGAATGGCGGTCACCCCGCCGAGAGAAAGCCACGCCTCGCGCAGTCCCCAACCGGCGAAGATCGGAATCACGGTGCCGGCGAGGGCCATTCCTGCCCCGACGCCGGTGAAGACGATCCCGCCGAGCCGTCCGCGAAGCTCCGCCGGGATCGTCGCCAGCACGGAAGGGGCGCCGATTACCATCAGGACGCCTCCCGCTGTCCCCGCCGCCAGCCGCCAGAAGACGAACCATGCAAACCCGAGCGGCCACGCGCAGACAAAGAAGCCGGCTACAACCGTCAGCATCGCGATCCTCAAGGATGCCGCCACTTTGAGCCAGTGGGAGAGCAATCCCGAGAGCGTGGCGCCGATGATGTAACCCGCCAGCGCGAACGCGCCCAGAAAATCCGCCTGCGCGGGAGAGAACCAGTGGGCTTTAATGACGATCGGGATCAGCGGGGGATAGCCGAACCGGCCGAGCCCAATGCCGATGAGGAGCGCACAGAACCCGCGCGCCGCGGAAAAATAATGGGGAAGATGAGGATTGGAGGCGCGAGTCGGGATCGAACCGACGAATAAGGGTTTTGCAGACCCTTGCCTTACCACTTGGCTATCGCGCCTTTTATTGAAGAGCTATGTCTTGCAACATAGCGCACTTGGCGTCCCGAGGTCAATTAAATCGCCAGAGCGCTAACCGATTCAATGACTTGCCGGTACTGCTCGACGGCGTCTTTCAGGCTGTGCCGCGCCCGGATATGCCTTGCCGCTTCCTGGCCGATTTCCCGCGCGATATCCGGAAATCCTGCGATCAGCGCCATCTGGCGGAACAGGACATCCGCCTCCTCCGCGCCCGCCGGAACCCGAAGGGCGGTCGCCGGAGGGATCTCCGAAGTCTCCAGGCTCTCCGTCAGAATCACCGGCTTCCCGATCCCCATCAGCCGGATCGCAATCCCCGACGTTTCGCCCGCTGGCGGATAGCGCAGATTGACACAGCAATCGACTGCTTCCGCCGCAATTTGAAAATCCCGGTCCGAGAGATGCCCGAGCCGCTGGACGCCGGGCTGATCTCCCAGGTTCGCCAGCATCCTCCGCAGATCGCCCGAAACCACCTCGCCCGCGATCACGAGCGCGGTATTCGGCATCACCGCGTGCAGCCGCCGGAACACGCCGAGGCAGGGAAGTACCCGCTTCGTCTCCCGCAGATAACCGAAAATCCCGAACAGGCGAGTGCCGGGCTCAACCCCAATCCGCTGCCGGAAGCGCTCAGTCGTCCCCGCATCCGGCCGCTCGGCGGGTTCGAAGAAATGCGGAACAATCCGCACGTCGCGCGCCCCGTGTTCCCGCGCGATAGCTGCCGCGCCTGGATTATGCGCGATTACCGCTAACTGGCGCTCGACAGCGCGCCGCAGCATCGGATACCGGAAGTAGCGCGGGTCCACCGCGCATGCCGCCCGGTCATTCCACAATTCCTCGCCCACATGCCGGTTCCATTCGCCGTAGTTGTAGACGAACTCTTCCACGTACTGCCCGGCCGTCAGCGTCCCCAGATAGAAGTGCTGCAACACCGAATCGTGCAGCACCACAATTCCAGGTGTCCGAATCGCCTCTTCGTAAATCCGCGCGTGCAGCCGGTTGTTACCGAGGTGATACAGATTCAGCTCACTGCGATCGGCGCCGGGAAGCTTTTCCAGCGCCAGGCGGAGCGTTTCCGCGTAATCGGCAACGCCCGTCGGCGATCCCGGCGGGGGCGCGTGATAGCCCAGAGTCACGGCCTTCCTTTCATTGTTTGCCCAGCAGCGGCTTCCGGCTGCCGAACAAAGCCGTTCCGATCCGCACCCACGTCGCGCCCTCTTCGATTGCGACTTCCATGTCGTTCGACATCCCCATGGAAAGTTCCGGGATGCCGTGCTCGGCCGCCAACTCCCGCAGCCGCGCGAAATACGGCCGCGACAGCTCGGCATCCTCCGACCACGGCGGTACCGTCATCAGCCCGCGCAGCGTCAGATTCTTCGACGCCCGCACCGCAGCCACAATCTCACCCAGCTCCGCCGGATCGGCGCCGGTTTTCGCGGCTTCGTCCGAGAGCTTGACTTCCAGCGTGATGTCGAGCGGCGTATTCTCCGAGTCCAGCCTCGAAACCAGCCGCGCCGAATCCACCGAATCGATGGCGCGAAACAATTGCGCCGCTTTTTTCGTCTTGTTCGATTGCAGATGTCCGATGAGGTGAAAGCGCGCGCCGGCGAGGTCCGCTACCGCAGGCGATTTCCGCTCCATTTCCTGTACGTAGTTTTCGCCGAACTCCCGCAGACCGGCCCCGTACGCGGCGCGGATCGCCTCTGGCCCGAAGATTTTTGTGACAGCCAGCAATCGTACGGACGCGGGGTCGCGGCGCGCCCGTTCGCACGCCCGCGAAATCCGCTCACGCACCGCCGTGAGCCGTTCAGCCAGCGAAAGTTCCGCCATGAACCTTCATTGTGACAGTCCCGCTGTTTGGCCGAAACTTTTTCTTGCGACGGCGGGCAATCCGAAGGACACTAATAGTTCCGGGGGCATCCTATTGTGATGCGCCGAAAGTTTCGATTCTGTGAACGAGGAAAACGTAAAGTTGGAAAAGAACGGACGTAAGGGCTCCCTCGTGATGGAGCCCACCGACCGCTGGAGTCCGCAGGACGCCAGCGAACTGTATGACGTGGCGCGGTGGGGCAAGGGTTATTTTTCGGTCGGCGAGAACGGCCACATTCGGGTCCACCCTGAAAAAGATCCGCAACGGAGTATCGATCTCAAGCAACTGATCGATACCCTGGTTCTCCGCGGCATCTCGCTCCCCATTCTGATTCGCTTCGCGGAGATTCTGAAGCACCGCCTCGGCGAGCTGCACGACGCGTTCGCCGCCTCCATTCAGGAACACCGCTACAACGGCGGCTATTGCTGCGTGTATCCCATCAAGGTGAACCAGCAGCGGCAGGTGGTTGAGGAAGTACTCGAATTCGGACGTCCGTTCAAATTCGGTCTGGAAGCCGGCTCGAAGCCCGAGTTGCTGGCGGTGATGGCGCTCGCCGATAACGAGACGCC
>CAZWTH010000081.1:0-16866 GCA_964636715.1 uncultured Solibacteraceae bacterium | reverse complement strand
GTGGCGGTATCCACTACCGCTACGGTGCTTCCCGCGGGAACGTAAGCAAATGGGGCAGCCGACGCAGCGACTGCGCATAGCGCGAACGACGCCATCGCGAGCCTGGATGCATATCGAAACAGAGTGAGATGGGGACTTGACTTCGTGTTCATTTTGTTTCCTTTCGTGTGGCTATTGGAGATAAGTAGCGAGACGCCACTGCCGTCAGGGCTGTTGAGATTCGGAGCCGGCGCGTTGCTTCAGGGGGTGACTGTGATCGTCGTGGTGGCGATCTGGCCGTTCAGAAATGCGGTAATCGTATCCGCCACCGGGGTGGCCGTGTAGTTCGTTGTTACCGGAAACGCAGCGGTGGTGGATCCAGCGGGGACCGTGACGCTTACCGGAACAAATGCGGGGGAACCGGTGGTCCACAGACAAACAACCGTGCCTCCGGTCGGCGCTGGCGTCGTGAGGGTCACGGTTCCTGTTGCCGGGTTCGGGCCCTGCACACTCGACGGGCTGATCGAAATCGAGGCTAGAGCCGGAGGCGGCATGACGGTGATCGTGGTTGTCGTGCTCGTCCCGCCCAGAAATGCGGTGATTGTACCCGCCAAAGTGGTGGCTGTGTAATTCGTCGTCACCGGAAAGGTAACCGTTTTGGACCCGGCCGGGACAGTGACGCTGACCGGAACAAATGCGGGCGAACCGTTCGTCCACAGATAGACAACCGCTCCGCCGGGGGGCGCCGGCTCCCTGAGGGTCGCGGTTCCAGTCGCCGATTCAGAACCGGGCAGGCTCGCCGGATTCACGGAAACTGAGGCCAGGGCCGGGGGCGCGGTGACTGAGATCACGGCGATAGCGCTGTCTGGATTCAAAAATGCGGTGATGGTATCCGCCATCGTGGTGGCCGTGTAATTCGTCGTCACCGGGAACGTAGCCGTGGTGAATCCGGCCGGGACGGTGACGCTGGCCGGAACAAATGCAGGGGCTCCGTTGGTCCAAAGAGAAATAAACGCGCCTCCGGCCGGAGCCGGCGCGGTCAAGGTCACGGTTCCTGTCGCTGAGGCGCCGCCCGGGATATTCGTTTGATTGACGGACACCGAGGAAAGGGTCAGAGCTACCGATGGCGTAATGGCCAGCGTCGCGAATTTCGCAAAGCCGTTGCAGATGGCGGTGATGTTGGCGGATGTTGCGGAAGCGACCGCGTGCGTCATCACGCTGAAGGCGGCGGTTTTGCTTCCGGCTGGAACGAATACCGAAGCGGGGACAACCGCTGCGGCGTTGCTGCTCGATAGCCGCACGATTACACCGCCTGCGGGGGCAGCGGTAGTCAGGACAACATATCCCGCGACTGAAGCGCCACCGGCAACCTGTGCGGGCTGGAGTGAGACGAGTGCGAGTATGGAGACGAGGCCCGGCGCCGGTCCAAAAACGGGAGCGGCTGGATGCGCCTCGGGGTTAGCGACTTCGAGCGGAATCGTGCTCACTATTGTGTTGGCCGCCTTTGAAAGAACGGAAACCGTCCCGGCGCCGAAGTTACTGACATAGGCAAACCATCCGTCCGGACTAAACGCCAGTTCGCCGGGTGCGTCGCCCGGGTTTTCAGGAATGTCCGTTGCCGCCGCGGTGTAAGTCACCGTCGAAATCACTGATATTGACCAGGTCCCGTCAGGCTTTGCCAAATCGATGTAGAGACGAGACCCATCCGGCGTAACGGCCAGGCCGGTCGTGTGTCCTGAAACGGGGATGCTGGCCACGATATCTCGCGTCGCCGTCCTCATCACATAGATGTCCCCGTCGTCTGTCGAGACAAAGACGACGGCTCCGTCAGGCGACATGACGAGGTAGTGCGGCTTAAAGTTCCCCACCGAAATGGTATGGACGACCGTGTTGGTAGCGGTGTCGATAACCGAAACTGAATTCGAATTCTGATTAGTCACCCAGGCGGATGAGCCGTCCAGTGTAAACGCCACCGCTACAGGCGCCGCGTCAACGGGTATCGTGGCGACCACACTATTCGCGCCTGTTGCAATCACCGAGATCGAATTTCCGTGAGAATTGGCAACATAGACAGACTTCCCATCCGGGGATACTGCTATCCCGGCAGGCGTGTCCCCAACCGTTATGTTTGCCGTCACAGTGTTTGTTGCGGTCGCGATCACGGCGACGGCGCCTGCGGAACCGGAGGCGCCCAGTTCCGTTACGTAAGCAAATTGGCCGTTCGGAGTGATCGCCATTTCCGAGGGGCCGGAAGCAAGCGCGATCCCGGTTGTGGCGTGGGTCGCAGTGTTAATAACATTGATACCGCCGGCAACGGGCACATAAGCAAGCTGGGCAGCGGACGCAGGCGCCACACATAGCGCGAACGGCGCTATGGCGCACGTTAGTCCATATCGAAACAAAGTGAGACAGCGACTTACCGTTGCGTTCATGATCATTCCCTTTCTGGCGAGTATTTCGTTTTCATGAGGAGGGCGCACGCTGCCACCGGCGCGCCGCTGCCGGCGATCGCGACCGGCCGGATTTGCGGTGGGGGACCGGGAATATTTGCTGATATTTGTGGACGGTGAGACTGCGATGAGCCGGCGGTTCGCGGGTGTTTCAGCTTCGGGCCAGGCTCCGCCCTCTTCACTGATGTCCGTCAGCCAGCGTCAGCCCGTCTCAGTGAAGTACGATTGCAGAGTACCTTATTCAGGCACGGTCAACAAGCTCGCAAAGTTACTGCACCCGGAGTGGCAATCCCGCTCATTTATTTTGGAAAAAGTAGTTATCGGGCATTATGCGCCAGTTGCGTTTCAAGAATTCGCGCACATTTACTGGCTTGCGCCGCGGAACATTCCTCAGCCGGCTTAAAACCAACCGCTGCGATAGACCACCCACCAGCTAATGAAAAAAATCGGAATGGTGGCGGCGAGAGCCCACCATAGCGGAAGGACGAAATCGGCTATGAGTCCGAGGACGGCGAACAGGAGCCAGAAAATCTTTCGTTCCATGCGCCAAGTCTACAGGGTTGGCGCATATGATATACGGCTACGCGCCAGCGAACGCGGTTTCCACTTCGTTCCGGGCCTTTTTGAGAATCGTTACCGCATCACCTGTCGGATAAAATTCCATCGCGATCCAGCGGCTATACTTCATCTCCGCGAGACGCTTGTAGATGTTGATGTAGTTCACTTCGCCGGTGCCGGGCTCGGTTCGCTTCGGAACGTCCGCGATGTGCACCAGCCCGATCAGGTCCAGATTTCCATCGAGCTTCTGCAGGAGATTTCCGGCGCCCCGCTGCTCATGATAGAAGTCGTACAACACCTTGATATTGGGCCGAGCCACTTCGCGCACAATCTCGAAGCCTTCCACCACGCTGGTGACCGCGGAGGTTTTCCGCTCCAGCAGATCGATCGGTTCGAGCAGCACCTCGATGTTGTCCTTCGCGGTGGCATCGGAGACGCGCTTGAGCGCCTCCACGATGGCCTTGCGTTTTGCATCGGGAGCCTGACCGGGCAATAAAACTCCCGCGGTCAGGATGAACTGCGAACAACCGAAATCCTTCGCGAACGGAATGGAGGCGGTAACCGAATCAACCAGCGCGGATAGTTTGTCCGGATCCACGAGCGAGGAACTGCCGGACACCATGCTGTCCACAACCAATCCGGTCGACTTCAGCTTTGCCTGGAAGGCCGCCAGCTGGTCCGGCTTCCAGGTCTTGTAATCGCCGAGGAGTTCCACGCCGGCATATCCTGCTTTCGCCGCGATATCCACCTGAGCATCCGCGGGCATTTGACGGCCGAGGGTCCAGAGCATGATCGAAAGCTTTGGTTTTATTGCCACGGCCGCGGTCTGGGCGGTCATGCGGCGCACCAGCGAACCCTGTGCAAGTGCGGCCACGGCGCCAAGACGATTGAAGTTGCGTCGATTCATCATTCGTTCTCCCTCTTCGCCATTTTTAATCTACATGCTACAGCTTTCCGCGCCTGCGTGGCTTCAAATCCGCCATGGCACGGAATAGAATAGCGGCCATGCGACAAACAGTAGCCATCCTCGGCGGAGGCGTCGCCGGCCTGACCGCGGCTCACGAACTGGCGGAGCGCGGCTTCGCGGTGGACGTCTACGAAGCCAAACCGGTCCTCGGTGGCAAAGCGCGCAGCATTCCGGTTCCCAACTCCGCCAGCGGCGGCCGTCTTCCTCTTCCCGGCGAGCATGGGTTCCGCTTCTTTCCCGGCTTCTACAAACACGTGATTGACACCATGCGCCGGATTCCCTACGGCGCTCACGGCAGCGCTTACGACAATCTTCAGGTGGCTACGCGCATGCTTCTGGCGCGCGCGGGACAAACCGAAATTACGTGGCTTGCCCGCTCTCCGGCCAACCTCGAAGATCTCCGCGATTTCATCATGGAGCTGTTCACGCCTTTCGGCGTTCCGCCCGAGGAGCTGGTCTTTTTTGTCAACCGCATCCTTCAGGTCGCAACGAGCTGTCCGGAACGACGCCTCGGGGAGTATGAAAACAGCACGTGGTGGAACTTCATCGACGCGCCGCACAAGTCCAAAGCCTACCAGGCTTATCTGGGACAGGGAGTCACGCGCTCGCTCGTTGCCATGCGCGCCGAAGAGAGCAGCACTCGAACGGTGGGAGTGACGCAGCTTCAGCTTCTCTACGGTCTGATCTCGCCGGGCGGGATATTCGATCGCCTGCTCGCCGGCCCGACGAACGACGTCTGGATTTCTCCGTGGACGCAATATCTGGAAACACGCGGCGTGCGGTTCCATACCGCCTCTCGTGTCTCTCGAATCGAGACGGACGGCCACCGGGTGACCGGGGCCATTGTGAACGATGCTGAGGTTACCGCGGACTTTTATATCGCTGCGATGCCCGTCGAGGTTATGACATCTCTGATCACGGACGATCTCAAGCGCGCGGCGCCGTCTATCGCGAACCTTGGCCGATTAAAGACGCGCTGGATGAACGGCATTCAATTCTATCTGGCGAAAGACGAGCCTCTGGTCCACGGCCATACGATCTATCTCGACTCTCCGTGGGCTCTGACGTCTATCTCGCAACGGCAGTTCTGGACCAACATCGACTTTTCCCGATTTGGCGATGGCCGGACAGGCGGCATTCTTTCCGTTGACATTTCGGACTGGGAAACTCCCGGCGTGGTCTACGGAAAACCCGCGCGCGAGTGCAGCGCCGAAGAAATCAAAGAGGAGACGTGGACGCAACTGAAGCAGCACCTCAATGAGACTGGCTCGAATTCGATTGAAGACTCGAATCTGCTCACCTGGTTTCTCGATCCGGACATCCAGTTCCCGAATCCCGGCACTGCCACGAATGCGGAGCCGCTGCTGATCAATACGGCAGGCTCCCTGCAATACCGGCCCGAAGCGCAGGTGGAGATTGAAAACTTCTTCGTGGCGTCGGATTACGTGCGCACTTACACGGATATCGCGTGCATGGAAGCGGCGAACGAAGCGGCCCGGCGCGCCGTCAATTGTCTTCTTCTCGCGTCTGGCTCAACCGAGGCGCCCGCGCAACTCTGGCCACTCGAAGAGCCGGCGTTTCTGAAGCCGCTGCAGGAGATCGATCGCATCCGGTTCCGCCTGGGTTTGCCGAACGGTTTGGCAACGATGTAGATAGTCCAGCCCCAACACCGTACGGGAGAGGACAATTGTGCGCCGAATGCTTTCGGTTCCTCGATCCGTTCCGGGTGTCACGTTACGTTTCGATTTCGACAGACCGCGTATTCTGAAAGAAGCTGCTATGACAGCAAACACGCAGCGATTTCTGGTTCGCGATTCTCTAGCCCTGGTCAGTCTGATCGCCATCACGATCGTACTGTTTGGAATCACGCTGTTTTTATTTCGCTCTTTCGAAGCGCACCGCGCCAGTCTGGCGGAATACTGGGCAGGGCAGGGACTCGCCGCGCTGCGCGCCAATCAGCCCACCAAAGCCGTGAACTCGTACCGGACGGCGCTCGCCTATGCTCCCGATGAGCGCAACGATGAATTCATGCTGGCGGAAGCGCTGGGTGAAGCGGGGCGGATCGACGAATCGTTCAACTACTTTACCGGCTTGTGGCAAAAGCGTCCCGGCGATGGATTGATCAATCTCGAGATGGCGAGGCTTGCGGCGAAACAGGCGAACACGCGGGATGCGGTCAACTTTTATCGCGCCGCGATTTATGGCGACTGGCAAGGAGACGCGGTCGAGCGCCGCCGCGCGGCGCGTCTGGAACTGGCGCGCTATCTGATTCAGCAGCGCGAGGCGGCGCAGGCCAGGACGGAATTATTGATCGCGGGTGGCAACGCTCCGGATATTCCGGATCTGGATATCACGCTGGGCGGTCTGCTGGAACAGACAAACGATCCGTCAGATGCTCTGACTTACTATCAGAAAGCTGTCCGCGCCCGGCCGCGTGACGTTGATGCTCTCGGCGCGGCCGGGCGGGTTGCATATGATCTCGGCAAATATTCGCAAGCCCGCGACTGGCTGGAGCGGGCCGTCCGGGAGCGTCCGGAGGATGGAAAACTTTCAGCGCTTCTGGCGAAGTCCGAACGCATTCTGCAACTTGTACCCGGAGAGAATCTTCGCGTTCGCGAACGGGTGAACCGGATTCTTGCGGCTCGTACGATTGCAAAGCAGCGAATGAGCGGGTGCGCGGCGATCGGGGGAAATTTTGCGGCTCGCTGGACGGGTCCGGACGCAACGGCCAGCGCTTCGGCGATGCTCAGCGATCCCGACCAGCAAAAGGCGGTTCTGCAGCTGGTCTATGACACTGAAATCGCCGCCAGTCAGCGCTGCGGAGCGCCTGCGGGCGACGATGCGCTGCTTCTGCTGCTGGCGCGATCCGCCGCGCACACAGAGGAGAGCAGCCATCAATAGCGATCCAGACGGTAGCAAGCCCACGCCACAGGATTCTTTGCCTGCGGAGCCTCAAAGCCGTCAGGAGCGCTTATTCCTTCTTCTGGCTATTTTCATCGGCGTGATTTCGGGGCTGCTCGTTGTGTCTTTCCGGATGGCGATCGAATGGCTGAACGTGCTGCTGCTCGGTTCCTCGATTCAACCGCATCAGCTCAACCTCATCTTCGTCCCGGTCCTGGCGGGAATCGCGATCGCCATCCTGACGCGTTTTGTATTCCCGCGGGTGACCGGTAGCGGCATCAATCAGACCAAGACCGCGATGTATATCCACAACGGGTATATACCGTTTCGTACCGTCATTGGCAAATTTCTGCTTTCCGCGCTCGCGATCGGAAGCGGATATTCCCTCGGACCGGAAGATCCTTCGCTCCAGATCGGAGCCGGCGTGGCGTCGCTCGTCAGCCGACGTTTTGGCCTCTCGAACGCGCGACTCAGACTGTTTGCTCCCATCGGCGCGGCCGCGGGTCTGGCGGCGGCGTTCAATGCGCCGATCTCGGCGATTCTGTTTGTCATCGAGGAAGTCATCGGCCACTGGAGCGCGGACGTGCTGGGCTCCATTGTGCTGGCGGCGATCTCGAGCGTTGTGGTGGCGCGTTCATTCTGGGGAGCCGAGCCCATGTTCAGCGTTCCGGCGGTGACGTTGCGGGACCCGCGCGAGCTTCTCGCGTATGCGGTGATGGGCGTGCTTGGCGGCGGGGCGGCGTTTGTTTTCGCGCGATCTCTGGAATATCTTCGGCCGCGCGCGCGAAGCATGCGGATCGGATTGCGAATGATGCAGCCCGCCGTGGCCGGGCTACTGGTCGGATGTATCGGCTATTTCGGATTGCCGCAGGTGATGGGCGCCGGTTACGGAGCCATTGACCAGGCGATGCATGCGCAATTTGCGTGGAAGATGCTCCTGCTGCTCGCGCTGTTCAAGCTCATCGCCACTACTCTCTCTTTTTCGAGCGGCACGCCGGGCGGTATGTTCGCTCCCACTCTCTTTGTCGGCGCGATGCTTGGCGCGGGAATCGGTTCACTGGGAAAGATCTTTCTACCGTATCTGACGGGCTCCATCGCATCCTATGCGGTGATTGGAATGGGAGTGCTTTTCGCGGCATTTCTGCGCGCGCCCCTGACATCGGTATTTATGGCGATGGAGATCAGCGGCAATTACTCGATTGTGGTGCCGGTCATTCTGGCGAACACGATTGCGTATTTGATTTCGCGCTCGCTGCAGCCGACGCCGATCTTCGAAGTCCTCACCCATCAGGACGGACTGTGGCTGCCCTCCATGGAAGAACAGCGAGAGGAGCGCGACCTGCATCTCGAAGATGCTCTGCGGCCGACTTCCGTGCCCGTGCTGGAGGGATCGGCAACGGTGCAGGGAGCGCTGAATTTTCTCCGGCAGGATTCGCCTTACGTTATTGTGCGATGCGCGAAGGGCCTCTGGTATGTCGCCGATAAGCGCGAGATGGATGCGCTGCGCGCGGCCGCGCTGGCGGACGAAAGTTTTCGCGCGGCGCGTCTCGAAGATAAGATTGGCGCCGCGCGCACGCCTATGCTTTTTCCCGATCTCACTCTTTCGAGCGCGCTCCCGTATTTCCACCGCTGGCCACTGCTTCCGGTCATGAACCGGGCGGCGCGCGGCGCGCTCGAAGGAACCATCACCCTCGAAGATGTGCTGCGGCGTTACCAGCAGGAATAGCAGGTCTATGTGCTTTTGCGTACGAGATTTCGAGCCGGCGCGGAACCTCGGAGATGCTGGCGATACCCTGAAACTTAGGCTTGGCGCGGCAATTTCGTCATGAGAACAATCATCTGCCTGTTCGCGGCCGGCTTGCTCCTGACGCAGGCGGCAGTATCATCCACGGTAGCTCCCGACGGGCTCGATATGAGCGGCTCGGCGAGACCGGACATCCTCAAAGGCGTTGATATTGAACAGAAGCTGAATTCGCAGCTGCCTCTCGACGCGGTGTTTCGCGATGAGAACGGCGAGACGGTCCAGCTGGGGAAGTATTTCAGCAAGCGGCCTGTTGTGCTGGCGCTTGTGTACTACGAGTGCCCGATGCTCTGCACGCAGATCCTGAACGGCGTTGTGCGGACCGCGCAAAGCATGACTCTGACGCCGGGCAAAGATTACGACGTTGTGGTGATCAGCTTCGACCCGAAGGAAACGCCCGCCATGGCGTTGGCGAAGAAGATCAATTACATAAAGAAATTCGGCCGTCCCGAAACCGCGGCGGGCTGGCATTTTCTGACGGGCGCGACGCCTTCCATCGATCGCGTCACGAACGCCGTCGGCTTCCGTTACAAATGGGACCCCTCGCTCGCGGCTTATGCGCACGCCAGCGCCGTTTACGTGTTGACGCCCGAAGGCCGGCTCTCGAAATATTTTTACGGAATCAGTTACTCCGCCACGGACATGCGGTTTGGCCTGATAGAGGCGTCGCATCACAAAATTGGAACCGCGGTGGATGCGCTGCTCCTGTTTTGCTGCCAGTTCGATCCGCATTCCGGCAAATACACTCTGGCAATTGTCGGGGTTCTGCGTCTGGCGGGGGCCGCTACCCTGCTGTTGCTGGGCGGATATGTGGCGATGATGCTGCGACGGGATAAGTCGAAGACGGCCGCCTTGTAGACGAATCCGTGGCCGCGATATTCCCGGACGCAGGCTGTGAGAAAATTCCCATCAGCTATGTCCCTTTATCGCCCTACTCGCCGCCGGTTTGCCGCGCTGGCCCTTTCGACGCCCTTCTGGCGCATGGCGGCCAATGCCGCGAGTGCCGGAAATGTTTCCATCAAGGACTTTGGCGCGGTTGCCGACGACGCCACCGTGAATACCAAAGCGATCCAGGCGGCCATCGACCATGCCGCCGCCGCCGGCGGCGGAACGGTGGTCATACCGGAAGGTGTTTTCGTCAGCGGAGCTTTGTTCCTCAAGCCGAAGGTCCATCTTCATCTGGAGAAAGGCGCGGTGCTGAAGTGCTCGACGGACATGAGCAACTTTCCGGTGCAGCGTACGCGGATTGAAGGTCATTTCGAAGAAAAGTTCAATCCGGCGCTCATCAACGCAAAAAACTGCGACGGTCTGCGAATCACCGGAGAAGGGACGCTCGACGGCGCCGGGCGGCCGATCTGGGATCTCTTCTGGAAATTGCGCGCCGCGGCTCCCGATCCGAGAAATTTTCCAAACGTAGGCGTCCCCCGCGCGCGGATGGCGATTATCGAGAGCTCGCACGACGTGGTCGTGGAAGGCATCACGTTCAAGGATTCGCAGTACTGGAATCTTCATCTCTATAAATGCGATGGCGTCACGGTTCGTCAGGCTCGATTCCAGGTACCTGATGATTACAAGCAGGCCCCCAGTACGGATGGAATCGACCTGGATAGCTGCCAGAATGTCACGGTCGACGGCTGCTACTTTTCGGTGACGGACGATTGCATCGCGGCGAAAGGCTCGAAGGGTATTCACGCGATGGAGGACAAAGACAGCCCGCCAGTGGAACACATCCGCGTTCGCAATTGCACTTTCAAGCGCGGGAACGGGATTGTGACGCTGGGCAGTGAAGCCACGCTTGTCCGCGATGTGGTTGTGGAAAATTGCAAAGTGACTGGAGGCGTGACGATCGCGGTGCTGAAGCTGCGGCCGGACACGCCGCAGCATTACGAAGATATCCACTTCCGCGATATCACGCTCGATTATGCGGGCGGCGGCACGATTGTGTCGTGCCGGCCGTGGTCGCAATATGTGAATCTGCAGGGCGCGACGCCCCCGAAGTCGGTGGTTCGCAATGTGACGATGACCGGACTGAAGGGACGCTTCGGGTCATTCGGGACGATCCAGCCGAATCCCGGTCAGACCGACATCAGCGACATCACGTTCAAAGACTTCGATGTGACGCTGGAGAAGGACAAACTGATGGCGTCCGGCATCAGCAATCTCAGGTTCGACCATGTCATCGTAAACGGGAAGCCAGTTTCAGCCCCGGCGATGCAGGGTTAGCGCGGGCCGACCCTACGGATTCAGCTGGAACATATAGAGGCCGCTTCCGGCAGACGCCAGAACTACCTGTTTGCCATCCAGCATGAACGTCTCGGCGGGAGCCGAAAGCCCGCCGATCTGCGTGTGCCAGACCGGTACGCCGGTCTTCGCGTTCCACGCGGCGAAGTTCTGGCCGTCGTTGGTGAACAGCAATCCTCCCGCGGTGGAGAGCAGTCCGACGTTACCGCTGCTCAGCAGATGGCGCCATACGACCTTGCCCGTTTTGTAGTCGATGGCGTCGATGTAAGTGCCGTAATTGAGCCCGGCGGCGCTGCTTTCACCGCCGAGGCCCATCGATCCGCGGGGATCGGGCTCCAGCAGGTAGTCGATGCGCAGCGAATTCGTCTCATGAACGTAGAACAGGCCCGTGTCCGGGGAGAACGTGGGCGGCTGATGATTCAGCACATCGTCGTTCACGACCGATCCGGCGACGCTCGCGTCCTTATGCGGGTTGCGCTGAACCTGCCCGCGCGCGTCCAGATGGAGTTTGGAATCGGTGGCGATGTCGGACGCATAGTTATTCACGAGGCCGAGCTTGCTGGTGATGAGGTGCTCGCCGGTCACGCGATCCAGAACGTAAAAATAGCCGTTGCGCGTGGCCATCATCACGAGCTTGCGGGTGCGGCCGTTAAACGGCAGGTCGGCGATGATCGGCGTCTGGGTGGAATCCCAGTCGTGCGTGTCGTGCGGTGAAGTCTGGAAATACCAGGCCATCTTCCCCGTATCCACGTTGAGCGCAATGAGGCAGGAAGTGTAGAGATTATCTCCGTCGCCGCGACCGGTTGTGTAGGAGGGAGTCGGATTGCCGGTGCCGTAGAGATAGAGATGCGTGTCGGGATCGTAGGAGCCTGGAATCCAGCTCGTGCCCGCTCCGTGGCGCGCCGCATCGAGATCCTTCCAGGTTTCAAGACCGGGGTCGCCGGGATTCTGCGGAGTGTTGTAGTGAGTCCACTGGATCGAGCCGGTTTCGGGATCGAGCGATTGCAGCCAGGCGGGTGAATCCATATCGTTGCCTGGGCCGACCAGAATGTGATTGCCGATCACGAGAGGAACGTTGGAAGAAAAGTATTGCTGATCGAACGGGGCAATCTCTTTCTTCCAGATCTCTTTGCCGGTTTTGGCGTCGAGGCAGACAACATAGTCGTCGTGGAAAGTGAAGTAGATGTAGTTATGCCACATGCTGGGACCGCGCGTGCCGGTTGAGGTGCCGCCGCGGAACTTCCAGTAGTAGTGCCAGAGAACGCTGCCATCGTGTGCATCAATCGAATAGACGTCGTCGCGGGTTGCGGCGTAGATCGTGTCGTTTACGAACAGCATCCCGCCGCCGAACCGCGCGGGACCGCAGTTGTTCGATTCGCCGTTGCCAAGACCTGCCACGATCAGTTCGGCGGCGCCCCGTCCTCCGCCACTCGCGCCTGCAGGTCCGGTTCCGTCCGGACCGCAACCCGTGGTAATCGACGTGTTTGCCCATTTCAGGCTGAGGCCCTTCACGGTGTTCAGGTTGATCGCCTTCAGCGAACTGTAGCGTTTGCCGGTCATATCGCCGGAAAAGCTGGTCCACTGATCGGAGAGAGGTTTCAGGATGTCGTTCGGCTCGAGACCGCCGGACTGACCGTGCAGAAATACCGGCGCCGCGCTCAGGGACGCGAGAAGCGAAATGACGATTCGTATTTTATTCATGGCTTTATTCGCTCCTATTTCAGTGTCCAGAGAAATGCGGTGATGTCGTGAAGGTTCTTGTTATCCGGATCGTCGATCGCCATGGCGACTTTCTTGTGAGCTTCCTCTGGATCCTTCATGACGACTTTCGGAGCAGGCGTTACGTCGAGCGGGATGGACTTACGCGTGCCATCGGCCAGCATGAGGATGACGATGTAATCATCCTTGCGGATCGATCGGCCTTCAAACACAGCGCCGTTCGGCATGGTGACGGTTGCCTGCATACCGCCGCGACCGCCGCCGCGACCGGCGCGGGGGAGCACCCCATCGAACCAGCCATTCTGGAGCGCTTTTGCATCCGCGTATTTTGAGGCAATGCCTTTCATATCGCCTGTCACCGAATGGCAACTCGCGCAGGCTTTCGCAAAGTAAGCTTCACCCGCTTTCGCGTCGCCCACGAGGACGTTCAGTTCGATACCCATCGGGTTGCGTCCGGGAGGGCTCCCCTGCGCGCCCATGGTTGCCTCGATGCTGTGCAGATATTCGGAGATGGCCGAGTTATCGGCCTCCACCAGGTTGATCTTCGGGTTGTGTTTGGCGACGCTGGCGGCGATGAGTTCACCTGCCTTATCGCTCAGAACGACTCCCGAACGCAGCAGATTAGTGCCTTTCCCCTCGACGCCGCGAATATCGGAGGCGTGGCAGGATGCGCACGTGGAGTTGTACAGACCTTTCCCGCGAATCAGAACGTCCTGTGACGCCAGCGGCCGAGTGTATTGCGTGAAGCCGTTGGCCCGCACGCCTTTGCCCGGAGCGATCGGAACGGGGTCGGGCACCGGTGTTGGCGTACCCTGCGCGTAAGACAGAGCGGCGATTACCGATCCGGCGAATATAGCTGCAATCAGATGCTGTCTTCGAATCATGATGTTCCCGTCCCCCTCGCGACGCGGCCCATGGGCCATTATACGTTTGAATGATAATCTGGACGGTTCGTGCGAATCGCCTGCATCCACGCGCATCCGGATGACGCGGAGATTCTTGCGGGAGGCACACTGGCGCTCCTCAGCGCGCTCGGGCACGACATCACTGTTGTTACTCTCAGCGCGGGCGATTGCGGATCGGCGACTCACGGCCCGGAGGAGATCGCGGCTATTCGCAGGGCGGAGGCGGCCGAATCCGCGGCGCTGATCGGGGCCAAATACCGCTGGGGCGGATTTCGCGACATGTCGATTTTCAGCGACGATCCGTCGCGGCGCGCCGTAACGGGGATCCTGCGGGAAATTTTGGCGGAGATTGTTCTCACGGCTGCGCCCAGCGATTATCTGTCCGATCACGAAGCGACCAGCGAACTGGTTCGCGATGCGTGTTTCGCCTCGTCCATTCCGAACTATGCGACCCCGGCGCCGACCCCGGCTCTGCCGCGTATTCCACATCTGTACTTCATGGATCCGATCGACCAGCGGGACCGAAATGGGCGCCCTGCGGTTCCGGATTTCACGATCGATGTTGCTTCCACATTTGAGATGAAGACGCGGATGCTCGGTAAACACGGCAGTCAACGCGCGTGGCTTCAGCAGCAACACGGAACGGACGATTATGTGAAACAGATGGAGGAGTGGACGCGCGCCTGCGGAGCGAGAGCGGGCGTCGTCTTCGGCGAGGGCTTCCGGCAGTACACAGTTCATCCTTATCCGCAGGGTCCGCTGTTGCAGGAGATCCTGGCCGCACACCTGTGCCGTGGCGAGAGATAACCGGCAAAACGGATCAACACAAATCGTGGCTGAGCCGGGCCGGGCGCATTTTCAGACGCACCGCCATCCACAGCCCCGCTACGACGTCATAGGTCAGGCAAAAGCCGGGCCACCAGGACGGCACGCCATGATTCGTGACGATGGAATGGTGGAAAAAATCAAAAACGCCGTGCCCAAACAACATGGCGGCGACGAGCCACAGATTTTTCCGGAAGCCGATCGCCGCGAGGAGCGAAATGACGCCGGCGAAAGCAATTTCCGTGCACAGTACGCGCATGGAGGCGCCCATAACGGCGAACAAAACATAATACGAGCCGACGACGATGAGAACGGTGGGATAGAAGGCCCGGCTCCGCTCGAAGCCCGATACAACGGCAAATCCAGCCACCGAGAGAGCCAGTATGGCGCCGATGAGGTATTCCATTTTTTCCTTTTTACGCCAGTGCGTGCGCGGTTGTGTTTAAGGCAACTTCCACCGGAAGTCCCAAATGCTTCCAGAGCGGAAATCCACCCTGCAGCGGACGAACCCATCTGACTCCGGCCCGTTTGAGCCGAACGGCAGTTCGGGCGGCGCTCGAGATCTCGTCCGGGCACGAACAGTAAATGATCATCTCGGTCTCCGGGGCCGCGGGTACAAACGCGTCCAGTTCTTCATCGCTGAAAGCCAGCGAACCGGGGATTCTCCCTTCGCGCCACTCGTCGGAATTTCGCAGATCGATAATCATGATGGTTGCGCCAGAATCCATGCGCTGCTTCAACTCGAGGGGGCCGATGCGCGTGGCGCCGAGCGTGCGATAGATTCGCCGTCTTTCGATCAGCTTCCGCAGAACGAAGATCGCAATAACTCCCAACAGCGCCAGACCGAGCCATTTGCCGAGCCGGTCCAGATAAGCGGCCATCGCGGCCGCGTGACCCTGAAAGCAGCGGCCGGCGAAGAGGAACGCTCCCGTCCACAGGCCGGCCCCGGCGCCATCCATGATGAAGAACTTCCACGAGCTCACTCCGTAGACGCCCGCCATCGGCGGCGCTATAGTGCTCACACCGGGAATAAATTTGGCGAACAGCAGCCAGCGGGAGCCATGTCTGGAATACGTGGCGTTCGTTCTCCGCACACAGGTATCCGACTCCAGAGAGATTTTGCAGAGGAAGCACAGGACCGGCATCCCTCGCTTCCTGCCCAGGTAGTACCAGACGGCGTCGCCTGGTATTGACGCGGCCACCGCCAGCAGCCATACAGCGGGAAGATTCAGCTTCCCCAATCCAGTCAATGCCCCGGCGGCGAGCAGAACCGGCGTGGCGGGAAACGGTAGTCCCAATTGTTCGAGAAAGACGCAGACGAACACCGCGATATATCCGTAGCTGGTTAAGAGTTCCATTGTGCCGTTCATAAGTCAAAAGTATCCGGAATGAGTGCCTTCGGTATTGAATGCTCCTGCTCAATTGCTTGAATAAATCAGCTACAGTTAGGCGAGGGATTACCCTGAACGAACTGTCAAACGATGCTCCGGCCCGGTGGTTGAGCGAACCCAGCTGGCATCTTTGGGATGGCGGCTTTCTGCTGGTCGGACAGGCAGAGGGCGTGGTACCTCCGCATTCCCATCACGCGATTCAGATCGTCATCTCGCTCGACGCGCCTGTAGCGATTCGCGGCCGCGACGGGAACTGGCAAGAGGGCGCGGGCGCTGTTGTCCGGTCCGATGTCGTCCATTCGTTCAATTGCAAGGGCGCATTCGGCGCGATGATCTTTGTCGATCCGGAGTCGAACGAAGGAACCTGGCTCGGTTCCACCGTCAGGCAGGACATCGCCATCATTCCCGCCGCGCGCCTCGCGCCTTCCGTGACGGAACTGCGGAAGTTTGTGGAGCAGCCCTTCGAAAGCATGGAGATCGGAGCTCTCATTCGGCATTGTGTCCGCTCGTTGAGTCCGGGTGCGCCGCCCATGGGCAGTCTGGACCCGCGAGTTACCACTGTGCTGAACCGGATACAGGCGTCCGGCGATCTGCGTATCTCTTTGGCGGCGGCCGCCGGGATGGCGTTTCTGTCTCCCAGCCGCTTTGCCCATCTTTTCCGGAGCCAGACCGGTCTGCCGTTCAGCCGTTACATGCTCTGGCGCAAGTTGACAAGAGCCATGGTTGCGATCGGCTCTGAACGCACTATTGCGGGCGCCGCTCACGCCGCGGACTTTGCCGATGCGGCGCATCTGACGCGAACGTTCTATCAAATGGTGGGCATGGCGCCGTCTGCGCTGATGCGGGGATCGTTTACGAAAGTGCCATCGCCGTTCGGGAGTCAGGCTGAAAAATGAAGGCTGTTCGGCCCCGGTCCACCATTGGGGCGACCGGGGCCGATTTCGCGTTAGCGGGTATTCCCAGACGCGCCGCAGCCGCATTTGCAGTTTGCGGTCTGGCAACGGCATTCGCCGTTGGCGCATGCGCAGGAGCAGTTCGTGCAGTTACAGGTTCCGCAGCAGGTAGCGGCCGTTTCAGTCTGATCTGGCGTATTTTTCCGGTTGGTCATGGCTTTTTCCTTTGTTTTGTC
>CAZWTH010000080.1:0-7244 GCA_964636715.1 uncultured Solibacteraceae bacterium | reverse complement strand
ATGACCGATGGAGGCTTTAACAACGAAGTTCTTCCCGAGATACTTATTAATCGTCTTCGCCTTCGCGGGCGACTCGACGATGACCAGAGCTTTTGCCATAAAATTGCTTTTTCAGCATAAACCACCGCTGTCGCTGCCCGCTTCGGGCTACCACACTTTAATAAAGTTACGACCCGGCAGTTGCTTCACCAGACCCTGGATCTCCATCTCGAACAGAGAGGCGATAATCTCAGACGGAGAAACCTCCTCGCAGGTCTCCACCAGCTTGTCCAGATGGACGGCTTCGTCCACCTTGAGCTGCCGAAGCACCACGCGGGCGATCCTCTGACCGGGGTCTGGAGCATCTGATGCGCCAGCCTTGCCGCCGGTTGCAACGGTCGCGCCAAGTCCCTGATTCAGAATCCTTTGTCGTCCGGCCTCGATCAGCCGTTGCTGGGCAGCCACGGGCAGATCCGTTACCACGTCGTTCCAGTCCTGCACCAGTTTTGCCCCCTGCTTGATGAGCAGATTTGGCCCCCAGCTCATTTTGGATGTGATATTTCCCGGTACCGCGAACACATCCCGGTTTTGGTCCATTGCCAGCCGCGCGGTGATGGCCGACCCGCTGTACTGCGCCCCCTCCGTCACCAGCAGCCCGGCGCTCAGGCCGCTGATGATCCGGTTCCGGATGGGGAAGTTCTGGGGGAAAGCCGTCGACCCCATCGGGAACTCCGAGACGATCAGCCCTTTGGCCGCGATCTCGGCCGCCAGCTTCCGGTTTTCGGACGGATAGACGATATCCACCCCACACCCCAGCACAGCGACCGTCGTCCCTTCCACCGACAGCGCCGCTTTATGGGCTGCCGTGTCGATCCCCCGTGCCATTCCGGAAACCACCGTTACCCCCGCTCGCGCCAGATCCCCCGCCAGGCGTTCCGTCGCCGCTACCCCATACGGCGTCGGATGCCTCGTTCCGACCACCCCCACATTCACCGCCCCCAGTAGCTCGACCCGGCCGCGGCAGAAGAGGACCGGCGGAGGGTCGAAGATCCCGCGCAGCATCTCCGGATAACGCGCGTCCCCCAGCGTGACCAGCGCCGCCCCTGCGTCCCGTACCTTCTGCTGCTGAGCCGCCGCATCCTCAAAACTGCAGCCGCTGGCGATGGATCGCGCCAGCGCGCCTGGGACCCCGGCATGCTCCAGTTCCGCCTCCGTCGCGTGGAAGATATTCCGCACCCCGCCGAATCGCGCGAGGAGCACCCCCGCGCGGCGGGCGCCCAGGCCGGGCATCATGCGCAGCGCGAGCCAATAAAGCTCTTCTTCGTTCGTCAAGGGGGAAGAGAATGCAGTAACCGGGGACACTGTCTGTTATAGTTTGCTGTCGGGCTCTTTTTCTCACGAAAATGCACACCGCGAACCAACTGGACCGGCTCTCGCCGGAACTTCTGGCGCAGGCCGATTCCCTTCGAGCCAGTTTCACCGCCGCCAAACCGTTCCGCCACTTCTCCATCGAAAACTTCTTCGAGCCGGGTTTCGCCGAGCGCCTCCTCGCTGAATTTCCCAGTTTCGATCAAAAACTCTCCATCAATGAAATTGGGGCCGCAGGCGGCAAGTCGGTCAATACGAAAATCCGCGAAATCAGCCCCGCCTACCTGGAACTCTACGATTTCATTTCCTCCGCCCCTTTTCTGGAGTTCATGTCGCGCGTCTCCGGTATCCCCGATCTCATCCTCGATCCGAAAATGTTCGGCGGCGGCACCCATGAGAATTGCCACGGACAGGAACTCGACCCCCACATCGACTTCAACTACGTCGAAGACCACACGCTCCATCGCCGCCTGAACCTGATCGTCTATCTCAACAAGGGCTGGAAGACCGAATGGGGCGGGGCAATCGAGATTCACTCCAATCCGCGCCTGCCGGACGAAAACCAGATCCGCGCCTTCGATCCGCTCTTCAACCGGGCGGTTATGTTCGAAACCAACGAAATTTCCTGGCACGGATTCCCGAAAATCAACCTCCCGGAATCCGAACGCCACCGCTCGCGCAAATCGATTTCGATCTACCTCTACACCAAAGACCGCCCAGCCGAGGAAATCGCGCCTTCCCACGGCACGTTCTACGTCCAGCGGCCGTTGCCACCCCAGATGACGGCGGGCCATACCCTTACTGCGGAAGAAGTCGTCGAACTGAAATCGCTGCTGGTTCGCCGCGACCGCTGGATTCAGCTCTACCAAAAAATGGAGATGGATAGAAATCACTCCATCGACCAGCTTGGCCGTCACCTCAAACTCCTCGAAGATATCGTCCGGCTGCCGGTTACCGGCTATGCCATCCAGGAAGGGGCAACCTCCGGAGCTTTTGGCGATGGCTGGATCTCGCCTCGGCTCAAAACGCGCCTCCGGCCCACCCGCCCCGTCACAGGGCTCACGCTGAAGGCCTTCCGCCCGGACGAAGCCGGCGGAGGACGGGTCCGCATTCTCGTCGACGGCCACGAAATCGCCTCTGAGACCGTCCCCGCCGGCAACAGCGAAATCAAAGCCAGCTTTACCCGCGATACCGGTAACTCCTTCGATCTCGAAATCCTCTTCGATCCTTCGCAAAAATGGTCGCCCGCGGGCGATGACCGCGATCTCGCCGTCATGGCAATCGAAATGCGGCTGGAGCATGCGGCGGGCGAGACGGGGAAAATATCCCGGCTTTTCGGCCGGTGAACCATGGAAGGCGAACAGCCCCTCTACATCGCGCGCACTCTGGCCGACGCCCAGAAGCTCGAAGACGTTTTTAAAACGGCCGGCATCGAATACGACGTCGAGCCGGACGCCTACCAGGGCGGCTTCATCTTCCGTTCCTCCCGCATCGGAGCTTTTTTTTACGTCGATGCCGAAATCCGCGAGCGCGCGGTTTCCGTGATGCAGGAAAAGGGCTTTCGCCCCCTCAAACCCTAAGAGGAGAAGTGGGGCAGGACTTCCGGCCTGCAAGCCGGCTTTCCAGCCGGCTGGACTCGCTGGAAAGCGAGTCCGCAGCCTGAAAAGGCTGCCCCACCTGAAGACGCCACGCCACTCCCCCGAAAAGACTCTGCCATCGCAAGTGGCTTACAATGGAGTCATGCTTAGTGTTGGCGGCCCTGAGATGGTGGCAATTGTCCTTCTCGCGCTGCTGTTATTCGGGCCGAAGGAGCTTCCCAAAATCGCCAGAACCATCGGTAAGGCGATGACCGAGTTCCGCCGGGCCCAGAACGACCTCAAAAGCACTTTCAACCGCGAAATGGCAAACCTGGAGCGGGAATCCGGAGTCAAGGAAATCATCACGACCAACTACCTGGCGCAGTCATCGTCGTCCTACAACTACGATGACTACAACCCGGACGAGGATCATTCCTACTACGACGGTTCCGCTACCTCTGACACCACGACTTATGAAGCCGGCGCATCCGCAACTGAGGGCGTCGAGCATATCGCCGGGCCGCTACAAATAGAGGCCGCGGCGGATTCCGTCCCCCACGGACACGTGAACGGAGCAGAGCACGCTGAGGCTGGTCATGCCGAAGCCGGTGAATCTCTGCCGCCCGCGCACACTGAATCTGGCCAGGAGCCGATTCACGCTTAACCACCCGAATGCCATCAAACCCGCCGGATGAGCAATCTCTGCTCGGCCGCCTGACCAACATCTTCGGAGGCTCGCCCGCGAACCTCCCCAAGCCAGACCAGGACGAAGAAGAGGGAATGGCGCGGATGAGCTTTCTCGGACACCTCGAGGAGCTTCGTCACCGTATCATTCTCATCGTCTACGGCCTCGCCGTCGCGTTTTGCCTGGCGCTGCTGTTCCGCAATCAGATGTGGGATATCGTCAGCGCCCCGGCCGTCGTCGCGCTGACGAATCTGCACGTCAAACCGCCGGAACTCATCATGATCGGCGCCATGGACGTCTTCCAGATCGTCTGGATGAAGCTCCCGCTGGTGGTGGCTTTGTTTGCCGCCTCCCCGTGGATTCTTTACCAGGTCTGGGCGTTCATTGCGCCGGGACTCTACAAGCACGAGCGCCGTTGGGCAGTCCCATTCGTTGCCTCGAGCGCGGGCCTGTTCATCATTGGCGGCCTGTTCGCGTATTTTGTGATCTTCCGGTTCGGCCTGGAGTTCCTGCTGGGCCTCGGAATTGGCCATGGAATTCATCCCACGGTCAGCGTCACCGAGTACTTCGATCTCTTCGTGGATGTGATGCTGGCGGTGGGCATTGTATTTGAGATCCCCGTCCTGCTGTTTCTGCTCACGCTGATTCGCGTGGTCAGTCCGCGCTTTCTCATTAAGCACAGCCGCTACGCGATTATGATCATCGTCGTATTGGCGGCGATCATCACGCCTACCGGAGATGTATTTAATCTCACGCTCTTTGCCACGCCGATGATTTTGCTCTTCTATATCGGCGTGTTTGCCAGCTACATTCTGGTACTGAAGAGGGAAGAGAAGAAGTTCCCATGGGCGAAGTTCATTACCTGGGTACTAGTGGTTCTCGTCATACTCGCGCTGATTTCGTGGGGAGCCGCGCAATATTTCGGCTACAGATTTGTAATGCACTCGCCATTTCTTGTACGATGACGGCTTGACGTTTTCATAACCGCTGGATCGCACGGAGTGGGCCGAGGGGAACCATGGATCTGTATCGGATTATCAACGAGCTTCTGGAAGAACGCGACCGAGTGAATCGCATTATCGAATCGCTCGAATTAATGGGCGAAAGCGGGCCCGTGGTCAGAGCGCCACGGAAGAGAGGCCGCAAGCGCATGGACGCATCGGCGCGCAGAAGCGTGTCGGTTCGGATGAAGCAGTATTGGGCGAAGCGGCGCGCCGCCGCTCAGGCGGACCAAAAGTAAGCGCGCCTGCTTCTCAGGGGCGCTTAAAGTACCACAACCAAAAGTACTGGGTGCCGGCGCCATGGCGGTAGCGGGGTTCAAAGCCGCACTCCTCCGCCATCGCGACGGCTCCCTCGTCTGAGAATGACGCGCCAAGCCATGTATCGTCGCCTCTGGCTTCGATCTCGCCCCAGCCCTGCACCTGAAATTTGAAAAGGCCGCCGGGCCGCAGAAGGCGCTGCACTTCGCGCACGTAGTTCCGAATCACATCGCGGCTCGGGATGTGCTGAAACACGATATAGGAAAACGCGAAATCCACCTGAATATCACCCAGCACCGAAAGATCGGATCCATTGTTCTGGAACACGTGCGCATTCGGGCGGTCTGCGAGTGATTCCTTTGCCTGGCGGATCATCTCGCCGCTGATATCGACCGCGTAGACTTCGCCGAACACTTCGGAGAGCGCGCGTGTCACTCGTCCCGATCCGCAACCGATTTCGAGTACCGTCATCTGCTTCGGATCTTTGCCCTGGCAGATGTTCGTCATGTCCGTGAGAATTTCCCGGCGCACGTTTTCGCGCCCGGATTCGAAATATTCCTCGTCGCTCCATTCGGTGCGCTCCGTGGCGACGTAGTAGCGGGCGTTTTCGCGGGCGCGCTGGTCCCATTCTTCGCGCATTTTCTTCGTGATTTCATTGTGCGCGGATGAAGAATTGGAAGCGGTGGAAGCCATTTGTTATATTGTAGAGGTTGAGCCCGAGTGGGCGGATAGCTCAGTTGGGAGAGCACCGCGTTCGCATCGCGGGGGTCGCGGGTTCGAATCCCGTTCCGTCCACCAAAGTCCACGGCTCCACATCCTGCATTCAAAAAGATAGAATACTGATTTGCGTTCACCGCACGATGTCAACGTTCTGATTACTGGCGCCGGCCGTGGAATTGGCAAACGTTTAGCCATTGGATTTGCCCGGCACAAAGCGCGCGTCGGTCTGCTGGGCCGCAGCCAGGGCGAACTGAGCGTCACCAAACTCGAAATTGAAGACAGCGGCGGAACCGCATTGCAGCTTCGCGCGGATGTCCGCAACTTCGAGCAGATGACCGCCGCCGTCGATCGCGTGGTGGGCCAGTGGGGACACATCGATACTCTCATCTGCAATGCCGCTGTGCAGGGGCCGATCGGGCCGTTTGTCTCTCACAAACCATCCGCCTGGCAGGAGGTTTTCGAGACTAATATCATCGGCGTGATGAATTCCTGCCGCGCCGCGCTGCCGCGCATGCTGGCGCGCCGGGCAGGGAAGATCATCGTCATCGCCGGTCAGGGTTGCGCCTCGCCTCGCCCGCGCTTCTCGCCTTACGCCGCCAGTAAAGCCGCCATTGTGCGCTTCGTGGAAAGCCTGGCGGAAGAAGTCCGTGAGGATAACGTCCAGGTCAACTGCATGCTCCCTGGCGAAACGTACACCAACATGACGGACGAAATTCTCCACGCCGGGGACCGCGCCGGCGCGCAGGAAATCGAGGCCGCCGAGAAGATTCAGGTCACCGGCGGGACCCTGACCGACAAGCAGATTCAGCTCGCGCTCTTTCTCGCATCCGAACGCTCCAATCATCTCAGCGGAAAGCTGCTCTACGTCCAGGACGACTGGAAGAAGCTGGAGCATGACAACGCCCGCCCGGACGCCTTCACCCTCCGCCGCCACCTGAAGTAATCCGCCTGCAACACTGCGCCGCTAAAATTGATCGAATGCGCGTCGTCTTCGCCCTCGCTGTGCTGCTCGCTCCTTCCTCGCTCTTCGGCTGGGGCTGCGACGGTCATCGTGTGGTCGCATTCATCGCGCGCGCGCATCTCACTCCTGCCGCGTCTCAGGAAGTGGACCGGCTGCTTCACGCGTCCCCCGTCGATGTTTCGTCGAACCGCTACTGTCCGGACCCGCCAACCGACATTATGGCTGCCGTTGCGTCCTGGGCCGACGATGTTCGCGCCGCCAGAAAGAACGGCGCCTGGCACTTCCTCAACATTCCCCGCACCGTTACCAAACGGACGAACATCGATTCCTGGTGCCCGGCAATATGGCCTGCAACGGGCGGCAAAGAGGCGACCGGTTGCGTAGTGGATGCCATCCAGCACTTCGCCGAGATTCTCGCCGCCACCACCCGTACCGATGCGGACCGCGCCGAGGCGCTGCGCTATCTGATTCACTTCGTCGGCGATATCCACCAGCCGCTGCATGTCATCAACGACAGCGATGAGGGCGGCAATTGCGATCCGGTGCGTTTCGCCGGTGACGCGGCGGCTACCAATCTCCACTCGCTGTGGGATTCGCGCCTGTTGACCGTCGAGATGCAGAACAGCTCGTTCCGGGATGCGGCGGCTTTCGCCGCGGCTCTCGATGCGCGCTCCTCGACGTTATATGGAACTTTG
>CAZWTH010000079.1:0-13341 GCA_964636715.1 uncultured Solibacteraceae bacterium | reverse complement strand
TCGATTCGGCGACTAAGACCAATCTTGTCCGTTCAATGCTCGCGACGCGGGTCATTCAGCCCGGGTTCAACAACTGGCTGCTGTTCAGCGCGACGGTCGAAGCGTTCCTGTCTCACGCGGGCGAAAAGTGGGACCCCATGCGGGTTGACTACGCCATCCGCCAGCACGACGAATGGTACAAGGGCGATGGCATGTACGGGGACGGCCCGCAGTTCCACTGGGATTACTACAACAGCTATGTCATCCAGCCCATGCTGCTGAACGTACTGGATACGATCTCCAAAGTCTCGAAAAGCTGGAACTCCTTCGCGACGCCTGCGCTGACGCGCGCCCGCCGGTTCGCCGCGATTCAAGAACGCATCATCGCGCCGGATGGATCTTTCCCGGCGATTGGACGCTCGCTCGCCTACCGCTGCGGCGCGTTCCATCATCTCGCCACGATGGCGCTCCGGAAAGACCTGCCAGCCGGGGTCTCGCCGGAACAGGTTCGAGGCGCTCTGACCGCCGTTATCCGCCGCACGCTCGAAGCGGACGGCACTTTCGACGAAAAAGGGTGGCTGCGGATCGGACTTTGCGGTCATCAGCCGAGCGTGGGCGAAACCTATATTTCGACGGGGAGCCTTTATTTGTGCGCCGAAGCGTTCTTGCCGCTGGGGCTTGCGGTGAGCGATCCGTTCTGGAGTGGTTCGGCGAAACCCTGGACCGCGCAGCAGGCCTGGAGCGGCGCGGCGGTTGCTATCGATCACGCGGTGTGATCACTGGGCAGAAGCCCCGCCCCTCTCACTTCGGCGCTGTGACTAAGAAGACGGTCTGGAGAGGTTCTGACAGCCGAATCCCTGGCATATTCGTCAAACAGATGTTGGGATAATTGAATCCAGTGCCGGGAATTTCGAAGCTTCGAACGATGGACGAACTGGAGCGGTTGCGCGCGGACTGGCGCGTGCAATGCAAAACCGTCATATGGACAAACGGTATTTTCGATCTCATTCACGCGGGGCACGTCCGCAGTCTGCGCGACGCGAAATCACTGGGAGATTTACTCATTGTGGGAATTAACAGCGATGCGAGCGCTCGCGCGGTGAAAGGGTCTGGGCGTCCACTCATGCCTCAGGAAGACCGCGCCGAAGTATTATCAGCCCTCGAAATGGTGGATTACGTGGTGATCTTCGACGAAACCGAACCCTCCGTTCCGCTGGGCCGGCTTCGCCCTGACGTTCATTGCAAAGGCGAGGAGTATGCCGATGGCAAACGTCCTGTGCCGGAACGCAGCATTGTAGAAAGCTATGGTGGCGTGATCCGCTTTCTTCCGCTGCATGCCGGGCGTTCCACCACCGGCCTGCTCGAAAGAATCTGTGCGGCGCAGGAGAACCGAAAATGATGATCACCAAATTGCTGATGCGCGCCCCCACAGTGCGCGTCCTCGTGGCCGGCGACTGCATGCTGGATGCTTATGTCACCGGCTCAGCCACTCGTATTTCTCCTGAAGCCCCGGTTGCCGTGGTGGAAGTTTCCGAGCGGAAATTCGTTTTGGGCGGCGCCGCCAACGTGGCAGCAAATGCCTGTGGAATGGGGGCCAAGGTAAAACTTGCCGGTGTCACCGGAATCGATGACTCGTCCGCGCGGATGCGCGCTGAGCTGACGAAACTCGAAATCGGTATGGACGCGCTCATCGAAGACGAAAGCCGGGTGACCACCACGAAAACGCGCGTCACGGCTGGCGGCCAGCAGATCGTGCGCTTTGACGAGGAGAACCGTTCGCCGCTTTCGGCGCGGATGGCATCCCAACTCTCGCGAAAATGCGAGCAGGAACTTGAAGACGCGGATGTGCTGGTGATCTCCGATTACGCCAAGGGCGTTGCGCCCGAATCGTTCTGCCGCTGGATGATCGACCGGGCCGCGAAGCGTGGCATGCCAGTGGTGGTGGACCCGAAATCCACGGACCTCGGGCGTTATCGAGGGGCCCGGGTGGTGACGCCGAATCTGCGTGAAGCGGCCGCCGCCGCGGGCGAGACGATCAACGGCAACGAAGAGTTAGCGCGCGCCGCGGAAAAATTGCTGGGGGAGATCGCGCCTTCCGCGCTTCTGGTCACGCGCGGCGGCGACGGCATGTCGCTGTTTGAAACCGGCCACCGGGAAGTACATTTCCCGGCCATCACGCACGAGGTCGCCGATGTGACCGGCGCGGGCGATACCGTTGTCGCCACGCTCGCCGTGGCTCTGGGCGCGGGATTCGAACTGCGCGAAGCGGCGGAAATGGCGAACCTGGCGGCGGGCGTCGCGGTGGGTCACCACGGGACCTGGGCCGTGAAGCGGGATGAGCTGATTGAAGCTTCCCGCCAGCGGGGATAGGGCGGAGTGAAGCGGGCCCTGTTTCTCGATCGCGATGGCACCATTATCGAAGATCGGGGTTACATGCGGGACCCCGCGGACGTGGTTCTGCTGCCTGGCGCGGCCGACGCGCTGCGCGCGCTCGAAACCGCAGGCTGGACGCTGATTGTAGTCAGTAACCAGTCCGGCGTGGGCCGCGGTTTTATCGCGCCCGCGGAAATGGACGCTGTGCAGACGCGCTTCGCGGAACTGATGCGCGCCGCCGGCGTCAGCATCACCGCCTCTTATCTTTGCTCGCATCATCCGGATGAGGATTGCGGGTGCCGCAAGCCTGGCGCGCTGCATCTGGAACAGGCCGCGCGCGAGTACGGTATCGATCTGGGCCAGTCCTGGATGGTGGGCGACCGCGAGTCCGATATTCTTTGCGGAAAGAATGCCGGATGCCGCACCATCTGGCTGCGTAACTCGGAATTTTCGGTCGACGCGGGACTGGCCGATTATGAAGCCGACGGTTTGACTTCGATTCCCGCCATTCTTTCGAGGAACTGCACGATCCCCGAGTGATCGAGGCCGCCCTTGTTGTCGTTCATCAGAGCGATCAGCATCTGCTGGACGAGGCCGGTCATCGGCAGCGGAACTTTCAATGTTTCGCCGGCGAGCAGCGCGTTGCGAAGGTCTTTTTCGTGCAACTCGATGCGGAAGCCGGGTTTGAAATTGCGGCCGATCACCATGGGGGCTTTGGCGTTGAGCACCGTGCTTCCCGCCAGGCCGCCTTTCACCGCGTTGAAGACTGTTTCGGGATTGAGGCCCGCTCGCGTGGCGAGCACCAGCGCTTCGCCCATGGCGGCGATGTTGCAGGCGACCATGATCTGGTTCGCGAGTTTCGTCGTGTTGCCCGCGCCCACTGCGCCCGTCAACGTGGCGCTCGATCCCATCTTCTGCAGCACCGGCACGACTTTTTCGAACGTGGCCTGATCGCCGCCGGCCATGATCGTCAGGGTACCCTCGATGGCTTTCGGCTCGCCGCCGCTCACCGGCGCATCGATAAAGCTCACGCCTTTCGCCTCGCACGCTTTGCCGATCTTCTGCGCGACGATGGGGCTGATTGAGCTCATGTCGACGACGATCGCGCCCTTGCGCGCGCCTTCGAGGATGCCGCCAGGGCCGAGGACAACGGCTTCCACATCGGGGCCATCGGGAAGCATTGTGATGATCACATCCGACTGCGCGGCTGTTGCGGAGGACGAGCCGCCCGCTGTGGCGCCCGCCGCCACCAGTTCTTTTACCGCCCCTTCCGACCGGTTGTGAACGGTGACCGAGTACCCGCCTTTCAGCAGGTTTTTCGCCATGGGTTTGCCCATGATGCCGAGTCCGATGAATCCGATTTTCATTTTTCCGTGCTCCTGTTCAGTTGTGCGATTTGTTCTCTGCCCATGGCGGCGAGTTTTGCCGTGGCGCCAGCCAGCACGCCGGCGTCGCTGCCCATGGCGACAAATGTGAATCCGCTGGCGAGATAACGGCAGGCTTCTTCGGGATCGCCTGTGAGCATTCCCGCTCCTTTGCCCGCGGCGCGAATGCGTTTGCAGGCATCGGCAATGGCCGCCTGTACTTCGGGATGTTTCGGGTTCGCCAGATGTCCCAGGTCCGCCGCAAGATCGCTGGGGCCGATGAAGATGCCGTCGATGCCTTCCACGGCCGCGATGGCTTCGATCTGGGTGCAGGCGCTGCGCGTTTCGATCTGGACGATGACGCAGATGTTTTCGTGCGCGGTGTGGTGATAGCCGGGGACGCGGCCGTAGCGGTTCGCGCGCGGTCCCACCGAGACGCCGCGAACGCCGCGCGGCGGGTAGCGGGTGGCGGCCACCGCGGCTCGCGCTTCCTCGGCGTTCTGCACAAAGGGAATCAGCAGCGTGCGCGCGCCGATATCGAGAACGCGTTTGATGATGACCGTGTCGTTCCACGCAACGCGCACCACGGGCTCCGCGGGGCTGCCGTGCATCGCCTGCAGTTGTGAAAGCAGGCCGGGGATTTCGTTCGGCGCGTGTTCGGTATCGAGCACAATCCAGTCAAAGCCGGAGCCCGCGATGATCTCGGTCGCGATGTTGCTGCAGAGCGAGCTCCAGAGGCCGATTTGCTGTGTTCCTGAGGCTATGGCTGCTTTGAAGGTGTTGGGTGGAAGGGATGACATGTCAAAGAATTCAGCGTACCAGGCACGGACGCTTGTTGTCGAACTTCCAGCCTGGGATCAGGAACTGCATAGCCGCGGCATCGTCGCGTCCGGCGGAGCCAACCGTGCCGTAAAGGCGGTTCGCTTCTTCCACTTTCGCCATATCCAGTTCGACGCCGAGACCGGGTTTTTCCGGCACTTTCAGCTCGCTGTTCCGGATGCGGAGAGGTTCTTTGGTGAGGCGCTGCCCGTCCTGCCAGATCCAGTGAGTGTCGATTGCGGTCACCTGGCCGGGCGCGGCCGCCGCGACGTGGGTGAACATGGCGAGCGAGACGTCGAAGTGGTTGTTCGAATGCGATCCCCAGGTGAGTCCCCAGTCCCGGCAGACTTGTGCGACGCGAACGGAACCCTGCATGGTCCAGAAGTGCGGATCGGCGAGCGGGATATCTACGGAGTGCAGTTGCAGCGCGTGGGTGAGTTGCCGCCAGTCAGTGGCGATCATGTTGGTGGCGGTTGGAATGCCGGTCGCGCGGCGGAACTCCGCCATGATTTCGCGGCCGGAATAGCCATTTTCGGCGCCGCAGGGGTCTTCCGCGTAGGCGAGCACGTTTTGGTTGCGGCACAGCGCGATGGCTTCGTTGAGTGACCACGCGCCGTTTGGATCGACTGAAACCCGCGCTTTTGGAAAGCGCGCGGCGAGTGCGGCGCAGGCTTCGATTTCCTGCGCGCCTGGGAGTACGCCGCCCTTGAGCTTGAAGTGGCGGAATCCGTAACGCGCCTGAGCGGCTTCGGCAAGGCGCACAATCGATGCCGGAGTCAGAGCGACTTCGGTGCGGAGCCGGAACCAATCGTCCTCTTCGTCTTCGCCGCCGGGGTAGGGAAGATTGGTTTGATTGCGGTCGCCGACGTAGAAGAGGTAGCCCAGCGTCTCCACGCTTTTGCGCTGCTGTCCTTCGCCAAGCAGCGCCGCTACCGGCAATTCGAGAAACTGACCGAGCAGATCGAGCAGCGCGGCTTCCACAGCGGTCACCGCGTGGATCGTGACGCGATTATCGAATGTCTGGAGGCCGCGTCCGCCGGCGTCGCGATCGGCGAACTGCGCGCGCATCGAAGTGAGAATCGCGAGATAGTCGCCGATGGATTTTCCTTCCACGAGAGCGCGCGCGTCTTCGAGGGTCTGCCGGATCTTCTCGCCGCCCGGCACTTCGCCGACGCCGGTATGGCCCGCGTTATCCGTGAGAATCACCAGATTGCGGATGAAGTACGGTCCGTGGGCGCCGCTCAGATTGAGCAGCATACTGTCGCGTCCCGCTACGGGGACTACCTGCATTTTGATTACACGAGGCGCGTTCATGCCGCTTTCAGTTCCACTCTCTTGATTTCGCCCACGATGAAGAGGTACGAGAAAATCGCGACGGCGGCGTTGGCCGCCACGAAGACCAGCGCGCCTTTATAGGAGTGCGTCGCATCCACGATGTAGCCGATGACGATCGGCGTGATGATTCCCGTCGCATTCCCGAACATGTTGAAGAGGCCACCGCTCAGGCCCGCAATCTGTTTCGGCGAGGTATCGGCAACCACTGCCCATCCCAATGCGCCGATTCCCTTGCCAAAGAACGCGAGCGACATGATCACAACCACCATGGTTTCCGACGCCACGAAGTTACAGAGGATCAGCGATGTGGAGAGCAACATTCCCAGAACGATCGGAACTTTTCTCGCGACCGTGAGGGAGCGCCCGGTCCGGAGCAACACATCCGAAAACATGCCGCCGAGAATTCCGCCAAAGAAGCCGCAGAGCGCGGGCAGGGAAGCGGTGAATCCGGCCTTGAGGATCGACATGTGACGTTCCTGCACGAGATAGACCGGAAACCACGTGGTGAAGAACGTGGTGATGGTGGTGATGCAGTATTGCCCGAGATATACGCCCAGCAGCATCCGATTGCCGAGCAGTTGTCCGATGGCCCCCCATTGCGATTCGCCCTGCGGTTTCGCCTGCTTTGCGGCCGCCGGTTTGTCCATCTGGACGAGAGCGCCGCCGCTCTCGATGTATTCCAATTCGGACCTGCTGACTCGCGGATGACTGGCCGGGCTGTATACCGTTTTCATCCAGACGGCGGCCACGACAATTCCCATTGCGCCGGTGACGAAGAAAACCCAGGTCCATCCGTAGCGCGCGGTGATCCATCCGGAGAGCGGGGCGAAAAGGAAGGTGGCGAAGTACTGGCTGGAGTTGAAGATCGCCGCGGCGGTGCCGCGCTCCGAGGCCGGAAACCAGGCGGCGACGATGCGGCTGTTGGCCGGAAACGCGGGCGCTTCGGCGAAGCCGAGCAGCAACCGGAGGCTGAAGAACATGACGATTGCGAAGCCGGCTGTGAAGAGCGCGGCATAGCCCTGGAGAAACGTGAAGATCGACCAGAACAGGATGCTCAGGGCGTAGACATTTCGCGAGCCGAAACGGTCGAGGAGCCATCCGCCGGGGATCTGCGCGACGACGTACGACCAGCTGAACGCGGAGAAGAGATAACCCAGTTGTTTGGCGTTGATGCCGAGTTGTTTCGATGCCGCGGGTCCGGCGATCGAAAGGGTAGCGCGGCTCGCGTAGTTGAGCGTGGAGACGATGAAAATCATCCCCAGCACAACGTAGCGAATGCGTGTGGATTTTTGTGAGGCGGACGTCGGAGCCACGGACTTCAATTGTATGGCAGAGCGCCTTGTGCTTCGCTTAAGTCACGGGGCCGGGATTGAACGGCGCGAGCGCATTCCCGAGGCCCCACTGCTCGGCCCAGGTTTTCCGGCCGCTCGCGACGTTGAGCATCATGCGGAAAAGCTCCATTCCCACGCTCTCCACTGTTGCCTGTCCGGTAGCGATGCGGCCGGCGTCGAGGTCGATCAGGTCGTGCCACTTCTCCGCCAGCGCGGTGCGCGAAGAAACCTTGATCACCGGAACCAGCGAGAGCCCGTAAGGCGTCCCCTCACCCGTCGTGAAGATATGGAGATTCATGGAGGCAAGCTGCTGGGTGCCGCAGATGAAATCACTTGCGGGGGTGGCCGCGAAGACCAGTCCCTTCGATTTCACCTTCTCCCCATGCGAAGCCACCGAGCGAATGGCCGACGTGCCCGCCTTCGCGACGCTCCCCAGCGCTTTTTCCACAATGTTGGCCAGCCCGCCGCGCTTATTGCCGGGCGTCGTGTTGGCGCTGCGGTCGGCGCGTCCGTTGGCCAGGTAATCGTCGTACCACTGCATTTCGCGGATTAACGCCCGCCCCACATCCGGCGTTTCCGCGCGCGGCGTCAGCAGATGGATCGCATCGCGCACCTCGGTCACTTCGGAAAACATGACGGTGGCTCCGGCCCGCACCAGCAGATCCGCCGCCGCGCCCACCGCGGGATTGCACGTCACGCCGGAAAACGCGTCGCTTCCGCCGCACTGCATGCCAACAATCAGATCGGACGCGGGGCACGTGACGCGACGGCGCCGGTTCAGAATCTCCAGCCGTTTCTCCGCGGCTTCCAGAATTCGCGCCACCATCTCGCCGAAGCCGCGCTGATCCTGGAGCCGGATCACGGCCGTATTTTCGAGCACCGGAAAATCCTTGCTGAACAAGACGGCGGGCTGCATCTTTTCGCAGCCGAGGCTGACCACCATCGGCTCGGCGCCCAGATTGGCGTGCAGCGAAATGTGCCGCAGCGTCTGGATCGGTACCGCGGCGCCAGGGGCGTTGATCGCCACGCCGCAACCGTAGGAGTGGGTCACCGCGACCACGTCGTCCACATTCGGGAAGCGCGGCAGCAGTTCCTGGCGGATGCGCCGCGCCGCGTATTCCACGGTTGGCGCCACGCACTGCACGGTGGTCGCGATACCCAAAATGTTGCGCGTACCCACGCTGCCATCGGGATTTCGATAGCCCTCGAACGTGTATCCCTCGAGCGCCGGCGCGGCGGCAGGTACGGCGGTTGATAATGGAAGCTGATCGAGCGGCGGCGCCGCCGGCATGTCAATCAGCTCTTCTCGAACCCAGACCCCCGCGGGCATCGCGCGATTGGCATAACCAATGACCTGGCCGTAGCGCAGGATTGGCTCGCTCGCATCGATATCGCGCAAAGCCACCTTATGCGATTGAGGAACTTTTTCACGGGCAACCAGTCCGCCGGGCAATTCGACCCCGGCCGCTACGCCCTCCGGATGGACGATAATCCCGACGTTGTCCCGCTCGTTCACCCGGATGTACATAGTTTGATTTTAGGCGGACGGGTTTAATTGTGAAAAAAAGCCAAATCTGGTGCCTTATAATACACTTCCAGGATACCTTTGCGGCTTCGGAAGCATCTATAATCATTCGGGCGCGTTTGCGCCCTTTCTAATCCTCCATGTGGCTGATCCGAGTTGCGCTCACGCGCCCGTACACCTTCGTCGTGCTGGCGTTGGTAATCCTGCTGATAAGCCCGCTGGTCATTCTTCGCACACCGACCGATATTTTTCCGAACATCGATATTCCGGTGATCGCGGTCGTCTGGACGTATGGCGGTTTGGACGCCGAAAGCATGGAGGGCCGCGTCTCATCGCTGTTCGAACGGAATCTCACGACGACCGTTAACAACATCGAGCACATCGAATCCTTTACGGTCGGCGGCCGCGCCATCATCAAGGTCTTTTTGCAGCCGGGAGCGAGCGTCGACGCCGCCACCAGCCAGATTACGGCGGTCTCGCAATCGGCTGTCCGCCAGATGCCGCCCGGCTCCACGCCGCCATTCATCCTGACCTACAACGCATCCACGGTTCCGGTCATCCAGCTGGCGCTATCGAGCAAGACGCTTTCAGAATCGCAGCTGAATGACATTGGGCTCAATCAGGTCCGCACGCAGCTTGTCCGTATTCCAGGCGCCGCTATTCCGTATCCGTATGGCGGCAAGTCGCGCGAAATTAATGTAAGCCTCGATACCGCTCTTCTGCAGGCGAAGGGTCTGGCCGCGAACGATGTGGTCAACGCGCTCGGAGAACAGAATCTGATTCTGCCCGCCGGTACCGCCAAGATCGGTCAGTTCGACTATGACGTGAATCTCAACTCGAGTCCGCTGACGGCCGAGGAGATGAACAATTTCCCGCTGAAAACGGTCAATGGCTCGCCGATCTTTATTCGTGACGTGGCTACGGTCTCCGATGGCTTCGCGCCGCAGACCAACATCGTCCGTCTGGACGGGCTGCGCGGCACGCTGCTTTCCATTTTGAAAAACGGCGACGCCTCCACTCTGAGCGTAGTGCAGGGCGTGCGAGATATTCTTCCCCAGCTTGAAACCACGCTGCCCAAAGAACTCAAGATCGAATCTTTGGCGGATCAGTCGGTTTTCGTGCGCGCCTCGGTGAATGGCGTTGTTCGCGAGGCGATTATCGCCGCGTGCCTGACCGGGCTCATGATTCTGATATTCCTCGGAAGCTGGCGCAGCACCCTGATCATCGCGGTTTCGATACCGCTCTCGATTCTGGTCTCGATCCTGGTACTGAGCGCGATCCACGAAACCATCAACATCATGACGCTCGGCGGGCTGGCGCTGGCGGTGGGCATCCTGGTGGACGATGCGACAGTCGAAATCGAAAACGTGAACCGCTTTCTCGAAGAGGGCGTGGACCTCTACCAGGCGATTGTCGATGGTTCGGCGCAAATCGCCGTTCCGGCTCTCGTCTCGACGCTCTGCATCTGCATCGTATTCCTTCCGATGTTTTTCATGCACGGCGTGGCGCGGTATCTATTCGTGCCCCTCGCCGAAGCCGTGGTGTTCGCGATGCTCGCCTCCTATTTCCTTTCGCGGACCCTGGTGCCGACGCTCGCTCTTTACCTGCTGAAGAAACCGCAACACGGCTATGTGCGCACCCGCAATCCGTTCAAGCTCACGCAGCAGGCTTTCGAACGCGGTTTTGAGTGTCTGCGACTCAGCTATCAGCTCCTGCTGACCACCTGCGTCCACCGCCGCTGGATTTTCATTCCGATCTTTCTCGGCGTCTGCGTTGCCGGGGCTTTCCTTTATCCCTGGCTTGGCCAGGACTTTTTCCCCTCGAGCGACAACGGCCAGTTCCGGCTGCACTTCCGCGCGAAAACCGGCACTCGTATTGAAGAAACCGCGCGGCTGTGCGACCTCGTCGACGACAGCATCCGGCGCATCATTCCGGAATCCGAGCTGCAAAGCGTCGTTGACAACATGGGCCTGCCCTACAGCGGCATCAATACCACTTACAACAATACGGGCGTCATCGGGTCGGAAGACACCGATATTCTGGTTTCGCTGAAGGAAGGCCATCGGCCAACGCAGGATTGGGTGACCAGGCTGCGGCCGGCGCTGAATCGCGAATTTCCCGGCACCGTCTTCTACTTCCTGCCGGCCGACATGATCACGCAGATTCTGGACTTCGGGCTTCCGGCGCCGATCGACGTCCAGGTGGACGGACAGAATCTGCAGGGAAACCGCAAAGTCGCCGACCGTATCCTGTCGGATATTCGCCGCATTCCCGGCGTTGTCGATAGCCGCATCCAGCAGCCGTTCGATCAGCCTCGTCTGCAGATCGATGTCGACCGCACCAAGGCTTCGAGCGCGGGGCTGACGCAGAATGACGTGGCACGCAGTCTTCTGGTCACCCTCAGCGGCAGCTTCCAGACGTCTCCCACGTTCTTCCTCAATCCGGTGAACGGGGTGAATTACAGCGTGGTTACCCGCGCCCCCGAGTTTCGCATCAATAATTTCCAGGATCTGAAAAACATTCCGATCACCTCCGATAACGGGCATTCGGAGATTCTGGGCGACGTGGGAAAGATCTCGCGGACCAGCGGAATGCCGGAAATTTCGCGCTATAACCTGCACCGCATCATCGATATTTACGCCTCGGTGGAAGGGCGCGACCTCGGCGCGGCGGGTAATGATGTGGAGAGAATTGTCGAGGCCCACAAGAAAGAACTGCCGCGCGGCTCGCAGATCTTCATTCGCGGCCAACTCGATACCATGAAGACCTCGTATGCGGGTCTGGTGGCGGGGCTTGGCGTGGCGATTCTGCTGATCTACTTTTTAATTGTGGTCAATTTCCAGTCGTGGCTCGATCCGTTCATCATCATCAGCGCCCTGCCGGCGGCCCTGACAGGCATTGTGCTGTTCCTCTTTCTGACGGAAACGCATCTCAGCGTGCCGGCGCTCATGGGTTCCATCATGTGTATGGGAATCGCGACCGCCAACAGCATTCTGGTGGTCGCGTTCGCGCGCGAGCGTCTGACCGAGCATGGCGATCCGCTGCAGGCCGCGATTGAAGCCGGGTACACTCGCTTCCGGCCCGTCATCATGACGGCGCTTGCCATGATTATCGGCATGGTTCCCATGGCGATGGGCTTTGGCGAAGGCGGCGAGCAGAATGCCCCGCTCGGACGCGCCGTTATCGGCGGCCTGCTTTGCGCGACGATCGCTACTCTGTTTTTCGTGCCCGCGGTATTCAGCCTCGTACACGGTTTACGGCGGCATTCCGGAGCGCAGCCCGTTCGTTCTACCCATGATCCTTTGCACCCCAGTCTGGAGCCGATTCACTAAATGATTGAGCCAGCCACAAGCGCCCCTGTCCACGCCGCCGGCCAGCCTCCCGCCGAGCCGCCACGGCGTCTCGGGCCCCTCCCCATTATTTTTCTGCTGGCTGTCGCCATCGCCCTCGGCGTTTTGGTGTATCGCGGAATCGGCACGCGCGTCTCAGCCGAAGCGGCTCTCGTAAAAAGCACGCAATCGAACGTCGCGCTGGACGTGGCGGTGACGCATGCGACGCGACTCGCGGGCGATCAGGAAGTGATTCTGCCCGGCGACGTGCAGGCGTTTACCGATGCCCCCATTTACGCCCGCGTCAACGGATATCTGAAGAAGTGGAATTTCGATATCGGGGCACGAGTCCATAAGGGCGACGTACTTGCCGAGATCGATGCGCCGGAACTCGACGCGCAGCTGGTGCAGGCGAAAGCCAATCTCGCGACCGCGAACGCCAATCTGACGCTGGCCCAGACGCAGGCCACGCGGTGGCAGGGGCTGATTAAGACCAACGCCGTCTCTCAGGATGAAGTGGATCAGAAGGTTGGCGCGCTCAACGCCGACAAGACCATTGTGGCGGCTGACGAGGCCAACGTCAGGAATCTGGAGCAGCAGGTTTCGTTCGAAAAGGTCGTCGCTCCGTTCGACGGCGTTGTCACGGCCCGCCGCACGGATGTAGGCGCGCTGATTACCGCGGGCGCCAGTTCCTCCGCGCAGGAGTTGTTCCATCTGGCGGCCATCGATCGTCTTCGCGTGTTCATCGATCTGCCGGAACAGGATCGCGCCGCGGCGCGGGCCGGCGCCAAAGCCACGCTTTATCTGAACGAATTTCCGGGAAAGACATTCACCGGCGTCATCGCGCGCAACGCCAACGCCATCGATCCCAGCGCGCGTACTCTGCGGGTTGAAATTGACGTGGATAATCCAAAGGGCGAGATGCTGCCGGGGTCTTACGTTTCCGTGCACCTCAAGGCGCCCGGCGCCGAAAACCCGATCGTGGTTCCCTCCAACACTCTGCTGTTCCGCTCGGAAGGCCTGCGGGCGGCCGTGGTGAAAGACGGAAAAGCCCAGTTGATCCCGATCAAGGTGGGCCGCGATTTCGGCGAAACGCTCGAGGTCGTCAGCGGACTGACTACGGATGACGACCTGATCGTCAACCCTCCGGATTCGATTCTTCCGGGCGCGCCGGTGCGTGTGATCCAGTCAGGGAAGTAGCTTCATCACCGTTTCGAACGTATCCGCTTCGCCCGGCGTCTTGTCCGTTCGGTATCGTTTGACGCGCGCAAAACGGAGCGCGAGTC
>CAZWTH010000078.1:0-13625 GCA_964636715.1 uncultured Solibacteraceae bacterium | reverse complement strand
GTTCCGGCGTGACGTTCGGAATACCGAGGCGCCCCTGCGCAAATAAAATCGCGGCGCACAGAAGATAAAAAGGTCCAGCCACTAGAGCGCGTTTCAGCATAGATGGAGTTGCTCCGAGGTGCAGTATATCCCGGAAAGCGTTTCGAGTATGCGAATAAAAACGGGACACTCGCCAGGGAATGTCCCGCTTTTTGCGCCGCGCCGATTTTAATAAGTGAAGCGAAGCGTGAGCTGAACGCGCCGCGTGCCGGTTACGGCTCCGCGGCCCAGACCCTGTCCGGTGCTCACAGCGTTGAGCGATTGGCCGAAGAGCTGCGAGTTCAGGCTGGCAACGGGGTTCGAGAGATTCACGTGATTGAAGATGTCCGTGACCGCAACCGTGAGCCCCACATTGTAGCGGTGGAAATTGCCACCGCCGACGCGGCCGAATCCACCACCGCCACGGCCGAAGCCACCACCGCCGCCGCGTCCGCCGCGGTCACCGCCTCTGCCACCGCCGCCGAAGCCGCCGCCTCCGCCGCCGCCCATGGCGCCCGCGACGTTGCGATTTTCACCCCAGCCCCAGGTGCGACTGAAGCGAACATCCGTATCCCAGCGACGGTAACCGAACGCGTAGTTCACGGGAATCGGAATGTAGTTTGGGCCGGGATTTTTATTGAAGTTCCCGTAGGCCGTGCAGACGATGTCGCCGCCGCAGGTTGCGCCGGCGGGGGCGAGGGCCGGCCTGTCGTTGTTTACGCCATCGCCGTTATAGTCGCTGCCGATCGTGATGTTGAACCGGTCGGCCGTGGTTGCGGAGAAGACGGGCGACGCGGTTATGCCCCAGGGAAGTCCCACAGTGCCAATGAGGAAGAACCGGTTGGTGGGTCTGCCTGCGCTGCCCCAATCGAGGCTGGTGTTGTACTGGTTGCTCGGAAGTCCGCTTGAATTCGAGTGATAGTCGTCCCACGACCAGTAGCCATTCAGCGACACATGGTCGTTCACGCGCGTGTTCACGCTGGTGATGACCTGGAGTTCCTTATAGATGCCGGTGCTCTCGTAGAGATAGAGGTTTCCGAGATTCGGATAAGGGAGCACACCGCTGACATCCGGGAAGAGAGGATTAAATGTGCCGGGCAGGTAGGCGTTGATCTGGCGCTGGCGGAGATCATGAACCCCGCGTGAATCGGTCACGTTTACGGTCAGCGTGCTGCGTCCCGGTAAAGCCTGTTCCACCGAGGCGGCGTACTGATACATCGCGGACGCCCGCAGATCCTGATCGAGACGATTGATCGTCTGGGTCTGCGCCGAAACCTGCGACAAAAGCGATTGATCCGGTATGGCGGGACCGCCGGGCGCGCCGTAAAATTCGAGCACCTCATTGCGGATCGTCTTGTCCGTGGAGGGATTGATCGAGTAATTCTGCTGGCCGAAACCGTTGTAGCGAATCGTATCCAGAAAATCGGAGAGTGGGAACCGGTCATAGAAAATGCCGGCTCCGGCGCGAAGGACCGTCTTGCTGTTCTGACCGGTTTTCCCGCCCGGAGCCCACGACAGCGCGAGGCGGGGAGCGAAATCCCAGCCGTCCGAAATGTTCGTCTGGACTTCATAGCGAAGGCCGCCGCTGAGGGTCAGGTTGGGCAAGATGCGCCAGTCGTCCTGGCCGAAAATTCCCGCATCGAACTGGTTCGCGCCGAACGTGGTGGGGCCTCCATTGAGGCTGAATGACGTGGGGCCGCAGCCTCCTTCGAGGATGGCGCTCATCGGGATGCCGTCCTGCAGGGCGAGCGTCGTGTACTGGTAATTCTGGATGGAGGTCGGATTTGCAAGAGCCGGCAGAAGCGGATCGAGCGTCCCGTTGAAACACGTCATGGAGGCTGCGTTGTTCGGGGTCGCGAAACTGTACGCGCCGTTGTAGTTCGAGGTCGACCGGACGTTGGTCTGATTTTCACGGAACCGGCCGCCGAATTTCAGAGTATGCTTGCCCTGCGTGATCGTGTTGATCTCCTGGAATTCGTACTGGCGATTGCGATTGAAGTTCGCCTGGGAATTTCCGCCATTCGTGAAGGCGTTCGACACGCTGATGGTGGGCCCGGCGGTAAATGCGGCATTCGAATTGGACCGGTTGTCGCGGAACTGGAACATCACCTCATTCACCGATTTCGTGCCGATGACCATGGTTTCGGTGGCCTGCAGCGTGTTGCTCTTGCTGGCGCTGAAAACTTCCTGCGAGGGAAGATTGAATCCACCGACGCCACCCACATTCGTGTTGCTGTTGTGGTAATAGCGAAGAACCAGGGTGTTGTTGGGGCTGATGGCGTAATCGATTCGTGGATTCACCTGCCAGGCCTTGGAGGGCGTGGGGAAAGTCGAGTTGAACGAAATGGGAGACAGGGTCGAGGAATCCAGAATCTGACCGTTAATGAGCTGGACGGTATCGAAGTTGCGATTCGATCCCGTCAGATACCAGGAGAGCCGCTTACCCATAGGGCCGCTGACGCTGCCTTCGAGCTGTTTATTGCTGTAGTCAGGCATCGGTCCCGCCACGAAGGGATCGCGCGTATCGAAATTGTGGTTGCCGTAAATCAGGAACGCGCTGGCGTGATAGGCGTCGGTACCCGGTCTGGTGAAGACCTGGATACGGCCGAAGCCCGGGCTGTCAAATTCAGAGGCGAATGGATTCGAGTTGATGCGAATCTCGCGGATCGAACTCTTGGGGGGCATCTGACCGCCGCTGAAACCATCGACGAATACCTGAGGCCCATTGGGACCGGCTGACGGCCCGGCCATGGCGGTGAGCTGGTCCTGGAGATCGTCAGGATCGTCGGGAAGAGAGTCCATTGTCGACTGATCGAGCACGATCGCGGCGGCGTTCTCCGAGGGATCGACCTGAACCGTGGCCACCTGGCTGGCGGTGACATCCACCTGGGAGGTGGAGACGGCGATTTGCAACGTGACATCGAGAGGACTAGCCTGTCCGTTTGTGACCGTCACGTTCTGGGTTGCCGTCACGAAGCCAGGCGCCGTGACGGTGACGCTATATTGACCTGCCGGAAGATTTTCTGTGAATTGACCTTTGGAATCTGACTTGGCGGTTCGGCTTTGCCCCGCGCCCTTTACCTGAATGGCGGCATTGGGAACTACAGCGGCGGAAGGATCTTTCACTGTACCTTTTATGGAGCCGGTATCCTGTGCGTTCAGCGGCGGGACGGCGCCCGCTGCGAAAAAAAGAATCAGCGGAATAACGTGTTGAATTGATAAAGATCTACTCATGTACCTGAAAAAGAGACGATGCGTGCGGACCCCAGTTACAGGCGGGTCCCGACCTCTGTATTTCAGATAACGACGGTAATCAAAAATCGTGAAGAATCGCACTGCATATCGGGCCGGAATTCCGAACAATACTCAGCGCGTAACGATTTTTATGTAGGATTCGCACATCTCCGGCTTATGACACCGGCAGAGAGGGGGGAAGCCGGTTTTTCCAGCCGGGCGCCCCCAGTTGGACTAGAAATTGAAGCGGAGGGTGAACTGAATGCGCCGGTTACCCGTCGCCGTTCCACCCGCTAGACCACCGCCGCCACCGCCGCCGCCAAAGCCACTGGTGTTCTGCGATTCCCCGAAGAACGGCGAATTCAGATCGCCGATGGGCGCGCTGCGATTCACGTGATTCAGGATGTTGGTGACCGCGACGGTAAGGCCAAGGTTGTAGCGGTGCGCAGTGCTGCCGCCGACGGCCCCGAATCCACCGCCACGTCCACCGCCGCCGCCAAATCCGCCCCGCGGTCCACCGCCACCGCCGCCGCGCGCTCCGCCACCACCGCCACCGCCGCCGCGTCCGCCACCGTCGAATCCGCCGCCACGTCCGCCACCCTGCGGAGCATTGGTCGCGTTGCGTCGCTCACCCCAGCCGAAATTGCGGCTGAAACGAACGTCCGCCGTGAAACGGCCCACGCCGTCGCCGTAGTTGATCGGAATGATCGTATCGCCGGGACCCGGCGTGATGTTGAAGTTGCCGAACGGCGTGCATTTGATATTGGCGGCATTGCAATCCGCTCCCGCGGCAGCAAACGCCGGCCGGTCATTCCGGATCCGGTCGCCGTTATAGTCGGTGCCGATCTGGATGTTGAACGGGCTCGGCGAGCTCACTGAAATCGACGGAGAGGCCGTCCACTGGAAAGGCAGGCCGACCGTACCGACGATGTTGACGCGGTGGCGCGGCGTGGATGCGCGGCCCCAGTCCGCGTTCGTGTCGTACTGGTTGCTCGGGAGACCGTTGGAGTTGGTGTGGTAATCCGTCCAGGTGTAGTAGCCGTTCAGTGAAACATGGCTGTTCACGCGCGTGTTCAGGCTCGTGGTGACCTGGAGCTCTTTATAGATGCCCGTATCTTCGTAGAGGTAAATTTCACCCAGTCCAGGGAATGGCTGAAGGCCATAGAGAGGGTTGATCGTGTTGATACTACGCTCGCGCTGATCGTGCACACCGCGCGAATCCGTCACGCTCATGGCGAGCGACGTTCGCCCAGGCAGCGAGCGTTCGAGCGAGAATGCCGACTGCATCATGTACGACGATTTCAGGTTCGCGTCCACCTTATAGATCGTCTGGTTCTGGGCCGCCAGCAGGTTGTCGGTCGGACGTCCGCCAGGCTGATTGAAGAAAGCCAGCGCCTGGTAAGCCAGGTTCACGTCGCCCGACGTGGAAGTGATGTTGTAGCTTTCCTGGCCGCTCGTGCCGCTGTTTCGAATCGCATTCAGGTAGTCATTGAGCGGGAAACGGTCATAGAAGATGCCCCAGCCGGCGCGCAGAACGGTCTTACTGGTCTTGCCCGCTTTACCGCCGGGAGCCCAGGAGATGGCTATGCGCGGCGCGACGTCGATCTTATCGTCGACATTGGTTTGAAATTCATAACGAAGTCCACCGCTCAAAGTGAAGTTGGGAGCAATACGCCAGTCGTCCTGCGCGAAAAGACCCGCGTCGAACTGGTTGGCGGCGAACTGCTCCGTACCGTCGTTGAGGGTGTAGGACGTGGGACCGCAGCCCGCCTGGAGAATTTCCAGCATGGTCATGCCCGGCTCCTGAAGCATCTTTTCCGTCTGCTGATAGACATCGAGCGAAGTCGGGTTGTCAATACCGGCGAGGCAATTCGCGCGCGCCGTGTTGCTCGGCGTGGCGAATGTGTAGGTCCCGTTGAAGTTCGAGATCGACTTCATGCTCAGATCGTTTTTCCGCGCGCGCCCGCCGAACTTGACGGCGTGTTTGCCGCTCGTGATCGTGACCAGGTCCTGAAACTCATAGCCGCGAGTCCGGTTGAAGTTATTGGCTGAGGAACCGCCGTTGGTGAATGCGCTGTTGACGGAGATGGTGGGTCCGGCGGCGCCCGAACCGGCGGTATTCTGCCGCGAATCCTGCAACTGGAACAGAATTTCATTGACGGCCTTGGTGCCGATCACCATGGTTTCCGTTGCCTGGATCGTCGTATCCTTGTTGACGTTGTTCGTCGCCTGGGAAGGCAGGTTGAAGTTCCCCACGCCGCTGACGCTCGACCGCTGCATGCGCGCGTACCGCAGCACGAGCGTATTGTTGTTGTTGATCGCGTAATCGAGGCGCGGATTGATGGACCAGCTTTGCGAAGGCACCGCGTACGTGGTGTTGTAACCAATCTTGTTGAAGTTCGAATCGAGTATCTGGGCATTGATCAGATTGGCGCTGTCGAAATTGCGCTTGCTCAAATCGAGGAACCACGAGAACTTCTTCGCGAGCGGGCCGCTCAGATTACCGGAAATCTGGCGGTTGTTGTAATCCGGCATCGGGCCCGTCACATAGGGGTTGCGGCTGTCGAGAACCCGGTTGCCGTAAGTCACGAACGCGCCGGCATGATAACTGTCCGTACCGGGACGCGTCAGAATCTGGATGCGGCCGAAACCGGGTCGGTCGAATTCCGACGCAAAAGGATTGGAATTGATGCGGATCTCGCGAATGCTGCTCTTGGGCGGCATCTGACCGCCGCTGAAACCGTCCACGAAGATCTGCGCGCCATTCGGCCCCGCGGCGGGACCGGCCATGGCGGTCAGTTCCGACTGCAGATCGTCGGGATCGTCCGGCAGCGCGTCGAGATCCGATGTGGTCAGCACCAGCGCCGCGGCATTGTTCGAAGGATCTGTGCTGACGGTGCCAACGCCGGATTCGCTCACATCCACCTGCTGAGCCGACGTGGCAATCTCCAGCGTCACATCGACCGTGGCCGCCTGCCCGCCGCCGACCGCCACGTTGGTTTTGGTCGCGGTCACAAATCCAGGCGCGGTGATCCGGACGGTGTACTGGCCCGGAGGAATTGCGACAGTGAATCGGCCACCGGTATCCGTTTTTTCATCGCGCGTCTGTCCCCCGCCCGTGATGTGGATTGCGGCGTTGGGAATCGACGACGCGGAGGGATCCGTGATTGTGCCGTGAATCGATCCGAGTCCCTGGGCCAGAGCAACGCCGGCAAACGGCAGGGTGAACCCCGCGAGAAGCAGAAGTTCAGCGGTTCTGGTTAAAATTTTTCTTTTCATTTCCTGAGTAGGTGCTTCCCCTCGCCCCATGTCTGACTCAATTGGTGAGTTTTCAGACTGAAAGCAGAATAACCTGGTATTGTCTAAGACAAGACGACCGCGTAAATTAGTGGTTACCTTATACTACTTACGTAGAATGTAAGCTTCTGTAACGAGGGACGGCGGCTACCGGTGGCGTTTCTCGATCCAAAGCCGCAACATGGACGCGCAGTCCCGCGCCTCCGGGACGGAGGAGAGTTCCGCGATCGTCCAGCGCATTTTCCGGCCCCAGTTCGGGTACTCCGCCGTGGTGCCTGGCAGATTCTGCTGATGGACTTCTTTAGTGAGGTCTTCCTGATTGATGAGCCACATCGCGCAGGGCGTGGAGGCGAGGAATCCGGAAATCGCGTAGTGAAGTTCGCCGGTTAGTTCCGGAATGCTGGCCGCGTTCCGTTCATAGTGATGCGGCATCAAACCGGCGTCGAAAAGGGCTTCGAGCAGCTTCTGCTTGTCGCGAATCCGGTCGGTATGTTGCGAACGGCGGCCTTCCTCGCCGATTGCGCCGGCCCGAAAACGCGCCTCGATATCCGCGCCGATCCAGTAGCCGGCCATCGTCGCGAGATCGTGGGTGGACGTGGATGTGAGAGCCGCGGCCGGGTATTCCTGTGGCATGCGGAACTTCTCGCCGTTGCGCTCAAAGAAGAGCAACTTATAGCTCAGAATGCCGAAGCGGGCCAGCGTTTCGCGCACCTCATCCTCGACCGTGCCCAAATCTTCCCCGACAATCACCGACCGGTTCCGCACGCTTTCGAGCGCCAGCACGCGCACCAGATCCTCGGCGCGATCCCGGACATAGGCGCCTTCCTTCGCGCTGTGGCCTTCGGGAATCCAGTAGAGGCGGAACAGGCGCATAACGTGGTCGATGCGCAGGGCTCCGCCATGCCGCATGGTCTTGCGGATCGATTCGGCGAACATTCGATAGCCATCGGCGCGGTGCCGCGGGGAATTGGGCGGCGGAAACGACCAATCCTGACCGTTGGGCGAAAATCCGTCGGGAGGCGATCCGACGCGGCAGCCCGTGATGAAGTACGGCCGCCACGCCCACAGATCGGAACCGCAGCGGTCAGTCGCGAGAGCGAGATCGTGATAGAGACCCACGGACATTCCCGCGGCAAGGGCGTGCCGCTGCACGGCCGCGATCTGCCCGTCAATCAGCCACTGGAGCCAGCCGTGAAAGAGGATCTCCCGCGCGTGGCCGAGCGCGAAGGCGGCGAGCGCCGGACTGGAGGGATCGCGATATTGCTCCGGCCAGTCGGGCCAGATCCAGAGATCGGGGTTGGCTCTGTGGAGATGCTCATCGAGCGCGCAGTAAGTGGCGAAGATGCGCAGCAACTCGCCCTCTTCTTCGATCCATTCGAGGCATGCGCGGCCGGGCGGGTGGCTTTCGAAAATGCGTTCGAGCGCCGCGCGCTTCAGGGCCGCCACCTGCTCGTATTCCACGGTGGGGGCCTGACGCAGGCGCTCCAGTTCCGCCGCATCTTCCATGACCCGATAGCCTTCGATGCTTTCGACGTCGAGATAGAGGAAGTTGCGATAAAAAATGCTGTTGGGGAGGTAAGGGCTGATGTTATACGGCCGGCGGTTGTGAAGAGCGTGCAGCGGATTGAGCGCGATGAAGTGGACGCCGAGCGCGGGTACGGCCCAGTCGATCAGATCGCGCAGATCGCGGAAATCGCCGCATCCCCAGTTGCGTTGGGAACGGAGTCCCCACAGCGTGACGCCGAAGCCAGCCATCCGGCGGGAAGGTTGCCAGGCGCGATCCGGCGTGACGATCAGTGAGCGTGGTTTCCCGTTTTGGCGAAGTTGATGATAGCCGAGGGGGAGTCGCGGGGCTTTCTCGCCGCTCCGGAGCGCGATCCGCTCGCCTTTTTCGGTGACGATTTCGACATTGCCACGGGCCTCAAAGGGGACTGACTCGCTGACGACAAGAGCGAATGCGTCCTCATCGCCGGCGGAGCCATCCGCGGCGGCGATGGCATTCACGATCGCGCGGTTCGTCGCCTCGGACGTCACATGAGGAACGCCGTAGTTATCCCAGAATTGTTGCTGGATTCCGAGCCGTTCCGCTGCGTCGCGCAGAGCTTCGTCGAGTGGCACGCAGCCCCATTCTAGCGTGGCGATCGGCGCCTATTCGCCCATCACTTTCACGATCACGCGTTTCGAGCGCTGGCCGTCGAATTCGGCGTAATAGATCTGCTGCCACGGGCCAAAATCGAGCTTCGAACTGGTCACCGGAACGATCACTTCGTGGTGGATGATCAGGCTCTTGAGATGCGAATCGCCATTGTCTTCGCCGGTGCGATGGTGCTTATAATCCTGGCGGAACGGCGCCAGCCCTTCGAGCCACGCGTCGATATCCTGGATGAGGCCGTCCTCCGCGTCATTGACGTAAACGCCCGCCGTGATGTGCATGGCGGAAACGAGAATCATTCCGTCGCTGATGCCGCTCTTGCGCAGGGCCGTTTCGACCTGCTGGGTGATGTTGATGTATTCGCGGTGCTTCTTTGTGTGAAAGGTGAGGTACTCGGTATGGAACTTCATACCGGCGATTTTACCGATGAACGGAGGGCATCAGACGAGCGTCTTGCGCCATTCGGCGAGGCCGCGGATCAGGCTGTCTTCGAGCCATAAGGAGAACCGCCGCCCCGCTTCGACTGAATCTTCGTTGTAGCTGATCCGAAAGATATCGTCGCTCAGCGCGATCGCATTCTTTCCGCGGATGAGAAAAGACGCCGCAGCGACCAATCCCCGAAAAGCGACGCCGACACTCTGAAAAATTACCCCGATATAGGTTGTGTTCGAACCTGCCGTGAGACTTAGAACGCGGCCATCAAAAAAATCACGAGGGTTCGGATTGAACTGCAACTGTGCCGCCATCTGCTTAACAATATCGAGGGCAGGAGTAGCATCGAGGGTGATGGCGGAAACCGTAAATGAATAACTCTGATCGGCCCTTGCCAAGTCTCTGTCCAGTCTCGACATAACCGAAGCAAGCGTAGTGTTCGCCAAGTTCGTCAATTTCCGGGCGATCTCCTTTGCAACGAGGTACTCGGTCGGAACGATCCGGCCGGTACTTACAAGTAAATCGCGGGTAACGTCGAGAGCGTCATCGAGGTTCTTCACCGGCCGCGCTTCGACCGCGTAACTGATCGCACTTGTCAATGCACGCTTCTGGATTTGAGAAAATAACTCAATCAAAGTCGAGAGCGAGCCTGCATCTGCAGTCTCCAGGGCGTCGATGTAGCGGGGCCGATCATCACGCGTGACGACCAGCGGAAAAAGCGAGGACTTAAGGAAGACTAAACTCGCTATGGCTCTGGCAACCCGACCATTGCCATCCTGAAACGGATGAATCTGAGTAAATGCGTGATGCAGCCAGGCAGCTTCAACATGAACTGGAACCTGTAAGGCAAGGTGTTCGCAATGCAGTGCGACGAGCCGATCCATCTCAGAAGCAACGTGTTCAGGGGGGCAGTACTGGTGGAGACCACCGTCGGGCCGAAGCGGATTATTCGGATGATTCTTATACTCACCCTTTTTAAGTTCGGTGTCAAAGGCCTGCCCAAATTGATCGAAAACGGTAACAGTCCGCTGGTGACGAAGCAACGCGGAATGAAGTTCGCGAATATATCCTACCGTCAGACTTCGCTGTCCTTTCACAAATTCAAACAGTCCTTCAAGGACGTCTTCATGTGCCTGAATCATTCGAGCGACGAGTTCCGGATCTCGGTCGGTACTGTCGCTGGGAATCAGGGACGAGTCGATCCCACGCTCTATTAGCGTCTGTGTGATGCCGCGATCGAGTTTGTATATGTTTTCGATAATTCCAGTTTCGATCGCCCATTCGCGGTTCAACCTCGTCGCGAACCCTACGACGTGGGCCTCATCAAAGCGGGTCTTTTCTCTACGCCATGTTTCAAAGAGCGCCTCAAGTTCGCTATCTCGCTGGGATTTCAAATCCGCCGGAAGGTCGGCGATTTCCTTCCACTTGTACGCGATTTTGGGGGTTTCCGGCATGCGTGAGCCTGACTGATCCGGCTTCGATCCTAACACGAGATTCCGGCTCTATAGCCGGCGCAGAATCACCGGAACTTCGCCTTTCGGCCGCAGCGTGATCATCGGATCGAAGCGTAGCGGCCGCGAGGAAGCGAGTTCCATCGAAAACTGCCGCGCAATGGTATCGAGAATGATCTGCCCCTCGGCGAGCGCGAAGTGATTGCCGATGCAGATGCGGCGGCCGCCGCCGAAGGGCAGGTACGCGTACTTCGGAATCCGCGCTTCGCGTTCCGGGAGAAAACGATCGGGATCGAAGCGCAGGGGATCTTCGAAAAAGCGGCCATCGCGATGGAACAGCCACTGCGATATCACCACGATTTCGCCTTCGCGAATCGGAAATCCGCCGATCACCGTATCGCGCGCCGCAGACCGCGCGATGGTGTATACCGGCGGATGGATTCGCATCGATTCTTTCAGGATCTGCAGGGCAAACGGCTCGCCCTCCGACCGAAGCCTCTTCAGATAATGCGGATGCCGCGCCAACAGGTGCCAGGCGTAGCCTGTGGCCAAAGCGGTGGTTTCATGGCCCGCGAGGAAGAGCGTCATGGCTTCGTCGCGAACGGCCTTGTCGTCGAGCATCGCCCCTGTTTCTTCGTCGCGCGAGAGCAGAAGCATCGAAAGAAGATCGCCGCGATCGCTGTTGCGCGCCCGCCGCTCCCGGATAATCCCGTAGATCCGTTCGTCCAGCCGGGCGAGAGCCGCCAGCGCTTTGCCCTGCGGCAGCGGAAACGGATAGCGGAACCTCCGCGTCGCATAAGTCTGGGCCGCGGCAATATCGTGACCGATCGCATCGGCTTCGCCCGGCACGTCCACATCGAACAACGCGCGGCAGACGATCCCCAGTGTGAGATGCATCATCGCTTCGACAATGTCCAGTTTCTGGCCGTCACGCCATGTCGCAGCCATGCGCCCGGTGTGCTCGCGCATCACGCCGGTGTAATGTTCCATCCGCTGATGAGCGAGCGCCGGAGCCACCAGACGGCGCCGCTGCCGGTGCAACTCGCCTTCGCTCGTGAGCAGCCCATCGCCAAAAACGGGCCGCGCGATCACCCGGAGCACCGGCCCCTTGACGAAATCGCCAGCCCGTTCGATCAGGACCTCGGACGCCAGTTCCGGCGCATTCACGAGCACCATTCTGTAGCGCCCGAAGTCCGCTCTGCCGATGCGCGGAAACTCCGCGCCCAGCTCTTCCATCATGCGAAGGCGCTGCCCGAGAATGACCTGGAGAACGCGTTTGACGTCCACGAGGCAAGGGTAGCGCCCGCCGCCCTACTTCAGCAACTCAGTCATGAAATCCATCGCATCCTTGTTCTTCGACATGCCGCCAAGCCGCTGGACGATGTAGCCCTTCATCGCGGGATCGGATTCCTTCCTCGCGATCTCAATCACGCTCTTCGCGTCGCCGCGGCCGAGCAGCGCGTTGATGACGGTGCGCCGCGCATTGGCGTCTGTTTCGGAAGTATAGAGACCGGTGATGATCGCCGATGGCGTGCTGTCCGAATTCGCGAGATAGCGGATGGCGCGGTCTCGCAGATCCTGATCCTTCTCGGTCCGGACGATGTTCATTAGAGCGTCGGTCGAGCCGGAATTCGAGAGGGAGCGCATAATTTCCTCCCTCACCTGCGCATTGGACGCGGTGGGATAGAGAGCCGCAATCTGCTGCTGAGTGTCCTTCGCTTGCGACCGGCCGACAGAGCGTATGGCCCGGATCTGCAGATTGGGATCGGCCGCGGATTTGGCGTAATCCGCAACCACCTGCTGGGCGCGGGCGGACCGGCTCTGCGTCAGCGTATTGAGTGCGCGCTCTTTCAGCGCGTACGAACCGCCGCCTTTCAGGATGCCGTCCGCGATCGGCACTGCCCGGTCGGGATCCGCCTCCATCAGCGCATTCAAAGCCAGCGCCTTCACGGATTCCTCATCGGTGAGCTGGCCGTTGGAGCGGATCACCATCGGCATAGGCTTTGGCTGCGGTTGTGCAAAAACAGGAGCCGCCGCAAAGACGGCCAGAAGCGCGCAGGAGCGCATTGTCATAAGTTTTTCCTCGTTACTGAATTCCCGCGGGCGGTGAGGCCGGGCGGATGCCGAAGCGGCACATCAGCATAGACTGCGCCGGGCCCGCCCTGTTAGCTTTCCGGCAGTACCCGCGCAGGTTGACAGGCCGCTGGCCAGCCGTCAGACTTTAATATGTGACTCGTACCGCCTCCGCCGCCATCTGGCTCTGCCTGTTGGGCTCATTCGTGCTTTCGGCTCAACAGGATCAGACGCCACAGGCCTCCGCGGCGACCGACTTACAGACACCACAGACGGATCAGCCGGCCCCCGCTTCCACTCCGATCAATCCGAAGACCGGCCTTCCCTATACCCCTGCCGAACTGCGGGAGATGGAGATCGATAAATACGATCCGATGAAGCGCGACGTGGATCCGGCCATGGATCCGAACCGCCTGACTGACCGCCAGGCGCCCACCGCGGTCCCCGGCCGGCAGTTGAGCCCGATCCCCGGTTCCATCGCCGACATGACTGAACAGCAAGCGGCGCAGAACCGGCAGGCGAACGGGACTTCGGTCGATCCCGATGCGGACAGCGCCGAGGCCAATGGCGCTGAATATTCGGGTCCGGCCGTCCTGAGCCGAAGCTACACTCTCGCGCGGCCCATGATCCCGCGTCAGATCCAGTGGTCGGGCGGGTTGGGACTGGACTACTCCTGGAACTCCGGCCAGGCGCCGAGCGCGATCAACGGCGTCACCAGCTACCGGTCGCTCACCAGCCAGTCGGCCTCGGCCCACTGGTCGATAGGGGGACGTCACGTCTGGAGGCGCGACCAGCTGGGAATGAATTATTCCGGTACGTACTCCGAGTACAAGCCAGGCGGCATGAACGGAGGCAATCACGGTCTGAACCTCGATTACGCCCATGTACTCTCGCGGCGCATTTCTTTCCAGGTTGTGGAAGCCGTGCAGGATCTCTCGCAGAATTACTCCTACGAAAACCCGACCCTT
>CAZWTH010000077.1:0-14152 GCA_964636715.1 uncultured Solibacteraceae bacterium | reverse complement strand
GATGCAGACGCCGACGAAATCCCGGCCTGCGCCCTCGATCAGCGTTTTCAACTCGCGCGCCTGCATATCGCCCGCATGATTTTCGATCGCGATTTTGACGTTGGCGCCGGTGGCCTGGCTGCGGATGTTTTTCAGTACCCGGATGGTGTTTTCGATGTGGCCTTCAAGCGGGATTTTGCCGGATCGCTCGGCGGAACTGCCCAGAACGCAGCGGACAATCGGCGAGCCGACTATCGCGGCCGCTTTGATCATGCGGCCGAGTTGCTCTTCCGCGCTGCCCTGAGAAGCATCGAACATCGTCGAGGTCGGGCAGATCGACTTCATGCCGATTTCGAGATCGATATTCAGGTTCTTCGCGTAGTCGCGGACCTTCGTCAGGTTGGCCGGTTCAAGATTGCCGAGAAAGCGGATTTCGCTGAAGTGAACGACTTTCACGCCGAGCTTCGAACAGAAATCGAGCGACTGGAACGGCGTCCAGTTCTGCGATTGCAGGCTGTAAACATCGACGCCGGTCCGCACGGGCGGTTTCGCCGCGGAGATCTGCGCGGCGGCCCGGCGGGCGATGGCCGAAGCGAGCGTGGCGGAGAGGAAATTTCGTCGCTGCATAGTCTGGTTCCCCTGGAGGATTTCGAACTCAGGCGAGATGAAAGACTTCCTCCAGTCTTTCGAGAGCTTCGTCCGCGCGTCCATTCTCGTGAACGAAAAACGGCTTCATCTCGCGTTGCCAGCGCTCGTTGATGTCGGTTTCGGCCATGCGGCGGCGCGCTTCCTCGAAGTCGCCGGTTTCGAGGTAGCCGATGAGCAAACCATCGGGGCGCAGGAACAGCGAATAATTGCGCCAGCCGGTGGCGCTGAGCGCCTGGAGCATTTCGGGCCAAACCTGCTGATGGCGGCGTTTGTATTCGTCGAGCATGTCAGGCCGTACGCGGAGAAGAAAGCAGACTCGTTCCATATTTACTCCATCGGAAGACCGGTATAGTTTTCGGCGAGGCTCGTCATGGCCGCGCGGGAACTGGTGAGGTAATCGAGCTCCGCGAACTGGCGGCGGTTCTCGAACGGCGTGGCGGTGGGCGAAACGTGGAGCAGGGAAGTCATCCAGTTGGAGAATCGCTGGGCTTTCCAGACGCGCCGCAGGCATTTCGCGGAGTACTCGTTCAGGGCCTGCTCGCTGGCATTGCGATAGAAATCGGCCAGCGCGAGCGAGAGATAGCGAACGTCCGCCACCGCGAGGTTCAGGCCTTTCGCGCCGGTGGGCGGAACGATGTGGGCGGCGTCGCCGGCCAGAAACAGGCGTCGGTGGCGCATGGGTTCGGCGACAAAGCTGCGCATGCCGGTAACGCCTTTCTGAAAGATCTCGCCCTGATTCGGACGCCAGCCATCGGAGGTGGAAAGACGCGCATCGAGTTCACTCCAGATGCGCTCGTCCGGCCAGTTGTGGATATCTTCATCGGGCGCGCATTGCAGGTAAAGACGCGTGACTTTCGTGGAGCGCATGCTGAAGAGCGCGAAGCCTCGCTCGTGGCGGCTGTAGACGAGTTCCTCGCAGGAAGGCGAGGCGTGCGCAAGAATGCCGAGCCAGCCGTAAGGATATTCGCACTCGAAAGTGGCGAGCGCCTTCACCGGAACGCTGGGGCGGCAGATGCCGTGGAAGCCGTCACAGCCCGCAATGAAGTCGCAGCGGATGGTGTGAGGTTCACCCGCGTGCGTGAAGATGATTCGTGGCGCGTTGCTTTCGAAATCGTGGATCGCGACATCGGAAGCCTCGAAAAACAATGGCTGGCCGATCGCCTGGCGGGCGTCGATCAGATCGGTGACGACTTCGTTCTGACCGTAGATCGCGATCGAGCGGCCGGTGAGCGCGGCGAAATCGACGCGATGGCGCACGCCGCCGAAGGCGAGATAGATCCCTTCGTGCCGCATACCCTGCTGGGCCAGACGGCTGCCCAAACCTGTTTCGTGAAGCAGATCGACTGTGCCTTGTTCCAGCACGCCCGCCCGGACGCGTTCGATCACGTATTGCCGCGAGCGGTTCTCGATGACGACTGATTCGATGCCTTCAAGATGGAGCAGATGCGCGAGCAGCAGGCCCGCGGGCCCGGCGCCGACGATGCCGACCTGTGTCCGGATTTCAGACACGCTCGATAACCATGGCGATTCCCTGGCCGACTCCGATGCACATGGTGCAGAGCGCGTAACGGCTTTTGGTCCGCTGCAGTTGGTAAATGGCGGTCGTGAGCAGGCGCGCGCCGCTCGCGCCGAGCGGATGGCCGAGGGCGATCGCGCCGCCCTGCGGATTGACGCGAGGATCGTCGTCCGCGATGCCCAACTGACGGAGGACCGCGAGACCCTGCGCGGCGAACGCTTCATTGAGTTCGATGATGTCGATCTGATCGAGCGTGAGTCCGGCTTTGGCGAGGACGCGCTCGGTGGCGGGAACCGGGCCCATCCCCATCACGCGCGGCGCGACTCCTGCGCTGGCCGACGCGACGAAACGCGCTTTGGGCCGCAGACCCTGTTCGCGCGCCGCCGATTCGGATGCCAGCAGCAGCGCACAGGCCCCGTCATTGATCCCCGAAGCATTGCCTGCCGTCACGCCGCCGTCGGGTCGAACGACCGGCTTCAGTTTCGCAAGCGCCTCGATTGTGGTCTGGGGACGCGGATGTTCATCGCTGGTGAGCGTCCCGGCGGGAATGATTTCTTCCGCCATGCGGCCGTCGGCGATGGCGGCTCCGGCCTTTTGCTGGCTGCGCAGCGCGAACAAATCCTGGTCTTTGCGCGAAACGCCGAACTCCGCGGCGACGTTTTCGGCCGTCTCCGGCATGGTGTCCGTTCCGTACAACTGCTTCATCAGCGGATTGATGAAGCGCCAGCCCATGGTGCTGTCTTCCAGTTTCTGGCCGCGTCCGAATGGCGTCTCGGATTTGCCCATGACGAATGGCGCGCGCGACATGGATTCCACGCCGCCGGCGATAGCGAAGGAAATCTCGCCGGAAAGGATGGAACGCGCCGCGAGCGCAGCCGCGTCGAGACTCGATCCGCAGAGGCGATTGATCGTGGTAGCGGGGATTCGTTCGTTCAGGCCTGCGAGCAGGGCGGCCATGCGGGCGACATTGCGGTTGTCTTCGCCCGATTGATTCGCGCAGCCATAGAAGACATCGTCGAGCCGCAGCCAGTCGGCGTTCGGATTGCGCGCGGCGAGCGCGCGGATAGGAATGGCTGCAAGATCGTCTGTGCGGACAGCGGCGAGTCCGCCGCCGTAGCGGCCGACGGGTGTGCGGATGGCGTCGCAGAAATAGACCGGGTCCATGGATTTCCCTATACTAACGATTCACTATCTTAGCGAAACCGATTACCGTTCACGTGTGCGATTATCGCCCGCCTACGGCAGCAATTGCCCGAGGCGATGCGCATAGGCGCGGAGTTCAGGCAGGATTCGTCCCGTCAGTTCGTTTCGGGAAAGCCGCGCCGCATGGACGCCGGTATTCATGGCGGCGACAATCCGGCCCGATTCCGAACGCACGGGTACCGCGATCGAACGCAGTCCGATTTCCAGTTCCTCATCGACCAGCGAGTAGCCCTGCTCGCGCGCCGCATCGATTACCTTCAACAGTCCCGACTGCGTGGTGAGCGTCTTCGGAGTCATTCGCCGCAGGGAGGCGTTTTTCAGGAAAATGCGCAGATCGGCAGGAGGAAGCCCCGCCAGCAGAACCCGGCCCATCGAAGTGCAGAATGCGGGCAGTCGGCTGCCCACGGACAGATCTACCGCCATCACGCGGTTCGAAGCCGAGCGCGCGACGTACACTATTTGCTCGCCATCGAGCACGCTGACCGAACAGGATTCATGGATGCGCCCGCTCAATTGTTCGAGGACGGGTATCGCCAGCGATGTGAGGGACGTGGAGGACAGGTAGGAGAAGCCGAGGCGCAGAATGCGCGTGGTCAGGCGGTGTACGGCGCCCTCGTGCTGGGCGTAGCCGAGCTGTTCGAGCGTAATCAGCAGGCGGCGAACGGCGGCGCGAGAGAGACCGGTGGCGGCCGCGAGTTCGGAGACGGTGCGTCCTCTCGGGCTGTCGTTGAACGCTTCAATCACCTGCAGGCCGCGCGCGAGAGAAAGAACGTAATCTGGATCGCCAATTGACACGACTGGGTTCCATCATCTTACAATTGGCGAATAACGCGCAATCGGACGTTAATCGCACATGGCCATTTTTTCGAATCTCGCGGAGGCGGTCGCAGCGAACGTACGCGACGGCGACTGCGTAGCTCTCGAGGGTTTTACCCACCTGATCCCTTTCGCTGCGGGGCATGAAATCATCCGGCAGCGCCGGCGCGGTCTCACCTTGATTCGGATGACGCCGGATCTGCTCTATGACCAGATGATCGGCGCGGGATGCGCCTCGAAGCTGGTCTTTTCGTGGGGCGGGAATCCGGGCGTCGGCTCGCTGCACCGCTTCCGCGACGCGGTAGAGCGCGGATGGCCGTGCCCGCTCCAGATCGAGGAACACAGCCATGCGGCGATGGCGAACGCCTGGGCTGCGGGGGCGTCGGGGCTGCCGTTTGCGGTATTTCGGGGCTACATCGGCGTCGATCTGCCGGAGGTGAACACGAATATTCGCTTCATCGATTGTCCCTTTACCGGCGAAAAGCTGGCGGCCGCGCCCGCGCTGCGTCCGGATGTCGGCGTCATCCACGCCCAGCGGGCGGATCGCGCCGGCAATGTTCTGATCGAGGGTATAACGGGAGTTCAGAAGGAAGTGGTACTGGCTTCGAAACGTTCGATCGTGACGGTGGAAGAAATTGTGGAAGATTTCGGCGAGCGCAGTCCCAACGCCGTGATCCTGCCCGCCTGGACGATGACCGTGGTGGTCCACGCGCCCGGCGGCGCGCGGCCGTCTTACGCGCACGGTTATTATTCCCGCGACAATTCTTTTTACGTGAGGTGGGATGAGATTTCGCGAGACCGCGAAACGTTCACGGCGTGGATTCGGGAGAACATCGGTTGAGCCAGCCCTGTACGGCGCCAGAAATGATGACCGTCGCGGCCGCTCGCGCGCTCGGCAACCGCGATATCTGTTTCGTAGGCATCGGCCTTCCTTCCGCGGCGTGCAATCTGGCGCGGATGACGCACGCGCCCGGCCTCAGGCTGATCTACGAATCGGGAACCATCGAAACGAAACCCCGGGTTTTGCCGCTTTCGATTGGCGATGGCGAACTCTGCGAGACCGCTCTGACTACGGTCTCCGTTCCCGAGATGTTCCGCTACTGGCTGCAGGGGGGCCGCATCACGGTTGGCTTCCTCGGCGGCGCGCAGGTGGATCGCTTCGGCAATCTGAACAGCACCGTGATTGGGAAGTATGGCAGTCCGAAGGTGCGGCTGCCGGGCGCGGGCGGCGCCACGGAAATTGCCACGAGTTGCGGACGCATTTTCATCGTCATGCGCCAGAGCCCGCGAACATTTGTGAACCGGCTGGATTTCATGACGACGCTCGGTCACGGCCCCACCGGCCGGGAGCGGCGTGAGTTGGGCGTCAAAACCGAAGGCCCCGCGCTTCTCGTGACGGATCTGTGTATCATGAAGCCCGGCGAGGAAACGAAAGAGATGGAAGTGGTCAGTCTGCATCCCGGCGTCACCATGGATGCGGTGCGCGCAGCCACGGGATGGGAATTGCGCGCCGCGGACACGGTGACGGAAACCGAACCGCCAACAGCAACCGAACTCGAAGTGCTGCGCGAACTCAACAGAAGGACGGCGGAAGCCCACGGAAGGCAGGTGGCGGAATGAACCGGATTTATCCCCGGATAGAAGCAGGCGATCAGGCCCGGCTGGATTATCCGGCGTACAAATCGACCCTGCTGCGCGCGCCGAAAAAGCCGCTGATCCAGTTGCCGCACACGCTCTCGGAACTCACCGGCCCCGTCTATGGTCACAATCCGATCGGGGAAACCGATAACGATCTCACGCGGCAGTGCGCGGGCGAACCGCTCGGCGAGCGAATTATCGTCTCCGGCAAGGTGCTCGATGAAGATGCCCGCCCCATTCGGAACACCCTGATCGAAGTCTGGCAGGCGAACGCGGCGGGACGCTACCGGCATGAGCGCGACGCGCATCCCGCGCCGCTCGATCCGAACTTCATCGGCGCCGGCCGCACCACCACAGACGACGAGGGCAACTATCGCATCGTTACCATCAAGCCGGGCGCTTATCCCTGGCGGAATCACGCGAATGCCTGGCGCCCCGCGCACATTCATTTCTCGCTCTTTGGGCCGGCATTCGTCACGCGCCTTGTGACGCAGATGTATTTTCCGAACGACCCGCTGATGGCGCGCGACCCCATCAGCCAGTCGATCGGCGATCCGAATGCCGTCCAGCGGTTGGTATCGAGCTTCGACCTCGATCTGACGGAGCCCGAATGGGCGCTCGGCTATCGGTTTAATTTCGTGCTGCGCGGCCGCAACGCCACGCCGTTTGAGGGACGCGAATGACCCGGCTGGCCGCGCTGCCCTCGCAAACGGTGGGTCCGTTTTTTCATTTCGCGCTCACCACCAACTCGGCGCTGGGCGTCATGGCGGGCGCGGACGCGAAAGGGGAGCGGATTCGCCTGCGGCTGCGCCTGCTCGATGGCGAAGGCGCGCCGGTGCCGGATGGCATTTTCGAACTCTGGCAGGCCGATGCCAGCGGCGTCTACCGCCATCCCGGCGACGGCCGCGTTTCCGAATGCGACCGGAGCTTTCACGGCTTTGGCCGCATGCAGACCGGCGCCGATGGCATGGCGATTTTCGAAACGGTGCGGCCGGGGCGGGTCACTGACGATCGCGGCGGATGGCAATCGCCGCATATCAACGTCATCATCTTCGCGCGCGGTCTTTGCAGCCATCTGTTCACGCGCGTCTATTTTGAAGACGATCCCTCGCTCGATTCCGACTACGCCCTCAACGCCGCGCCGGCGGATCGCCGCGCCACGCTGATTGCGCGCCGAGGTTCCGAGGCCGGGCTCTGGACCCACGACATCCATCTCCAGGGTACGAACGAAACCGTTTTCTTCGATTTGTAATGAATTCGTTAGCACTGGAACGTGTCAGAATCGATGTGATGCCGCGTGGACTCATCGGCTGTCTGACCACGACGGACGCGCTTGCCGCGCTCTTCAGCGACGACTCCGTCCTCCAGGCCATGCTCGATTTCGAAGCCGCGCTCGCGCGCGCCGAAGCGCGCTGCGGCCTGATTTCCACGGAAGCGGCCGAAGAGATCGCGAGCGGGTGTGAAGCGCCGCGCTATGACCCGAAGGCGCTGGCGATCGAGGTTCGCAGGCAGGCCGCGATGGCTATTCCGGTGGTCAAGGCCCTGACCGAGAACGTCCGCCAGGCCAGTCCCCTGGCCGCCAGGTTTGTCCATTGGGGCGCCACTACGCAGGACGTGACCGATACCGCCCTTGTGATTCTGCTGGGGCGCGCCCGCGCTATCCTCTCGGCGGATCACGAAAGTCTGCTCAAAACGCTGCGCCGGATTTCGAACGAGCACGCTAAAACCGTGATGCTTGGGCGCACCATTCTGCAAGCGGCGCCGCCGGTGACGTTTGGTCTGAAGGCCGCCGGTTGGTATGCCGCGCTGCGGCGCGACTGGATACGGCTCAATGCGGCTTTCGATGAAGCGCTGGTACTGGAGTTCGGCGGCGCGAGCGGAACGCTCGCCGCGCTTGCGGAAAAGGGCGGGGAAGTCGCGCGGCTGTTGGGCGAAGAGCTGGGGCTTGCCGTTCCCGATGCCCCGTGGCACACGCATCGAGACAGGCTCGCGGCAGTGGTTGCGGCGTGCGGCGTCTACACGGCCACGCTGGGCAAGATCGCGCGCGACGCCACGCTGCTGATGCAGCAGGAAGTGGCGGAGGCCGAAGACACCGCGGGCGGCGGCTCCTCCGCGATGCCGCACAAACGCAATCCGTCGTCATTCGCGATCGTGCTGGCCTGCGCGAATCGAACGCCGGGCCTCGTGGCGGATTTTCTCGCGGGAATGCTGCAGGAGCACGAACGGGGCATCGGCGGCCTGCATGCGGAATGGATGACGATCTCGAATGTGGTGGAGGCGGCGGGGTCCGCGCTTTCCGCCATGAGCCACAGCATGGATCATCTGGTGGTGCATCCCGAGCGGATGCGCGCGAACATCCGGGCGACGAGAGGCCTCGTGTTCTCCGAGCGAGTGATGATGCAGATCGCCGCCGCTACAGGCCGCGACGCCGCGCACGCGCTGCTCTCCGAAGCGTCGCGCATCGCGGTGGAGCGTAATATCTCTCTTGCGGTGGCGATCAGTCTGATGCCGGACATCGCGGAGCTGCTCACTCCCGAACAGATTGCCGCGCTCGATGTGCCCGAGGAGTACCTCGGGTCCGCGGAGCAATTCCGCCGGGCGTTGCTGGAAGATTAACCTCAAAGATCAGGAGACAGAATGCCGTTTGCGAAAGCCGGAGGAGTCCGGCTCTTTTACCGTCTGGATGGAAACGCCGATAAACCCGTAGTTGTCTTCGCGCACTCGCTTGGCACGGACCACAGCCTGTGGGATCGCCAGGCCGAAGATTTGCTGCCGTACTTTCGCGTGCTGCGCTGCGATGTGCGCGGCCACGGGGCTTCGGAATCGACGCCGGGCGATTATTCCGTCGCGATGCTGGCGGGCGATGTTGTTGCGCTGGCGTCCACGCTCGGCATTGAGAAGTTCGCCCTCTGTGGACTTTCGCTGGGAGGCATGATCGGGCAATGGCTCGGCGCGAACCAGCCGGAGCGGTTGACCCACCTGGTGCTGGCGAACACGTCGGCGAAATTTCCGGCGCCGGAAATCATGGAATCGCGCAGACAGCAGGCGCTCGCGACCGGCATGCACGCGTTCGCGGATTCCGCCATGCAGCGTGGCTTTTTGCCGGAATCGCTCGCGGCGAATCCGGCGTTTGTGGCCTCCATGCGAAGTGTTTTTCTGGCGACCGATCCCGCGGGCTACGCGGGCTGCTGCGCGGCGATTCGCGATCTCGATCAGCTCGAATTGCTGGAGAAGATCCGCGTTCCTACTCTGGTAATCGGCGGCGATCGGGATATCTCGACGCCATGGGAAGGCCATGGCGATGTTCTCGCGTCGCAAATTCCCGGCGCGAAGCACGTGGTGTTGCCCGCCGCGCACCTGTCGAATCTGGAGCGGCCGAGATCATTCTCCGCGGCGCTGCTCGGGTTCCTGCTTGCCGAAAGAGAAGACGGAGCAAAGATCCGGCGTGAGGTGCTCGGCGATGAGCATGTAGATCGCGCCGCCGCCACCGCAACCGATTTCAATCGCGACTTCCAGGAACTGATCACCCGCTTCGCATGGGGCGCGATCTGGTCGCGTCCCGGTCTGGATCGCCGGACGCGGCGGTTGCTTGTGCTCGCGATCACCGCATCCACTGGACGGTGGGAAGAGTTCCGCCTGCACGCGCGAACCGGTCTGAAGCACGAACTCGAACCGTGCGATCTCGAAGAGGTTTTACTGCAGACCGCTGTATACGCTGGCGTGCCCGCGGCCAACACCGCATTCCATGCAGCTCGGGAAGAAATGGAGTGAGAGTCACTCAAGTTATGTAGAGCGCCAGTATTGAAAATACCTTAATCCCGTTGAAAAATCAGGACTTCCATGGCAGAATGGAAGCTGTGGCAAGGGTCGTCGCCGGTAGGGTCGTTTTCTCGCAAATCCCAGCATTTACACTAGTTGCCCTTTTGGCTGCTCCCGGCCTTGCCTCTGCGTCCTGGCTTGCGACGGGTCCTTTCGGGGGCGATGCGGATATTGTCCGTACGATTCCACACCTGAAAGGCGAAGTGGTCGCCGCTACGCATAACGGTTTAATCTTTACGTCGCACAACGGCGCCGCCTCCTGGAAGAATCTGCCGTTTCCCGCGCAATTCTCGGGCGTGCTGCACGCGCTCGAAATCGATCCGAATTCGGCGAATACATGGTATGCGGGCGTGGAAAGCGAAATCGGCCGCATATCCGGTGTCTATAAAACGACTGATCGGGGTACGACGTGGAAGCAGCTTCCCGGTACGGTTGGAATCGGCGTGTGGTCGCTGGCATTGTTTCCGGGCGATACTTCGGTGATTGCCGCAGGCACATCCACGGGCGTTTTCATCAGCCATGACGCGGGCGCCACATGGAAGCACATCACCCAGGACGGCGATACCGAAATTCGGCCCGTGGTCTCACTCGCGTTTCATCCCGCGAAAAGCGAAATTCTCTACGCCGGCACAACGCATCTGCCGTGGCGCACGATGAACGGCGGCGCTTCCTGGCAATCGATTCATACGGGAATGATCGACGATTCCGACGTTTTCAGTATTCAGGTGGATGCGAAGAATCCCCTGCATGTGATGGCGAGCGCGTGCAGTGGCGTGTACAACAGCATGGACGGCGGTAGTAAATGGGCGCATCTTGAAACGCCGCGCGGGGCATTCCGCACTCATTTTGTGGCGATCGACCCCCGGCGCGCTGGAGTCGTCTTTGCGGGCACTACCGATGGACTGCTCAAATCCGTCAATGGCGGGCATGCCTGGCGCAAGGTGAGCCCGTACAGCATACATTCGCTGGCGTTCGACCCTGGACTCGATGGCCGCGTGTTTTTTGCCGCCACCGCAGGCGCGTATCCGGGCGGGCTTCTGGTTTCGAATGACGAAGGCAGCACCCTGCGCGAGTCAAACACCGGATTTACGAATCGGAGCTTCACTACGCTTTCCGGTTCCGGCCTGGCGCTCTACTCCAGTAGTGTTTATGAAGCAGGATCAGGCGGTGCATACCGGACGGAAAATCTTGCGGCGCGGTGGGACAAAGCCGCTGTGCCCGCTGGAGATCAACTGGTTCAGATGACGGCTGCGCCGGATAACGCAAAGCGGCTTTACGCGGCGGGTTATCACGGCATTTCCGAATCGAATGACGGTGGACTGCACTGGGCTTCCCGCCGCATGCCGGAGGGCGCTACGGCGGTATCGGCGCTGCTGCCGCTTCCCAAAGGGGTCTTGCTCGCGGCAACGGCCAGTGGCTTATTCCGCGCCGCGGATGGCTCGCCGTGGGTGAAAGTGTCGAGCGAGGCGATGCAGCCGGGCACGCTCTCTCTGCAGCGCTCGGGCAGCGCGGTGGCGGCGCTTACCAATTCCGGGGCGATTGCCAGCATGGACGGCGGCGTTACCTGGAAAACCTGTGGAAGTACGGGCGCTCCGGGTCCCTGGTATGGTTTGGCATTCGATATGCATTCGGGATCTGTACTGAATTCCGCAAATTCATCTGTGGCCCTGGCGGCGACGCCGTCTGGTTTGTTCCGTTCCACTGACAGTTGTGGGACGTGGGTAGCGGTGCATGGCGGTCTGGAACAGCAGACCGTGAGTCTGGTTTTGTTTCACCCCACCCGTCCCGGGGAAGCGCTTGCGTCCCAGGGCGGGAGAGTTTTTGTATCAATGGACGGCGGCCAGCGCTGGCAGCCGCTCGACGATGATACGGCCGGCAACGCCGGTCCGGCATCATTAGTGATTCTTTCCGCGGCTCCGGACACGCTTTTCGCGCTGTTCCCGAGACGTGGCGTGTATTCGACAGGAATCGGGATGTGGACCGCGGCGGCCGGGAAATCAGATGGTGTGGCCGGCGCCAGCATAGCGGCCAAAGCCCGCGGTAATCGATGAGGAAGGTTCAGTTGACAGAGGGAGATAATTTCATGACGATGAGGTCGCAATTTGTCCGGCGAAGCCGGCAGGTTTTGTTGTGCGGCGCCGTGGTTCTCGGATTGACGGGAAGCGCTCTGGCGCAAAGCGCCACGAGCGCGAAGCCTGCGAGTTCGGGCGACGCCGACAACAATGGGTATTCGAAATGGGATATCACGCCGTTCTTCGGATGGCAGTGGTTCCAGGCGTTTCAGAGTATGAATACCAGGAACTACGATCAGAGATTCAAGAACGGCTGGCTGTTCGGCGAACGCTACAATTTCGACTTCACGCCGAAGGTTTCCGTGGAAGCGTCGATGGCGCTGGGCAGTAACCGGCTCCTTCTGCGGCCCGCCACCCAGACCAATAACTACGCGTCGTTCAAATCGAAGAACCTGGCGGTCGCGCTCGATATGGTTTACCATTTCCAGCCGCGCACAGCGAAGACCCGGTTCTTCATTCTGGGCGGTCCCGCCGCGGTGTGGTACTTCCCCGGGAGCACGCTCGGACCCGCGGCCGCTGGCGCTCCGTTTGCGCCGCTGGCTGCCCCAATGAAAAAGTCACTGGAGCCCGCCATCACTTACGGCGTGGGCGTGAAGCACTACTTCAACGGCCACTATGGCATCCGGTTCGATATTGGCGGCCGCGTCAACCCGCGCGCGCACTTCAACCTGCCGGATCATGCGACCGGGGCCAATACCCTGTTCATTCCGCCGAAGGGCGAGAACAGTTTGCTTTCCGTCAGCGTCGGCGTGATTCTGCGCGAAGGCTTTGTTCCGCCGCCCCCGCCGCCGAATCCGCTCGTGGAGCAGACGATGCGCGTGGACCTGCCCGCGGTGCCCACCACGGCTCCCGCAATCTCCGGCGCTCATGACGTTTGCGCCGGCGACGATCTGCGCCTCACGGTCAACTCCAACGGCTTCCCGAATCCGACCTACGCCTGGCGCGTGGGCGGCTCGGCTGCTTCCGGCGCGACGAGCTCTACGTTCAACGTTCCGACCAGCGGCGCCTCCGGCGCGCGCAACGTAACCGTTGCGGTGACCCCCGGCCCCTCGGTCGCGACCTCGGCTCCGTTTACCACTTCGCCCGGCCACACCTATCACCTGACCGCCGAATCCCCGAATCTCGGCAGCCGTCAGGCCACCTATGAATGGATCGTCAACGGCCAGCCCGTAGCGGGCCAGACCGGCGCTTCGTATGACATGCCGGAATCCGGCACGGCGACCGTTTCGGTTCGCGTGACCGCCACGAATCCTCCGGTGAATTCTTCGCCGGCCAACTTCAGCATCAACGGGCTCACGCCTCCGAACCTGACCTTCTCGGCTCCGTCGTCGGTTCCGTACTCCTCCGGTCCCGTCACGCTGAACGCCAGCGCGACGCCCGGCCCCTGCAGCGGCAACATCAGCGTCCGCTACTCGGGTGAAGGCGTCACCGGCAACACGTTCAATCCGGGCAGCGTTACCGGCTTCGATATGAGCAACCGCCTGCGTCCGCAGACGAAGACGGTCACCCTGACGGCCACTGCGACGGACGCCAAAGGCCAGACCGCGACCCGCACCGCTCCGGTGACGGTTACGCTCGATCCGGAAGCGCGCCGTCTTGACGACGTTGTCTTCCCGAACGGCAGCTCTCGCGTCAACAACTGCGGCAAGCGTCTGCTGCTCGAAGAACTGACGCCGATGCTCCGCAACGATCCGGGCGCCAAGGTTATCCTGATCGGCCACAAGGACGCGAAGGAACGGGGCCGGAATCTGGATGAAGCCCGCGTCATCAACTCCGCCGCGGTCCTCAGCGCAGGCAAGGGCATTTGCCCGTCACTCGATCTCTCCCGCATCCTGATGAAGAATGCCGGTACGGATCAGAGCTCCACGCCGCGTCCCGCGCTCTGCGGTTCCTCCACGAATGTGAAGGAACGGGCGGGCCAGGGAATCCGGGAATCCGACAAGAACGCCGAATACCGGCGCGTCGAAGTCTGGATCATTCCGAGCGGCGCTCAGACCCCGTCTGAACTCTCGGGCGCGACCGCCGTTCCGTCGGCCGCCGTCTCGAAGGCCGGCTGCCCGAGGTAATCGGCGACGCCGCATTGCAGGTCAGTCAACCGACGCCGCGCGAAGTCCCGGAATCTTCGGGGCTTCGCGCGGCATCGGTCTTTATAGGAACCCTATTCGCTTCGTGAAAACCACTTCTCTCGATAAAGACAAAATCCACGTACTGCTGCTCGAAGGCGTGGATCAGAGCGCCGTCGATGCGTTTCGCGCCGACGGATACAGCGACATTGAATATCACCCGAAATCGCTGCCGGAGAAGCAACTGCTGGCGGCGGTGAAGAAGGCCGCCTTTATCGGCATTCGCTCCGCCACCCAGATGACCGCCGAAGTGCTCAACGCGGCGGAAAAGCTGGTGGGGCTCGGCTGCTTCTGTATCGGCACCAATCAGGTGGATCTGGCGGCGGCGCAGCAGAAGG
>CAZWTH010000076.1:0-2750 GCA_964636715.1 uncultured Solibacteraceae bacterium | reverse complement strand
CGAGCGCGGCGTTAAACTCCTCCCAATTGTGCGCCTGATTCAGCGCAAGGAACGGGAAGTCGACAGCGCCCTCCGCTCCAGCAACCAGCCACTGCAGAGCGAAGGACTGGTTTTGATCGCTGATCGATAGAGGACCGTGGCGCGTGACCAACGTCACGACCTCAACGGGCTTCTGCCCTTTGACATTGATGACGCTGCGCTCGGCTTGCGCCTGCTGGGGCTGCCCGCGATACGTGTAGCGGCCGTTGCCGTCGAGGCGCTCGCGATAGAGATCCTGCATGTCGTATTCGAGATTCGTCAGACTCCAGGCGATGCGCTGGTTGTGTCCAATGAGCACAGCGGGGATGCCGGGCAGCGCGGCTCCGGTAACGTCGAGATCCCCGGCTTTGAGGTGCACCATGTGCCAGGTGGACGGCAGCGAGTATTCGAGATGAGGATCGCCGGCGAGGATCGGTTTGCCTGTGGTGCTGTGGGCTCCCGAGATAGCCCAGGCGTTCGAACCCGGCGCGGCTTCGGTGGCCAAACGCGGCGGGTATAGTGCCTCGACTTTCGCGCGGTCGCCCTTTTCGAGCATGTGGAGCTTACGGAGTTCTTCGGGCCAAGAAGTGGTGAGCAAGCGCGACATGTGGAGTCCGATCAGGAGGCTGTCGCGGACGCGCCATGGACGAGGATCGTAGCGCAGTACAGAAAATTCGATGGGGAGTTTGCCGCGATGGGTTTCGAGATAGTAGTTCACGCCGTGGGCGTAAGCGGCGTAAACTTCGCGCGCATCCGGCGTGAGGGCGCGCTCCTGCGACTCGGCTAGTTGCGGAAGGCGCATGCGGCGAGCTTCGCGATCCTGTTCGAGAGTCGCGGGTCCGATCACTTCGGAGAGTTCACCGGCGGCGAGGCGGCGCATCGCGTCCATTTGCCACATGCGGTCCTGCGCGGTCGCGTAGCCCTGCAGGAAGACCGCGTCCTGCCAGGTCTTCGCGCTGATATGCGGGACACCTTTCGAATCGCGGACAATAGAAGCCTGCGCGGAGACTGGAGCGGTAATTTCACCCGCTGTTTGGGGCAGTGCGCGCCACACGAACCAATACGCCCCAAGAATGAGAACCAGCAATAAAACCGCTATGCTCAGATTGATCGCCCGTAATACAGGCGTGTTAGAGTGCACGGCTCGATTGTAGCGAATGTCACTCCGATTCATCATCTTCTTTGCGATCGTTGCGCTGAATGCGTACTTCTCCGCCGCGGAGGTCGCGCTGGTGGTCGCGCGCCGGTCGAAGCTGGAAGAACTCGCCAAGCAGGGAAATCTTGGGGCGCGTGCGGCGCTCGATTTATTGTCAAATCCGGAGCGGCTATTGAGCGTGACGCAAGTCGGCGTGACGCTGGCAAGTTTGGCGCTGGGTTGGGCTGGAGAGGAGACCGTCTTCGAGGTGATCCGTCCGGCATTTTCAGCGCTGATGACGCCGCAGTCCGAGCATGTAATCCACTGGATCGCTTACGCGCTGGCATTCATGCTGACGAGTTTCTTCCACGTGGTTGTGGGCGAGGTGGTGCCGAAGAATCTCGCGCTGGATCAGGCGGACAAGCTGGCGCTGCTGGTGGCGCCGCCACTGATTGTGTTCGACCGGATTTCGTCGCCGTTCGTTTACATCGTGGAGAGCGCGGCGACAGGGTTGTCGCGTTTGCTGGGAATCAAATGGCGGCATGGCGGCGGGCATTCGTCAGAGGAGCTGAAGTTCATCATCGAGGCTAGCGGGCGCGAAGGGCACCTGGAGCAGTTCGAAGAAGAGACGATGAGCCGGCTGCTGCGATTGAAGGACGTGTACGCTCGGGAGATCATGACGCCGCGCGTGGACATCGTGAGTGTGCCGGTGACGGCGACGCTCGATGAACTGCTGCAGATCGCGATGGAACATAAGTACTCGCGGCTCCCGGTGTATGAGGATACGCCGGAGAACATCATCGGCGTGGTGCATTACAAGGATTTGATGCCGGCCTGGCGTGAGCGTAAAACCGCGAATGACAATCGGCGGCCGGCTCGGCCGTTTGTGCTGCGGCGTTACTTGCGCAAGCCGCTGGTGGTGCCGGAGACGAAGCCCCTGCATCAGTTGGTGGATGAATTTCGCGGCCTGCACACGCATTTGGCGATTGTGGTGGATGAGTTCGGGACGATTTCCGGCGTCATCACGATGGAAGATGTGCTCGAGCAGGTATTCGGTGAGATCGGCGATGAACATGACGTGCGTCGCGTGCTGCCGGCTCCGGGGGCTCCGGTGGTCGAAGTGGATGGGACAACGAGCATTCTCGATCTCGCGTCGCAGTATGGAGTGCGGCTGCCGGGCGATACGGGTTTCGAGACCCTGGCGGGATTCATTTTGCTGAAGCTGGGGTACGTGCCGTCGCCGGGCGATACGGTGACGTATGCGAATCATACATTCACGGTGCAGCAGATGGACCGGAATCGGATCGCGCGGGTGAAGATCACCACGAAGCGCGCCGCGGAACCGGCGCAGGAACCGGCTCCGCAAACGCGTTAATGCAGCGTTATTCGTAAGCGAGGACGTCGTAGGTCGCGTTGATCATCACCTTCTTGGGGTTGACGGGCAGAACGACATTAATGTCGCTAAGCGTGTTGTTTCCTTTGACGACTACTGACCCGAGACGAGCTGTGCGGCCACCGTCCAGTTCGACGTAAATCGCGACAGGCATAATGAAGGAATCGGTCACGTTGCTTTGCGTGAGCGACGCCTTGAGCTGGA
>CAZWTH010000075.1:0-8125 GCA_964636715.1 uncultured Solibacteraceae bacterium | reverse complement strand
TGGGACGAAGACGACGATTCGTTTAAAATCACCGCGACCGCCAAGCCTTGAGCCGGCTTGTAGCCGGGCGCCTTCAGGCGGCTTTAGCCGCAACCGCGACTTTCAGTCGCTAAGGATTCTACCGGCTTTCAGCCGGTAGTTATCAACGTGGCATAAGGTTACAAAGGGCGGCGATCGCCGCGCCGAGGGTTCTCAACGAGGCCCGTCTCAGCGGCTGCTCGCGCCGCGCCCTCCGCCCCGAGGAGCTGGCGCGGGTTGACGGAGTGGTGGTTCTGCGGGCGCGGGCGCGGGTGGGATCGCGCCGCGGAGTTTGAAGGCCCAGAGCGCGTCGCCGTGCTGGGAGAGATTGAAGGAACTGCCGCCCGCGATGATGGCGACGTATTGCTGGCCTTTCACTTCGTAAGTGATAGCCGGCGCGTCGGCTCCCGCACCGGTCTGGAAGGACCAGAGCTCGTTGCCGTTTTTGATGTCGTAAGCGACCAGGCGTCCGTCGGGTTCGCCGTGGAAGATGAGCCCGGACGCAGTGCTCAGCAGGCCGCTGCCCGCGGCGATCGGGAACTTCATGCGTTTTTGCCAGACGATCTTGTTGGTGGTGGGATTGATTGCTGTGAGCGTGCCCGAGCGTGGCTCGTTTGTGGGGCGGACGAATCCGCCGCCGAGCGTGAACAGCGCATTGGTGATTGCGCCGGGAACATAGACCAGGCCGGTGCGCGGGCTGAAACTCATCGGAGCCCAGGAGATGCCGCCGAGCGTGCCGGGCGCGATGACGACCGGCGCATCCCAGTAGGCGCCGAAGACGCAGGCTTCTTTCATGCCGGGTGGAACGTTATCCGGCTCGGGGCAGGTGGGGACGAAGGAATCGCCGACGGGATACGGCTGCGTCTTTGCCGTCTTCATGCGCTCTTCCTGCGGGACCGGCTTTTCGTCTATGCCGACGAGCGGCTTGCCGTTGGTGCGATCAAGAATATAGGTGAAGCCGGTTTTGCCGGCGTGGATCAGGATCTTGCGCGGGCGGCCCTGATAGGTGATGTCGGCCAGAACAGGTGAGGCAGCGTTGTCGTAATCCCAGACGTCGTGATGTACTTCCTGGAAGTGCCATCGATATGCGCCGGTTTTGAGATCGAGCGCGACGACGGAGGCGGTGTAGAGATTGTCGCCGCCGCGCTTCGAGCCATCGGTATCGGGCCAGGCGTTGCCGACCGGCGCGTAGATCATGCCGAGTTCGGGATCGATGGCGGATCTGGTCCATATCGGCCCGCCGCCGCGTTCCCAGGAATCGCCTTCCCATGTTTCGTGGCCTTTTTCGCCGGGGCCGGGGATGGTCCAGAAACCCCAGACCTGCTTGCCGTCTTTGGCGTCGAATGCGCCGAAGAAGCCGCGGATGCCGCCTTCGCCGCCGGATGTGCCCATGTAGACCAGGCCGTCGTAATAGAGCGCGGGCGCGACGGTCGTACCGCGGTCGCCGACTTTGGTGGTCCAGAGAAGGTCGCCGGTTTTCTGATCGAGGGCGATCAGGGTGTTACCGCCGCCGGTCGAGAAAACCTTGCCGTCGCCGACTGCGACGCCGCGGTTCGTGCCTCCGCGCGGTCCGCCGGGCTGCGGTTTGTATTTCCACTTCAACTCGCCGGTGGCGGCGTCGAGCGCGAGGATCGTGCCTGCCGAGCCGGGCAGATACATGACGCCATCGACGACCACCGGCGTGGCTTCGAGATTGGCGTTGGCGACGCCATCGGCGACGTGAAATGTCCAGGTTCCGCCGAGTTTCGAGATGTTGGCGGGCGTGATGCCGGTCAGCGTGGAGTAACGCTGGTTCTTCGGATCGGTTTGCGAGAACGCGGTGGCGCAGATGAGGAAGAGGAGCAGAAGATGGCGGGGCATTGCGAAACGATCTTATCGAATCAGCACCAGGACGCAAAGCGAGCCCGCGAGCATGAGGCCAGCGGCGGCGGTGAAAGCGATGCCTGGTGAGACAACGGTCCACAGGGTGCCTACCAGCGCGCTCGAAACCAGATCGCCGATACCGTTGACGGCGCCGAGCGAGCCGTAGACAGTGCCGCGGATTTCGGGGTCGGTGATGTCGGGCGGGAGGGCTTTTTCGAGCGTGTCCTGCGCGGCCGCGAAAATTCCCGCAATGACGAAAGTGACGGCGAGAGCGGGAATGCTGGCTGATCCGGAGGCGAACATCCACGCGGCGAGAGCGGCGGTGAGGGCGCCGCAGAGATATCCGGCGGCGAGCAGTGGCGCTTTGCGCTGGCGGTCCGCCAGCCAGCCGACCGGATAGGATGCGGTGGCGTAGATCGTGTTTCGTACGGCGTAAAGCAGAGCCGCGATCTCCGCCGCGCGCACCGCGCCGTATTGCGGACGCAGCAGCGTGGCGGCGGCGAGGATCAGGAGAGCAGGGGAGAAATCGCCGCTGCCGAAGAGGCCGACCGCGATCAGCATGCGGCGGAATGCCGGGGGCAACTCACCGACCGAGTGGAGAAAGTTCAGCCAGGGCCGCGGCAGCCGGCGGGTTTCCTTCACCATGATCAGAAACGCGAGCGGCGCGGCGACGCCGGGAATCAGGGAGAGCAGAAAGATCGCGCGGAAGGGCGTGTCCGGAGCCGCGTTGATTTGCAACCGCGAAAGCAACGCGAGGCCGAGCAGCGGGCCGACAATCGCGCCGAGCGTGTCGCCGGTGCGATGGAAACCGATGGCGCGGCCGCGGAATTCCGGCGCGACCGATTCGGAGAGCATGGCGTCGCGAAGAGTGCCGCGCAGTCCGCGCCCGAACCAGCTCACCATACGGCCCGCGAGGATCATGCCCCAGCCGTTCGCAAGGGCGAACAGCGAGAGGCCTGTGCCCGTGAAGAACTGGCCGGTGACGACCATTCGCTTGCGGTGGCCGATCTTATCGGAATACCAGCCGGCGAATAACTTCAGAAAGCTGGCGACGCCGTCCGACGCGCCTTCGATCCAGCCGAGCGCGGCGGCAGCGACGTGGATGATGGGGAGAAAGCCAGGCAGAACCGCCATCACCATTTCGTGCGAGGCGTCAGAGAGGAAGCTGGTGACGGTCATCCCCCAGATGTTGCGGTTGAGCCAGGCTTTCATGACGTGATGGATTAATTGAAGGCGATCGTGAGATCCATGCCTCGCTGCGAGAGTTGCGGACAATGCGAGGCGACGTCGTCAAAGAATCGAGCCTGATCCGCGGGGGCGATCAGGACTTTGCCGCCGGAATAGTCAATGACAATGCGATCCGATGAGAGCGCGAATGAAACTCCCCGCTCCTCGGCGGCACTTACCCTCGTGATGGACGGCCAGGGAATGGTGCGCGTTGTGAGTCCAGCGCGAATCCGGAGGGCATCGCCGCTGGTTTCATACTTTTGCGGCCAGGCAAAGAGCAGCATCAACAACGTGAGGATGACCGGCGGAACAGCCAGCGACGGCTTGCGCTGCGTTATTGCGGACAGGGCGGGAATCGCAATGGCAGAGAGAATCGCCAGGGCAATCCACCAATCGACCTTCGCTTTGTACGTCACTGCAGGTCCCTGCCGGTGAGGAGATGGGCCAGAACAGGCAGCGGGACGCCACCTTCTTTGAGCGCGGCGTCGTGGAAATCTTTCAGCGAGAACGAGGCGCCCTTCGCGCTTTTCACGAGTTCGCGCACGCGCAGCCAGTCGCGCCAGCCGGTAAAGTACGTGGGGAGCTGCGTCGATGACAGCTTCGCCCGCTGGAGCTTGGCGACGGCTTCTTCGTGCTCCTGGAAAGTCTGCTTCTCCATGAGATTCATGGCTTCGTCATCCGTCATGCGATTGGTCTGGAGGCGGATATCCATGATGGCGTTGGCGTCGACGCGAAGCTCCTGCTTGAGCAAGGTCAGCCGCAGCTCGGGCGCGCTGTTCATGTAGCCCTCGTCGAGCATCACCTGCGTGATGTATTGCGCCCAGCCTTCCACGTAGGGGCCATTGCTGAAGAGCGCGCGCAGCACGCCGCGAATCTTCGGCTGCACCTGATTGGCGAATTCGCCCTGCACGTAATGGCCGGGCATCGCTTCGTGGATCGTCAGCAGTTGCAGGTTGTAGAAATTGTATTCGCGGAGCTTCGATTCCACGCGCTCCTTCGGCCAATCCGGCGGAATCGGGGTGATCCAGAAGTAGGCTCCGAGCTGCGGCTGGAAGACCGGCGCGGGATTGAAGCCGCCGACCGCGTAGATGCCGCGCTCGAATTCAGGCGTCGCGATGACCTGAAGATTGCTGCTGCCGGGAAGAGTCAGCAGGTTTTTCTCGCGCGTGAAATTGCGGGCCTGGTCAAGATCTTTGCGCGCGTCATCCATGTAGCTGGCGGGCGTGGAATGATCCTGCGCGATGTGGTTGAGGACCTCGCCGATCACGGTGTTCTCATCCTGCTCTTTGTGGCCGGCGAACCACTTCGCATGGAGCGGGAGGGAAAGCTGCAGCATCTGCGCGCGCACGGCTTTGAGGCGGGCTTCGGCGTCGGCGAGAACCTGATCCGGCGTGCGGTCGGTGGCGAGCGCGAGACGGAATTTGGTGGCGTAGCGGTCAGCGCCCAGCCGCCAGTCGGGGCCGGAATCGTTTGGATTCGCATGAGCGGTCTTGAGGGAATGGCTAAATGCGCGAAGAGCGTCGATGGCCGCCGTCGCCGCGTCGTTGTACTGATCTTTCAGCGATGCCGGCGCTTCGGCGCGCAGGGTTTTGTCGATGAGATCGATATTGCCCTCGTTCTCCTCGATGGCCACATTCCGCCAGATCTCCGGCATGCCACGGAGCTGGCGCTGTGCGTTGGTGAGGAACGCCGGGACCTGCTTCATGCGGGCGATGATGTGGCCGAAACGCTGGTCCTTCGGAGCGTAATCGAGCAGCAAAGGATTGTAGAGAGCGGTTCCGATCAGCTCGACGTACGATTGGGGGCTGTGCTGATAGCTACGGGCGATATCGAGATCGAAGAGCGAGAGTCCGATCTGAGTGTCCATGATGTCGTAGTCGGCGCGGTCTTCGGGGGAGAGGGAATTCCGGTCGAGCGCCTGGAGGCGCTTGTGAAAATCCGCCAGGAAATTGCGCTGCTTCTGGATGGCCTGGCCGCTGACGTCGTCGAGCTGGGTGTCGAACGACACGTTGTTGTATTCGTGGAGCCCCTGGCCGGACGCGAAGACGGGCGAGAACGAAAGGGTGGTGTAGACGAACTCTTCTGTCATTTTCGAGAAATCCGCCGGGGAAGCGCGATGGGAGCAGGAGGCGGCGCAGAGGCTCGCGAGGATGACAACCGGGAGGGAACGCATCGCCTGAATTATACGAGAGTTGAGGCGGAGACGCGCTCTCAAAAACGGCGGTTTCGCCACGCCGCCAGTCCTGTTGACCACCTACAGGAACATTTTTGCGTCCGTTCGTGGCAGAATGGCCGTATATGCCGTATATGAAGATCTTCCGATTGGCGCTCACCGGCGCGGCGCTGGCCGCAGCCGCTTTTGCGCAGACTGCGGCGGCGCCCGCCGATCAGGCTGTGAAAGACTCGAAGGTCTTCGATCCCGCGGCGATCGATCGCAGTGCGGATCCCTGCACGGACTTCTACCAATACGCGTGCGGGACATGGCTGAAGAACAATCCGATTCCCGCCGATCAGGCGGTCTGGAACCGTTTCAGCGAGCTGAACGAGCGGAATCGCCTGATTCTGCGCGGCATTCTGGAAGCCGCGGCGGCCGCGAAGAACCGCGACGCCGATACGCAAAAGATCGGCGATTACTATGCTTCCTGCGTGGACCAGAAGGCGATCGACTCGCGCGGGCTTGCGCCGCTGAAGAAGGAACTGGACGCGATCGACGCCATGAAGTCGCCGCGGGATCTGGCGCCGGTGCTGGCGCACCTGCATCGGCTTGGCGTGAACGTGCTGTTCAATATCTATTCCGGCCAGGATCTGAAGGATTCGACGGCGGTGATCGGCAATGCGGATCAGGGCGGGCTCGGGCTCCCGGAGCGGGATTTCTATTTTCGCGACGATGCGCGCACCGTGGCGACCCGGAAGGAATACGTGGCGCATCTGGCGCGGCTGCTGAAATTGATGGGCGTTTCGCAGGCGCAGGCGGATGAGCAGGCGGCGGCGGTGATGAAGCTGGAAACGGGGATGGCGAAGGCGTCGGCGGACGTGACTGCCCGGCGCGATCCGGCGTCGCAGTACCACATGATGACGATGGCGCAGTTCGAGGCGCTTTCCGATTCGTTCGCGTGGACTCAGTATTGGGCCGGCCTGAAGGCGCCGAAAATGGAAAAGATCAACGCGGCCGAGCCGGATTTCTTTAAGGCGCAGGAAGAGTTGATCAAGAGCGAGCCCCTCGCGACATGGAAGACCTATCTGAAGCTGCATCTGGTGGATGCGCAATCGCAGGTGCTGCCGGAAGCGTTCGATAAGGAGGTGTTCGCGTTCGATGGCACGTTCCTCGCCGGTCAAAAAGAGGAGAAGGCGCGCTGGAAGCGGTGTGTGCACGCGACGGACGTCGATCTGGGCGAAGCGCTCGGCAAGGCTTACGTGGAGAAGACGTTCGGGGCGGACGGCAAGGCCCGCACTCTTGAAATGGTGAAGAAGATCGAGGCTGCGATGTCGCAGGATCTCAATCAGCTTACCTGGATGACGCCGGAAACGAAGAAGAAGGCGGAAGAAAAGCTGGCGGCGATTACGAACAAGATCGGGTATCCGGATAAGTGGCGCGATTATTCCGCGTTGACGGTTGTCCGGGGCGACGCCCTGGGGAATTCGCTGCGCGCCAATGAATTCGAAGTCAACCGGCAGCTGCAAAAGATCGGAAAGCCGGTGGATCGCCTCGAATGGCAGATGACGCCGCCGACGATCAACGCTTATTACGATCCGCAGATGAATAACATCAACTTCCCGGCCGGTATTCTGCAGCCGCCGTTCTTCAGCAAAACGGCTGACGACGCGGCCAACCTGGGATCGATCGGCGCGATTATCGGGCATGAACTGACGCACGGGTTCGATGACGAAGGCCGTCAGTTCGACGCGAAGGGAAATCTGGAGGATTGGTGGACCGAGGCCGATGCGAAGGCTTTCGAAACGAAGGCCGATTGCCTGGTGAAGGAATATTCGGATTTCGTGGTGGGCAACGGCGTGCACCTGAACGGGAAACTGACGCTGGGCGAGAATACGGCGGATAACGGCGGTACCCGGCTGGCTTATATGGCGCTGATGAATGCGCTGGCGGGCCGCACTCTGCCGCCCGAGGATGGCTTCACCACGGAACAGCGGTTCTTCCTTTCATTTGGGCAGACGTGGTGCAGCAACTCGACCCCGGAAGTGGAGCAGCTTTCCGCGCAGACCGATCCGCATGCGATCGATCGCGATCGCGCGAACGGCGTGGTGAAGAACATGCCGGAGTTCCAGAAAGCGTTCAGTTGCCCGGCGGCGAAGCCGATGGTTTCGGCGAATGCGTGCCGGGTCTGGTAGGGGACTGTGGGGCAGGATGAGATCCTGCGCGCGATTGTGAATCGCGCTGGTCGATTTGACAATCGGCCGCAGGTTTCCAACCTAATGCCACTTAAATAGTGGTCAGGCATTTGGTCCCTTTGCTTTGCGAAGCGGGAAGTGGAATCCGTGACCCCAGACGGCGCGGGGGAAGTTGCGACGTTTGCGTCGTTTGGGATGTTTGCCCTGAGCGGCGGCGTCAATCATTTCATGCACTTCGTCACGATAGGCTTCGGCATCTTGAGCGGCTTGTAGCCGGGGCCATCGGGCATTGACCACGTTCAGCACGAAGGTAAAGCTGAGCTGACGCGGCGAGAGCTGATGCCGGTGCGCCGCCAGCGCCATAACCGCGCGCACCAGATTGTAGGCGGCCATTGCGGTCAGGACTTCCTTCTCCATCATGCTTTGGTTGCGGGCCGCAATATGATTCAGACCCACCGTCCGCTTCAGCGAACGCAGATCCGTTTCGATGTTCCAGCGTTTGCCGTAGAGCGCCAGCACCTCCTGCTGCGGCAGTTCCAGAGTGGTGAATACATGCAGCCACTCCTGCGACTTCCCCCGTCCGATGCGTACACTGATCAGACGCCCGCTCAGGCTCGCCTCTGCCGGCATGCCCCCGCGCGTCCGGCCGTCGAACCGGCTCGGTTTCCAG
>CAZWTH010000074.1:0-5711 GCA_964636715.1 uncultured Solibacteraceae bacterium | reverse complement strand
GCCTCGCTGGCGCCATCGGGGGCTTTAGTCTCTGCTGCTGGTGCGCCATTGCCTTCCCGCTCGATATCGGCGGCCGTCCGCTCGTCAGCGTCCCGATGTTTATCCCGATCACGTTCGAGCTCACCATTCTGATCGGCGGTCTTACAGCCGCGATCAGCATGCTCCTGATGAACGGACTTCCCCGTCCGTATCATCCGGTCTTTAACGTGGACCGGTTCGCCAATGCGTCCCGCAATAAGTTCTTCCTCTGTATCGAAGCCGCGGATCCGAAGTTCGAGCGCCAGGCCACTATGTCGTTTCTCGAAAGCCTCGGCCCGGAAGGCGTGTCGGAGGTGAATCCGTAATGCTCCGTCGCTCCTTACCGGCGATCACGCTTGCCGCGGCGGCACTCCTTGCCGGATGCTCCCGCCTCGACATGCAGGATCAGCCCAAATTTAAACCGCAGCGCCCCAGCGACTTTTTCGCCGATGGCCGCAGTGGACGTCCCGAACTCGATGGCACCATCGCCCGCGGCGAGCTCCACGAAGACACCGCGTATTACGAAGGCAAAGACGCCACCGGCAAAGAGATCGATGCGTTTCCGCTCCCGGTCGATAAGGCTCTTCTCGATCGCGGCCACCAGCGGTATGACATCTACTGCTCGCCCTGCCATGGCCGTCTTGGAAATGGCCTCGGCATGGTGGAGCGCCGCGGTTTCAAGCAGCCGCCTTCTTATCACATCGAGCGCCTCCGCAATGCCGCCGTCGGACATTTCTACGATGTGATCACCAATGGCTACGGCGCCATGCTCAACTACTCGCAGCAGATTCAGGTGCGCGACCGCTGGGCGATCGTCGCCTACATCCGGGCCCTCCAGTATTCCGAGGACGCCAGCGTGAACGATCTTTCGGCCGACGCCCGCGCTCATCTGCCGCAGGCGGGGGCTCCCATGAGCCAGGAGATGAAGGAGGCCATGCAGGCCGAGCCCATGTCTCCGCCGGATAAGGACTTCAATAACTTCCCGGCCCAGCCGGCCACTCCGGCGGGCGTACCGGGGTCTTTCGGCGCCGGTGTTTATAACAGCAACAGCCAGCAAGAGAAAAAATGACGACGACGGAACAAAGTTACGAAACCGCCCCGGCGCTGATCGGCACGCTGCGTCGCTATCAGCACATCGCATCCTTCGCCGGCCTTCTCGGACTGGCCGGGCTGCTGGTCGGCTTGTTTACCGGCGGCGCCGGAGGCACTCAGCAGTTCTTCCGCTCTTACCTCGTCGGCTTCTGGCTCTGGTTCGGGGCTGGCGTGGGCTGCCTGCTCATGCTGATGACCCAGTACCTCACCGGCGGCGCCTGGGGCATCATGATCCGCAAGCCGCTTGAGGCTGGCGCGAAAACTCTCTACCTCTTCGTTCTCGGTTTTATCCCGCTCCTGCTCGGTCACGAAACCCTCTACTGGTGGACCACCAAAGAAGGACAGGCGGATGCGATGATCCAGGCCAAAAGCCTGTATCTCAACATGCCCTTCGTTTATCTCCGCTTCGTGGTCTATGCGGTGTTTCTCGTTGCGGTCACGTTTTTCCTGCTGAAGTGGTCGCGCCAGGAAGCCGAAACGAAATCGATGGAATTTTCCTCGAAGCTCGAAAAGCTCAGCGGCCCCGGCGTTCCTCTCCTGTTCCTGTTCATGACGTGGTGCGCCATCGACTACGTGATGGTGCTCGAGCCCCACTGGTACTCCACCGTCTTCGGCTTCATGGTTGTCATCGGCTGGGCCTTCAGCGCGCTCGCCATCGCGGTCGCCATACTCGGGGTTCTGGCGCAGTTCGCTCCGTTCGAGCAGGCGCTCACGAAAAAGCATCTGCATGACCTCGGCAAACTGCTGCTCGCCGTCACCATGCTCTGGGCCTATCTCCAGTTCTCGCAGTTGCTGATCACGTGGTCCGGCAACCTGCCCGAAGAAATCATCTGGTACATCAAGCGCTGGAATGGCGGCTGGGGCTGGGTCGGTCTGGTCGTTCTGATCGGCCACTTCTGCCTCCCCTTCCTGCTCTTGCTGTGGCAGCCGATCAAGAAAAATCTTCGCTCCATTACGGCGGTCGCGATCTATATGGTGATCATCCACGCCGTGGACGTGTTCGTCTTCGTCGAGCCGAATTTCGCGAAGCGCATCGTGGACATTCACTTCTCGATCTCGATCCTCGATATTCTCGCTCCCATCGGGTTTGGCGGCCTCTGGCTCGCAATGTTCTTCCGGAATCTCCAGACCATGCCGTCGCTGCTGCCCACCGGAGCTCCGGATCTTCAAAAGGCTTTGAATCATGGCAAATCCCATTAGGCCCCACGGCGGCCCGCCCGATCAGCACGGAGAGTTCGGCCGGCACGACCGGGGTGAGCACAAGCACGCTGACGATAATCCGCAGGTTTCATTCGAGCGGAAAGACGTCAATATCGTCCAGATCACCGGTTTCGGCGTCGGTCTGCTCATTGCCTTCATCGCGACCACCGCTGCCATGTATGCTCTGTTTGCCTGGTTCGCGCATCGGGAAGACAAGGTCAATCCCCCGTCGCCGTCGGCCATGATGTCGGAAAAACAGCAGGTCCCCGAAGGTCCCAGACTGCAGGGCGATCCGCAGCGTGAGCTGAAAGCCATGCACGACGATGAAGACGCGCTGCTTTCCAGCTATGGATGGGTCGATCAGGCGAAGGGCACTGTCCGGATCCCGATCGATCAGGCGATCGACATGGTGGCCGCCAACGCCGCTGCGGGCAAAGGCATCGCCGTGAAGGTCAGTCCCGCCGGCGGTTCCAATGACGGGTATCGCATGATGCCGTCCGACGCCAGCGGCGGTAAAACGCTCGAAAAGATTTCGCAATAACAATGAAGTTGTCTCGTTACATCCCGGTTTTGGCTCTCGCAGGCGCTGGCATGCTCTCAACAGGCATGTTGTATGGCACGGCCTGGGATACCGGTGAGCCGGCCTTCACGAAAGAGCATGACCTGCCCGCGCAGGATCTGCTGAATATGCGTGGACAGGACCGGCCCACGCCGCTCGCCCACGTCGATATCAGGCAGAAGCTCAATAGCCAGTTGCCGCTCGATACCGTCTTCACTGACGATCACGGCAATCAGGTGAAGCTCGGCCAGTATTTCACCGGCAAGCGCCCCGTCGTCCTGACGCTCGTTTATTACGAGTGCCCCATGCTCTGCACCCAGGTTCTCAACGGACTGGTGCGCGCCGCGCGCGTCCTGACCATGACCCCGGGCAAGGATTACGATGTCGTCGTCGTCAGCTTCGACGCCCGCGAAGGGACGAAGGAAGCTTCGGAGAAGAAAGCGAACTACGTGAAGGCCTATGGCCATCCGGAAACGGCTGACTCCTGGCACTTCCTGACGGGTTCGCTTGACAGTATCAAAAAAATTACGGAAGCCGTTGGATTCACCTACGTCTGGGATGCGCACACCGCTCAGTTCGCGCACGCCAGCGCAATCTACGTGGCGACTCCCGAGGGCAGGCTTTCGAAGTATTTCATGGGCATCGATTATTCGCCCAAAGATCTCAGACTCGGGCTGGTGGACGCCTCGCATGGAACGATCGGCACAATGGTCGATCAGGTCCTGCTGTTCTGCTACCACTTCGACCCGGAGTCCGCGAAATATACGCCATTCGCACTCGGTCTGTTGCGGGTCGTGGGCGCCGCTACCGCTCTCGCGCTGGGTGGCTTCGTGGTAATCAGCATACGGCGGGATAGCCGGAAGAAAGGGAAGCAGTCCGCCTGATGATTTTGGAATCGAAGAGTTTCCAGCTATTTCCGGAGTCGGCGTCGAACTTTGCCACGCAGGTTGACGGCCTCTACGGATACATGATCGTGATCAGCGCCTTTTTCTCGGTGCTGGTCGCGTTTCTCATCATCTTTTTCGCCGTCAAATATCGCAAGCGGCCCGGCGTTACCGTCGCTGCGCATACCGACGATCACGGCATCGGCGCCATGCTTCTCGAAATCGCCTGGAGCGTCATCCCGCTCGGCCTTTCGCTTGTCATGTTCGCCTGGGGCGCCAGCATCATGTTCCAGGAGTCGCGGCCGCCGAAGGACTCCCTGAATGTCTATGTCACCGGCAAGCGCTGGATGTGGAAGGTCCAGCACCTCGAAGGCGCCCGCGAAATCAACGAGCTCCACATTCCGGTAAATCGCAATATCCGGCTGACCCTGACTTCGGAAGACGTGATCCACGATTTCTACGTCCCCGCGTTCCGCACCAAAACGGACGTGCTGCCCGGACGTTATACGACCGAATGGTTCCGGCCCACCAAAGTCGGCCAGTATCATCTATTCTGCGCCGAATACTGCGGCACCAAGCACTCCGGCATGGTCGGCACCATCTACGTGATGAGCGTGGAAGACTACAACAAGTGGCTGGCGCAGGGTAACGGCGAAGGTTCCATGGCCGAAGACGGCGAAAGCCTGTTCCGCCAGCTCGGCTGCGGCAACTGCCACATGCCTGACGGTCACGGCCGCGCTCCGGACCTCCACGGCGTCTACAACATGAACGTCGACCTTTCGGACGGCAGCCGCATCCGCGCCGACGAATCGTATATTCGCGAATCCGTGCTTTATCCGCAGGCGAAGATCGTCGCCGGTTACGACCGCATCATGCCTACCTTCAAGGGCCTCATCAGCGATGAAGGTATGCTGAAACTGATCGAATACATCAAGTCGATGGGGAATCCGAACGGTGTAGTTTCCGAACGTCCTCTCGCCAAGGAGCCCTCCGATATCCAGAAGACCGGGCCCATGGCGTTGCCCGAGTCCGAGTACAAAGCGCCCGCGGGCGGCTCCCGGCCTTCCGCGGCAACAGGGAAACAACAATGATTACGGCGCCTCCTCAAATAGCAGAACCGAAAAATTATCTCAACGCTGAGACCGGCCTCAAAAGCTGGCTGCTGACGAAAGATCACAAGCGCATTGCGATTCTGTATCTGATCGTCGTCTCGCTCTTCTTTGCTCTTGGTGGAATTTTCGCGGGCCTGATCCGCATGGAGCTGGCCACGCCGGCGGGAGATCTCTTCGACTCGAATACCTACAACAAGGTGTTCACGATGCACGGGATCATCATGGTGTTTTTCTTCCTGATCCCCTCCATTCCGGCCGTGCTGGGCAACTTCTTCCTGCCCATGATGATCGGCGCGAAGGATCTGGCGTTTCCCCGTATCAATCTGCTGAGCTGGTATATTTACCTGCTCGGCGGCATCTTCACGCTCTACGTTCTGATCACGGGCGGCGTTGACACCGGGTGGACGTTCTACACGCCCTTCAGCAGCTCCTATTCAAACGGCTACGTGGTGGCCGCCGGACTCGGTATCTTCATCAACGGGTTCTCCTCGATTCTCACCGGTCTGAACTTCATCGTCACGACGCACCGCATGCGCGCTCCCGGCATGACCTGGTTCCGTCTGCCCCTGTTCGTGTGGGGCCAGTACGCCACCAGCGCGATCATGATTCTCGGCACGCCGGTCATCGCCGTGACGCTGTTCCTCCTGGTTCTCGAACGCGGTCTGCACATCGGCTTCTTCGATCCCGCGTACGGCGGAGACCCGGTGCTGTTCCAGCACCTGTTCTGGTTCTACTCGCACCCGGCGGTCTACATCATGATTCTGCCCTCCATGGGCGTGATCTCGGAAGTCATCTCGACCTTCTCCTCGAAGAAGCCCTTCGGTTATACCTTCATCGCCTTCTCCT
>CAZWTH010000073.1:0-7124 GCA_964636715.1 uncultured Solibacteraceae bacterium | reverse complement strand
TGACATTCGAGGTGTCTTTGAAGCCTTTCGCGCCGAAGACTCCCAACGTTCCTCCCTTGAAAACCCAATCTACGGTGGCAACGCCGCCGCCGAGAAAGGCTCCGCCGCGTGAGAAGACCTGGTCGCCCGCGGGCGGCAGGTATTGATTCAGACTGATGGACGCATAGTCGAACTGGGCGAAGGTCCCGATCTGAATGTGGCCGAAGCGGTTCACCAGGCCGGCATTGAAGATGGCGTCGCTGAGGCCGTCCGCGATGCTGGGGCTGTTGCGGCGCGCATCGGGGTGAGCATAGACCCAATCGCCTTCCACCTGGAAGCCATGAGTGCCGGGCTTGTCCTGCGTTTTCCCATTGCCGAACGGAATCAGGGCCTTTCCAAAAAGCTCGGCAGTGAAGTCGCCGGTGCGGCCGTGCGCAAACAAAGGTCCCAGATCGAACCCGACCAGAGTGAATTTGCGGTTGCGAATCGCGGATTCCGTGAGGGCATAATCCGCGGCGTCGTGCGCGATCTTTGTGGTTTCTTCAGAAGTCAACGGCGCGGGTCTTTGTACGAGCGTCCCGGTGTCCTGTTTGATTGCGGCAGTGTCCTGTTTGATCGCGGACGTATCCTGCTTCAGCGCGCCGGTGTCCTGTTTGAGCTGCGCGGTGTCCTGTTTGATTCCCGAGGTGTCGTTGCCAATCTGAGTCTGCATCTGCTGCATCTGGGTACTCAGGTTATCTATCTTGCCCAACTGGGCGCGCGCGTAGGTAATAAAATCTTCGATCGCAGAATTGATGGAGCCGTCGCCGATGGTCATGCCGTCCGGAGCGGTGACGGTGATCACGACGCGGCGGTTGACGAAACGCGCATTGGCGTTGCGCGCGTTTTCTTCGGGAGATTTCTTACCTTCGCCGCTGGTCTGAAGCTGTCCCGCAGTCGCGCCATATTTCTGCAGGAAGGCGGAGACGGCATTGGCGCGGCGAAGGGAGAGAGCATCATTGACGCGATTCGAACCGCGATTGTCCGCATGTCCCACAATCGTCACCTTATAGTCCGGATGCGCTTTCAGCAGTTCCGCGAGGCGAAGCAGACTGGGAAAGCCATCGACGATGACGGACTGGTTGGTTTCGAAATTCACCTCTTCCCAATCCGCCGGTTTTGCGCGGGTATTTTCGATGTCCTGGGCATAGATGAACGGCGTTACTAATGAGCTTGCCAGTAAGATAAAGAACAATTTCGGCATATTATTTGAGATCTCCATTTGTGAGTAAATTGTGCCGCCCTGCTCTTATCGGGAGTTGGTTTCATGGGAGCGACGAATCGTTTTGGAGTTATGAATCGCACTCGCGTGCGCGGCCTACGAGACACAAAAAGGTAATCAGAGCGCGGGCTAACCGCGGTTTTGCGAGCATTTGTTACTCCAACGAAGAGGCCCTGAGGGATTTGCGAGGGGTGGAATTCCATCGACCGCCGATGCTGCGCTATGCGAAGCGCGTTCACGTGGCTGTCCGAGGCCATCGGCGCGCGCAGTTCACATGGCGGCGTCCCACACGACACCGATGTGGGTGAGGACGAAGCTGGCGAGATCTTCGGGCGGGCGAGCGGTAAATACTTCGCATCCCTTTTCCGTTTCGAATTCGACCTGAGCACAGTGGAGGGCCTGGCGATCGAGGGTGAGTTGCTCGCGCAACTCCGGGGACATTCCCTCGCGCATGAAGCGAAGCATCAGGGAGGGATCGGGGCCGTAGAGTTTATCGCCGACCAGCGGATGACCGAGAGAAGCGGCGTGGACTCGAATCTGGTGGCGGCGGCCGGAGTGCGGATGGATGCGGACGAGGGTGTATCCACCGCCGCTGGCGACGGGGATGAATTCGGTTTCGGCTGCTTCGCCGCCTTCTTCGACAACAGTGCGGCGTGAATAGAATTCGGCGCCGAGGTCGGGGCCGATTGCGGCGCTGATTGTCACGGCGGATTCCAGAGTTCCGGTCAGGACCGCGTAATACGTTTTGCGGAAGTTGCGGAACTGCACGGCGCGTTGCAGGCGCTTGCCGGTCGCTTCTGTTCTCGCGAGCACCAGTACTCCGCTCGTCTCGCGATCGAGGCGGAAGGGCATGCGGAGGATATCGGCGTCCAGATATTCACGGCATGCGCCGATGAGGCTCGACCATGAGCCGTGGCGCGAACGGTGACAAACGACATGCGGCGGCTTATTGAGAACGAGGAGTTCGGGGGTTTCCTGCAGGATCCAGCCACGCAGTTCGGCGGGAGTGATCAGCCATCCCCAATCGGTAGCGGGCATGCAGTTTTTATTGTCGATGAGCGATAGAGGCGCGTTCTATCGCTCATTTTTTCGCGTTTCGCGAGCGATAGAAACCTGCTTTGACAACGGGCAAATCCCGCTGTACATTGTAATTGATGTACAAACTAAAAGCCAATGAACCGCAGCCCGGGCGAATTGGCTCGCCTCCGCTCAAGGTGAATGAAGAAGTTTTCGTCGCAACCGCACTGCTGCACAGGGAGCATTCTGAGCGGGCGGATTTCTCTGTTTCAGAGATCGTTGAACGGGCCAGGCGTTTGAACACGGGTCGTGAATTACGGCCGGGAGTAAGAATCCACGCCTATTCGCATTCCGTGGCGAATCGGGCGCCGAGCCCGGCCCGTTATCGCACGCTCTACGCGACATCCGGCGACCGGCGCCGCTTGCTCGTGGCCGGCGATGACGTACATCCGCAGCGGAAGGGAATCATTTTTCCGGAGTCACTGCCGCCGGAGTTTACGGAGCTGCTCACATGGGCCAAACAGCGTTACAAAAGCGGCGGCGCGCAACAGCGCCGTTGGCTCGATGGCATTTTCGGGATGGCGGGAATGGGACGGGAACTCTGGAAGGGCGAAGATCCCGATGAGTATGTTCGACGTCTTCGACAGGGATGGGAATGAGCCGGATATTCTTCGACACGAGCCTTTTCATATACCTGCTGGAAGACGAAGGAAAGCGCGGCGGCGCGGTCAGGCGGTTGCTCAATCGAATGTCTGAGCGGCGCGACGAATTGCTGACTTCGGCCATGACACTGGGGGAAGTACTCGTGAAGCCGCTCAGCGCCGGAGATCAGGCCTGGGCAAACAAGTACGAACGCCTTCTCGCGACGCCGGGAGTATCCGTCCTGCCATTTGACAGAGCAGCGGCCCATCATTATGCCCTGCTGCGTCAGGATAAATCGATTAAGCCTCCTGATGCGATTCAGCTCGCGTGCGCCGCAAGCGCGGACTGTGATCTTTTCATTACCAACGACGAGCGTCTCAGCCGGTGCACAGTACCGGGCATTCAGTTTATCGCCTCCCTCGACAAGTCGTTTCTCTAACGGCCTGAAATTTTTGTTTGCGTTTTATGATGAGTCCAGTGACGCCGTCGACTGCGCATCGGAATTCGTTCCGCCCAGCGGGTGCGGTGACGGGCATCGGCAGTTTGCCGTCCGCATCGGCGCCGGAGGCGATTCAGGCGGTTGCGGAATGTTCGCCGCGGATTCCTTTCTGGCCTCAGTTGCCGCAGCTTTCGCAGCAGGAGAGCGTGATTGGGCAGGGTCTGGGGATACTCGATGGATTGATTGAACCTCGCGGCGGGGCGTACGGGTATCGGGTGCGGCCGGGGCGCATCGATGCTGTGGTGGAGGCCCTTCACCACAGTACGGGAGAACTCACAGCGTCGAATGCAGCCGGGTTTGGGGCGTTCGAAGCGGGGCTGACGGCGGGGCTCTTTCGGGAAGCCGTGGCGGTGAAGGGGCAGATTGAAGGACCGATCACGCTTTCGACTTATCTTTTCTACCGCGATCAGCCGTTCTTCGTGGACGCCGCGCTGTTCTCCGCGGTGGCGTTTCATGTTTCGCAGATGGTGTGCTGGCAGATCGACCGGCTGCGCCGCGCGGGGTTACCGGTGCTGCTGTTTCTGGATGAACCGGCGCTGTGCCTGGATGCGACGATCGCCAATTCCGTTTCGGAAGAGAAGCGGCTCAGCGCGCTGGCGGCAACGCTGGACGATGCGCGGCGGCGCGGGGCTCTGGCCGGCTTACATTGCTGCGCGGAGAAGCCGTTCCGGCGGATGTGTCTCGCGCAGCCGGATATTGTTTCGTTCGATGCGCATGAGGGGCTGGATTTATTTTTCGAGGACCGGTATGCGCGGGAGTTCGTACAGAAGGGCGGAGTTGTCGCCTATGGCCTGATTCCGACGTGGCAGGTGCTGGAGGGCGTCACGGCTTCCGAGATCTTCACGCGATGGCTGACGGCGGCCGCGATTGTGGGCGAGCCGGAGGACTTGGCCAGGCGCGCGATGGTCACGGCAACGTGCGGTCTTGGATTGCTGCAGACGCCGGCCGTTGCCGAGTCATTCCGGCTGGCGCGCGAGGTAGGGGAACTTATGCGGGAGCTTGCGGGATCGTAGACGGCCGGCGACGAGCGGAAGCTCGCCGCGCAGGGCCGAAGCCCCGCCCCACGAAGCAGCACAGCCAGGGGCTGGTAATACAACTTAGTTGCCGGGATCGTAGTTGAGATTAGACCCCAGCCAGCGCTCCACTTCCGCGACGGTCATGCCTTTGCGTACGGCGTAGTCGGCGACCTGATCGCGGTCGATTTTGCCGACCGTGAAGTAGCGCGATTCGGGATGCGCGAAGTAGAGGCCGCTTACGCTCGAGCCCGGCCACATGGCGAACGATTCGGTGATTCTGATGCCGGTTTTCGCTTCGACATCGAGCAGTTGCCAGATGGTGGCTTTTTCGGTGTGATCGGGGCAGGCGGGATAGCCTGGGGCGGGGCGAATGCCGCGATAGTGCTCCTGAATCAGATCGTCGTTCGTCAGGCCTTCACCGCGCCCGTAGCCCCACTCTTCGCGAACGCGTTTGTGCAGATATTCGGCGAATGCTTCGGCGAGACGGTCGGCGATGGCTTCCGCCATGATGGCGTTGTAATCGTCATTGGCGGCGCGGAATTTTTCGCAAAGCTCTTTCAGGCCGATGCCGCTGGTGACCGCGAAGGCGCCAATGTGATCCTGAAGGCCGGTTTCTTTCGGGGCGATGAAGTCGACGAGCGAGCGGCAGGGGCGGCCTTCGTCGCGCACCTGCTGGCGCAGGAAGTGGAATTTGATCCCGTTTGAAAGCTCGACATCCTCGCCGATGGCGTTCGCGGGGAACAGTCCGTAAATGCCCTGGGCGGAGATCAGTTTGCCTGCGATGATTTTGTCGAGCAGCGCCTGACCCTCGGCGAAGAGCTGCGTCGCCTGCGCTCCGTGACCGGGGTGCTGGAAAATTCTCGGGTAGAGGCCTTTCAGCCCCCAGGTGTGAAAGAACGGCGTCCAGTCGATGTAGTCGCGCAGTTCTTCGAGCGGGAAATCGTTCAGGACTCTCACGCCGGTGAATTCGGGCGTGGGAATATCGCGCGAGTTCCATTCGATGGGGGTGCGGCGCTCGCGCGCGGTTTCAAACGGCACGGCGGGCATACGCGGGGCGGCGTGGGTTTTGCGGATGGTTTCGTATTCCGCGTTGTGCTTTTCGATGAACGCGGCCCGGCTGTCTTCGCTCAGCAGGCTGGTCGTCACCGGCACCGCGCGGCTGGCGTCAAGCACATGCACCACGGGTTCGCTGTAGTGTGGCGCGATCTTGATAGCGGTATGGGCGCGGCTCGTGGTCGCGCCGCCGATCAGCAGGGGCAGACGAAATCCGAGGCGCTCCATTTCCCGCGCGACGTGCACCATTTCGTCGAGCGAAGGCGTGATTAAACCGCTGAGACCGATGATGTCGGCATTTTCGGCTTTCGCGCGTTCGAGAATTTTTTCGCATGGGACCATGACGCCCATGTCGATCACTTCGTAGTTATTGCAGGCGAGCACAACGCCGACGATGTTTTTGCCGATATCGTGAACGTCGCCTTTTACCGTGGCGAGGACGATCTTGCCCTGGGTCTTCACGGCCTGACCGGCCGCGGCCAGCGCGGCTTTCTCGGCTTCCATGAAGGGCGTGAGCCAGGCCACAGCCTTCTTCATCACGCGGGCGGACTTCACAACCTGCGGCAGAAACATTTTGCCCGCGCCAAAGAGGTCACCGACCACACCCATGCCGGCCATCAACGGGCCTTCAATTACGAGCAGCGGACGGCCGAGTTTCAGGCGCGCTTCTTCGCTATCCTGCTCGATGTAAGCGTCGATACCTTTGACCAGAGCGTGGGAAAGGCGCTCCTCCACAGAGCCGCTGCGCCACTCCTCGGTCTTCTTTTCGGCGGCGCCGGGATCGGTGCTCAGTGCCTTCAGGGTTTCGCCGTAATCCACCAGGCGTTCGGTGGCGTCCGGGCGCCGGTTGAGGAGAACATCCTCCACCATTTCCTTCAGCTGCGGTTCGATCTCTTCGTAGACTTCGAGCATGCCGGCGTTGACGATGCCCATATCCATGCCGGCGGCGATGGCGTGATAGAGAAACGCCGAGTGCATCGCTTCGCGGACTTTGTTGTTGCCGCGGAAGCTGAACGAAATATTGGATACGCCGCCGCTTACTTTCGCGTGCGGCAGATTGGCTTTGATCCAGCGCGTGGCTTCGATAAAGTCCACCGCGTAGTTGTTGTGCTCCTCCATGCCGGTTGCGACGGTGAGGATGTTGGGATCGAAGATGATGTCTTCGGGCGGGAAGCCGATGTCATCAACCAGAATCCGGTAGGCGCGTTCGCAGATGCGGATGCGATCCGCGTAGGTGGCGGCCTGACCCTCTTCATCGAAGGCCATGACGACGACCGCCGCTCCGTACTTCAGAACGGTGGCGGCGTTCTCGCGGAATTTCGCTTCGCCTTCCTTGAGCGAGATGGAATTGACGATGCCTTTGCCCTGGAGGCATTTCAGACCGGCTTCGATGACTTCCCACTTGGAGGAATCCACCATGAAGGGCACGCGCGCGACTTCGGGCTCGCTGCCGAGGAGATGGAGAAAGCGGGACATGGCGGCGACGCCGTCGATCATGCCTTCGTCCATGCAGATATCGATCGCGTTGGCGCCGTTTTCCACCTGCTGGCGCGCGATGGCGACGGCTTCTTCGTACTTGCCTTCTTTGATCAGCTTCGCGAATTTCGGCGAACCGGCGACGTTGGTCCGCTCGCCGAGCATGATGTACACGCCCGGC
>CAZWTH010000072.1:0-54518 GCA_964636715.1 uncultured Solibacteraceae bacterium | reverse complement strand
AGGAGTGGCAGAGTGCGGAGCAGGAGCGGCAAGGCTGTGGAAAAGTTGAAAAGCAAAAACCGCTTTCCAACTTTCCCACAGCCACGACGACGACGGGTTTATAACGAACTATGGGATACGGATTCTGAGGGCAAGGTCAGGATGTCGTTTTCCGATTGATCTGCCGCCAAGAATTCCAGAATGAACTCCACTGCGAGGCGCGTTCCACGGATCACCGGCTTGCCTGTTAGGATCTTGGGATCGATGACGATGCGGTCGGTATGCGGCATCCCACAGTCTCTCATGTGTCGATCTGACTGATGAGCGGCGGATTTCCTTTTGTATAAAATACCAGTCCATAGGCAAATATGGTAAACCCTGATATAATCGGGTCGTATGAAGATTAAAGTCGCGGACGAGTGTTGGGTGGCGCTGGCAGCACTTGCCCGGCGAGATCCCTCTCGCCAGTCCTTCACAATCCGCGAAATATTGGCCCAAATCCGGAGCGAGAACGCTTATGGTGAACTGCGGCCGGGTCTCGGTGCGCATCTGCATCAGCATAATGTTGCAAACTGTGCACCCAGCACCGCACGATACCGGATGTTTTACCGTACCGAAGATGGGGGCCTGAGACTGTATCATCCTGGTGATCCTGCTCATCCGGCGCGGCGCGGAAAATCGCATCCCTCGCGTGGTGATTTGCCTGTGCAGTATCACGAATTGTTGGACTGGTACGAATCGGTGTATTGCAAAGGTGTGCGGGAGGCGCAGGAGGAAGATCCTATACTTCGCATGCGAGGCCTTGGAAAGGAGCTTTGGAGACGGACTGACGCGGATACGTATGTGGATACTCTTCGGTCGGGATGGAACGAAGAGTTCATTGAGACGGCTCCGGAAGGGCCGCGCGTGCCAATAAGAGATGTGTGGAAGCGGATTTTGCGTTTTCAGTCTGAGGTGTTCAGAACCGCCAATAGCCATCCCTATACATACCGGGTTGAAGGCGACAACGCGATTTGGTTCTATCGGAACGGGCACCGGATCGAACGGCGTCTTTCGCGCAGTGAACTGGAGTCAGCGCTGAAGGTTCCCGCGATTTTCAAGCCCAGCGATCTGCAGAAGTTTCAATGTCCGTCATACCTGTTTGGGCTTATTACCGATCCGCGAATTACCGGTGTGAAGGGCAAGGCATAGGGAATGGCGCGAATCTTCTGGGACACCAATCTCTTCATCTATCTGATGGAAGACCGGGGCGAACTCGCGGATCGTGTTGAGGAACTATGGCGCGGAATGAAAGCTCGCGGTGATCGTCTCTACACGAGTGCTTTAACCGTGGGTGAGGTTCTTGTGAAGCCTTCCGCGGAAGGCGCAAAGTCGCTGGAACACGAATATCTGACGCTATTCCGAAGTTCTGTCATCACGGTACTGCCGTTCGATTTCGGCGTTGCGCCGAATTATGCGCATGTCCGGTCAGACCGGTCGATTCGACCAGCGGACGCCATTCAACTGGCGGTTGCTTCCGCGGCTGAGATGGACCTCTTCATCACCAACGATGAAAGGCTAAGCCGCAAGAACATCGCGGGAATCAAATTCATCACGAGTCTGGCTCGTGTTCCGATTTAATGGGGAATGGCTGGGAGACAGGGATTCGAACCCCGATACGCAGCTCCAGAGGCTGCAGTCTTACCGTTAGACGATCTCCCAGCAGGAGTGGTGACAAGACCATTTTAGCTCATGGGGTCGTGTGCCGGAAAGGTCAGATTTTGCGGCCGGTGATGGCGTAGTCGAGGCCTCCGAAGAAGCGGTCGCGGAAGGCGTCGGGGAGGCTGGCGAGTTCGGGCATGGTGTCGACCGCCGGGTTCAGGCGGTGGACTTCGATGGCGGTCAGGCCGGCTTCTTCCATGCAGAACTGGAGATACTGGTGCGGCATGGGGCGGGTGTGGGTCGGGTCGAGATAGAAATACGTCGCGAAGATGGCGAGGCACTCGGGGTTGGGAGTTTCGAGCGCCAGAATGCCGCCGCGCCGCAGCTTCGTGGCGCAGAGGCGGATCATTTCGGGGAGACGGTCCGGCGGGAGATGCTCCACCACCTGCGAGCTGAGGATGCCGTCGAATTCTTCATCCGGCTGCGAGGCGAGGAAGGCGAAGAGATCGGCGACTTCGGCCTGAAGACCCTTGTCGCGGCACTGCTGGATACATTCGTCGCTGAGATCGATGCCACGGGCGGGGACGCCGGTCTCGCGCATGACATCGAGGAACTCGCCGCGGCCGCAGCCGATATCGAGAACGTTTTCCTTGCCGGCGAAGATGGGGCGGTAGAACTCCATGTTGCGGCGGATTTCTTCGTCCGTGCCGCGGAAGCGCTCGGCGAAGCGGCTGTAATCGAGACCGGAGGAGATAGCGGGAGCCGGCGCGGCGGGGGCGGCGCCGGCCGGGGCCGCGGGTTGCGGCGCAAGCGATCCGGCGCGCAGACGGATCAGGCGCAGTTCGGCGTGAATCATGCGCTCGTACTGTTCGCGGACCTTTTCGAGATCCGCCCAGAGGCGCTTCTGGATATCGATGCCGTAGCGGTCGAGCGCGCCGAGATAATCGCGATGCTGCGCCTGGACGATTTCGCGGAAGCTGGATTCGGTCAGCATCGCTCGATGCTGGAAGGCGCTCTGCAGTTCGGCGGTGGTGCGGAGGAACTGGATTTCGTTGCCAGCCAGCTTTTGTTCCCAGCCGGCGCGCCAACTGCTCCAGTGATCCCGAATATCCTGAAGCTCTCTGGCTTCGGCATTCGACTGCGCGGAGAGCGCGAGCAGGTCGCGGTTCATCGCAGTCAGCGCTTCGATAGTGGCTTCGAGCGCCGTAATGGATTCGCGATTGAAGACGATCTGATCGCGGACGAACCACTGCAATCCGCGGGCAATGGTTTTCTTGATCGTCTGGACGATTTTGTTGACGAGGCCGCCCGCCCGCGGATTGACCGAACCGATAGCCGCCACCTTCGCCTGCGCGGCGTCGCGGGCGTGCACGAGAGGCATCAGATCGACGGACCGCGGAGACAAGCCGCCCCCACCGGAGCCCGCGCCATTACGCTGCGCGCCATGGACGCGTTCGCGCACGGCTTCGACGACGGCGTTCAGCTCCGCTATCTTTTCCGCGTCAGTGGCCACGCCGCGCTGTCTTTCCCTTGCCGGATTTGGTATATGCCGCGACCATGCGGGATTCGAGTCCGCCGCGCGGGGTGAAATCGCCCCTCACGGTGGCGCTGACCGGCTTGCAGGCCTTCACGATGTCGCGAAGAATGCAGTTGACCGCATTCTCCTGGAAGATGCCGAGATCCCGGTAGGCCAGCATGTACATCTTGAACGACTTCAGTTCGAGGCAGAGCTTATCGGGCACGTACTGGATGGTGACGATGCCGAAATCCGGCAGGCCGGTCTTCGGGCACACCGAAGTGAATTCCGGATTGGTGATTTCGATTTCGTAACCGGGGAACTGATTGGGCCAGGTTTCTATTTCGGGGAGCTTCGCGTCTACGCCCGCCGCCGCGTGCTCGTCTGTGTATCCACGTTTCATTTCTTTTCTCCCGGGCCCGTCTTTTCCGCGGCAGTGGGAATCAGTTGTTTCGCCAGCAGTTCGAGGAAGAGGCCGACGTCAGTAACGACGCCGACCGCCTGGCCGGTGCCGCGGTCGCTCACCTTGGTGGCAACGGCGGGGTTGATATCGACGCAAACGATCTTCACCCAGCTTGGCAGCATGTTGCCGGTGGCGATGGAATGAAGCATCGAACCCAGGCAGATGACCAGGCCGGCGTTGCGAAGCTGCGCGGCGTAGGCGTCCTGCGCGGCGTTCATGTCGGTGATGGTTTCGGGCAGAGGGCCGTCATCGCGCAGGCTGCCGGCGAGCACGAACGGCACATTGTTCTTCACGCACTCGTACATCACGCCCGATTGCAGCCTGCCGCTCTCGACGGCGCCGCGGATACCGCCCGCGTGATAGATGGCGTTGATGGCGCGCATGTGATTGCGGTGGCCGTGTTCGGCCTGGCGCCCATCGGCCATGCGGATGCCGAGCGAGGTGCCGAGCAGCGAGGATTCGATATCGTGCACGCCGAGGGCGTTGCCGCTGAGGAGACCGTCGATCCACCCGCCGCGAATGAGCTTCGTCATGCCGGAGACGCCGCCGGTGTGGACGACTACCGGTCCGGCGACGGCCACGATTTTTTTACCCTGCTCATGCGCCTGGCGGGCGAGCGCGGCGGTTTGGCGCACGGCGGTTTCGACCTGGCGTTCGGAGGAAATTTCGTTCGACATGAACGCGAAGGCGAGGCGGTCGCGCTCTTTCGATTCGGGGGTGACGCGGATGCCATGCATGCCGGTGACGACCATATCGCCGGCCTTGAGATCGCGCAGGCGGCGGCAGTATGCCTGGTTGTCTTTGACGACGATCATGGCGTCCATGCGCTGGTTCTGGACTTCGACCCAGTCGCCGTTGAGCTTGACCCAGGTGTGATGGTTGCTGGTGGAATAAAAATCTTCGGGCGCGCAGCGGTCGCGTTCCACGGGGCCGAGAGTGACGTCGCCGCCGTTTACCGGGGAGCAGCCCATGGGCAGGAGCTGGGCGAGGAGATGCTCCATGAGGCGGCGGTCCGGCGCTTCGAGGCGCAGGCGGAGATAAGAGGGATCGCCGTTGGTGCGGCCGATGCGGAACTGTTCGACTTCGAAACGTCCGTTGGCTTCGACGACTTTGTCGAAGATTTGCTCCATGACGTGGGAGTCGATGAGGTGGCCTTCGGCTTCGACAACTTCTTCAAAAGGCATGAAGTACCAGTTTAGCCGAGGGCGGGGAAAGGTCTGTCCCGCGGGGCGGTTCAGTCCCCGGAGGGCTTCTCGATACGATCGATCACCAGATACTCGACTTCCGCTTTCCGCGGTTCCAGTTTGAGTCCCAGCTTCTCCTCGAGAACGGTAAAGATGGATGGGCCGGACGGCGCGGCGGAGGGATCGGGGGCGGCGGTTGCCGGCCGAACCCACTCCAGCTCGAAATCGTAGCCTCCGGTCAGGCCAGTGTTATCCACGACTTCTCTTCCGAGTTCGACTTTCAGAAAGCTGGCCAGACCTTTCATCGACTCGTTCGCCGCCTTGTAACGACGATTTACGGGATGGAGGGGCGGCTCGATTGAGCTGACTGTTCCTTTGGCGGATTCTGTCAGTTTTGCTCCGCGGGGCGCGAGGATCAGGGCATAGGCGGACTCCAGTCTCTTTTCGAGATGATGCCGCAGATGGAAGCGTTCTTCGAGTACAGTCTGCATCCGGCGCCGGGCGTCCGCGGGATCCAGATGTTCGCTTTCGGCGACCTTCGCGAGCACCCGGTAATATGCGTTGCCGGTCCAGGCTGGTCCGCCCGTGACGTGGCTGTAGGGGTAACCAAACGCCCATCCGACAATCCATTGGGGAGGAAAACCCTGAAGCGTGAGGCGGCTTCCGGAGATATCCGGCTTGCCTGTGAAGCCTTCCGGATCCGGGCGGATCGACACCACCTCGAACCGCATGGCTTGTGGGGGCTGCGCCGCGATTTCAATCGGAATGATCGGGGCAAGCAGGATGAGGCCGGAAAGTATTGTTCGATTCTTGGCCAACGGTGGAAGTTCGCGCGCGTCTCGTATTGTAATGTGATCGGGGCGGCTCGAATACCGGCATGCCCGGAGGAGGGGAATTTTGAAAGCATTAGCCGTTCTTCTGTTCGTTGTTGCGCCGGCGCTGGCGCAAGGGGTGTCTGCCTGTTTGTCCATCTCGCCGGAGGCTGCGCAGTCGCAGTTCGAAGTGGTTTCCGTGAAACCCGCGGAGCCTTTCAAGCCCGGAACTAACCCCTTCATGACGCGCGGCGGGCCTGGAACGGACGATCCGGGGCGCATTACGATGTCGCGAACCGCGCTTTCCAGTCTCATCCTGCGGTCTTATGGTCTCGATGTGGATCAGCTCAAGGGATCCGCATGGGTTTCGGATGTGATGAACAATGGGTTCGCCCTGGTTGCGACGATGCCTGCTTCCACGACGCAGGAGCAATTCTGCGGTATGTTGCGCAATCTGCTTCGAGATCGTTTTCATTTCGCCTTCCATTTCGAAAAGCAGTCGCGTCCAGGATACGAATTGACGTTATTGCCGGGCGGGCCGAAATTCAAACAGTACGTTCCTGATCCGAAGGCGGACGCTGGCCCGGTGCGCGGGTTGGATGCCCAGGGATTCGTGCTCCTTCCGCCGAACCAGCCAACCGCGCTTTCGATGTCGTTCAATCGTACAGGCCTGCGGAAGATCAGTTTCCGAAACAATATGGCCATGTTCGCGCGCAGTCTTGCGGCGGATATTACCGAGTCCGACGGTATGCGGCTGGGCCCGGGGATGCCACTTCCCCGGGTGGCCGACAAGACGGGACTCGCGGGGGTCTATGACATTCGAATGGAGTATGCGGGGACGCCAACAACCGAGCCTGGCACAGCGCAGGCGGCTCCCGATCCGGCGGATGTGGGTCCGAATATTTTTACGGCGGTTCAACAGCAGCTTGGGTTGAAGCTGACGAAAGCGGCGGATGTGCAGGTCGATGTGATTGTCATCGACCGTCTCGATCAGAAGCCGACGGAAAATTGACTGATTATGTGCGGAGTTCGGCGGCGACTTCGGCGGCGATGCGGCGGGCTTCGTCGACCTGGCCGGGTTCGAGGCTGATGGCTCCGACGCGGGGGTGACCGCCGCCGCCGTAGCGTTCGCAGATGGAAGCGAGGTTGTGCTTCGGCTCGACTTTGGCCCAGGGATTGGAGCCGACCGAGATCTTCGTCCGGAAGCTGGATGGGCTCACCGCGACCACGTACGTCCCGTTTGGATGCAGGTAGTACGGGATGAATTTGTTGTAGCCTTCGAGATCGTAGCCGGTCAGATCGAACGTGATCACGCCGCCCTTTTCGGAAGAGTGCTGGCGAATAATCTCGATGGAATCGACGTGCCTCCTGTAGAGGGGCTGGTAGACGCTCTGAATCTCGGGCAGCTCGATGATGCCGGAAAGAGGCGTGGTCTGCATCAAATGGATGATGCGCTGCACGGTTTCCGAACCCTTTGAGCCCTCGATCACGAGCGTGAGCTTCATGGCGGGCGCGCCGAGTTCGACGGCGGATTTCGCGTCGGCGTAAAGGGCGCCGTCGATGATGGTGGCCCAGTGGACCAGGTTATCGAGATCGGGCGCGGTGAAGCCCCAGCCGTCCCGCGCGCGGTCATGAATATAACTCGTGCAGGATTTATACGACGTATCGAACATCTTCTGCGCCGTGCGGGTGGCTTCGAAGTGCTTCTGATCTTCGGGCGTGAGGAACGCGCTCTGATGGTGATCGAACCACCACGTCAGGCGAGGGCTGGAAGAATACTTGAAATCGACGATCGCGTTTTCGTCGCCATCGAAAAGGCCGTCTTCGAAAATCTGCGACGCGCGGTGGGCCATGCCGGTATACAGAAATTCGGCGCTGCCGTCAATCGCTCCACGATAGAAGCGGCTGAAGAAAGCGGCCGAAGCGGCGCCGTCAAAACAGTGATCGTGATAGAGAACTCTTACCCGCGTTCGCATTCAGGAGTCGGTGGGGTGAAAACCTACCATCGTGCCTGAATGCGCGCAAAATTGCAACATGTGAGCGAACTTTAATGTATTCCCGAAGAACGCACGCGGAAGCTTTCGCGCCAGAGGCCGCCTGGTTCGAGCGTCTGGAGGGCCGGGTACTTGTCTTCGGCCGCGAGATTTATGCCGTTTGTGACCGCCGCCATCGGCTCAAAGCAGATAAATTCGTGTCCTGACGGACAATAGACGACCGCGACCTGCCATTTGGGGCCGAATTCGACTTCGATGCGGGCGCCGTCGCCTTCCAGAGCGAACAGAGCGTTACCGCTGGCGTCGCGGATGAGGTCTGTGAAGCCGTCGTCGAGCGTGCGGTTGGCGAGGGGCAGGGGATCGGACAGCGTGTTCGGACGGAATTCGCCGGTGGCGCAGAGGCCGGAGTCCGTCACGATCGCGGTTCGGGCCGGGATACGGGCGGTGCAGGCATCGCGAGGCACGCCGGGAAGCCGGAAATAGGGATGGAAGCCGATTGCGACGGGCATGGGCTCGGCGCTGAGATTACGGACGGCGATGGCGGTCTCCAGTTCGCCATTCGATAGCCGGTAAGTCATTTCGTATTCGTGCGCGAATGGCCAGTTCGACATGAGGGCCGGGTACCGCCAGAACTCGAGACGGCTCGTGACCCATGCGGCGCTCGCATCGGCGTTCGCTTCCGTTATCTGCCAGAGGCTGGATGCGGGGAGCATTCCGTGGATGGCGACGTGGGGCTGGAGCATTCGCAGATTGCCGAGCGATTCGTTCCACGGGAACCATTTACCGTTGGCGTGGAAGCCGTGCGGCATTCGATTGGCCCAGGGCGCGAGGAATGGAATACCGCTCATTTCGCGCAGTTCGGCGATACTGGCGGCGGGCATATGGAGGATGTTCCGTCCGTTCACGTTCATTTCCCAGGCGCGATTTCCAACGGACGGAGCGATGCGGACTTCCACATTGTTCGCGGCATCGAGGAGGCGGACGATTTCCACGCCGTGATCCTGCGCGCGTTCAGTTTTATAAGGGGATTGCTGTGGCAATTTCTTAGTGTATGCCTGTGCGTTAGAGTGAAGCTGTCGACGCTATTCCATGCAGAAGGCCACACAAATCGCCCGCACGGGAATGGTTGTCAGCGGATTGTTGGGGGCGTTGAAGATTGGCATCGGTCTGGTTGCCCATTCGGCGGCGGTGACGGCCGATGGTTTCGAATCCGCGGCGGACGTTTTCACGTCCGGCATGGTGCTGGTGGGGATGAAGATCGCGGCGCGGCCGCCGGATGAGAATCATCCGTACGGCCACGGGCGCGTGGAGATTCTGACGGGGCTGCTGCTCGGGTTTCTGCTGTTCGGCGCGGGACTCATTATTGCGCTGCATGCGTGGGCCGGAGCCGGGCGCGAGGCGCCGCCGCCCGCCACCTATGCGGTCTGGCCCGTGCTGATTTCGATTGGCGTCAAGTTTGCGATGGTGACGTATAAGAGACGCGCGGCGAGGCAGTTCTCCAGTTCGGCGCTGCGGGCTGACGCCGCGAACGACGCCGTCGATATCGTCTCCGGCGTGGTGGCTCTGACGGCGCTGCTGTTAACTCTGCAATATCCCGGCCGGTTCTCCCGCGCGGATCAGTACGGGGCTTTCATCGTGGCCACCATCGTGATGGCGACGGCGGTGCGCGTGGCGTATGAGGCGGCGATGCATCTGATGGACACGATGCCGGACGATATCGCGATGGAGGATATCCGGAAGGCCGCGGCCACGGTGCCGGATGTGGCGGGCGTGGAGAAATGTTTCGCGCGCAAGACGGGGCTGAAGTATCACGTGGATCTGCATCTGGAGGTGGATCCCGATATCACGGTGCGGGCCTCGCACGATATCGCGCAGCGGGTGAGGGAGCGGGTCTGCGAATTGCTGCCGTGGGTGGCGGATGTGCTGGTGCACGTGGAGCCGGCGCCCGGTCAGCTCCATAAACGGGATTAGTTTCCGAGCGCGGCTACTGGCTTATTTCTTTCCGGGCGGGTCCAAACTTCTTCAGCGCGAGATGGACCCCGACGCAAGCCAGCAGGACGGACATCCAGAGAACCGGATAACGATATCTCTGCTCGCCCGGAGCGATGTAATAGATCACCGGGAAAGTAGCCAGTCCGGCGATTGTAATCCGGAAGCCGTCCGATTTGATCCACAGGAAACTCAGCAAGCTCAGCAGCGTGAACGCCGAAAGGAGGAGGCCATACAGGCGCGCGGTGAAATCCGTCTTTTCGATCGGGAACCAGAAATAGACGGCTCGTTCGGCGCTCAAAATCAGGAATCTTGCCGGGTGGGACCGCACCCACGCCTTCAACACTTCCATCTCCGATTTACCGTATTCGAACTCGCCTCTCGATCGCATTTCCTCCATCTTCGCCGGATTCGTGGCGGGGTAGTTCGCGGCAAAACAGCCCGATGCGATGTTTTCCGCGAGTACGGGACCGGCGCAATCATTGTTGGAGGCGCGCATCACCACTCCCGCGGCGTCCCGAATGAAGAACAGGTGATGGAAAACGGCGTAGTTCCGGGCTGTCCATAGTCCGATGGGAAGCGCTGCAACCGCCAGGGCAATGGCTCCGATTTTTGCTGTCCGCGCCGGCCCTATTTTCCGGGCGACCAACCAGGTCCACGGCGCCCAAATCACAATGGCAGGCGGGCACAGCAGGACGTCCGCGGCGAATGCAATTCCCACCGCGGGGGCTGTCCACGGCCCTTCCTTCTGCTTCAGAATACGGCTCACGATCCAGGCTGAAATGGCCAGTGCTGCTCCGGTAAATACGGCCTCCCACTTAAAAAGCCGTCCGGGCAAGGGCAGCAGGACGCCGACAACGGCAGCGGCCAGTCCCGGACCTGCATGCTCCCACAGAGCCGCGAAGCGATAGACAAATACCCATTGGAGCGCCCACGCAAGCGCGGTGATCGCCACAATCGCCGCCCATCCCGCCGCCGCGGTCCCGAATAGCCAGCAAATCGCGGCGTAAAGAAAGGGATATGCCGGCGCAATGAAGGCGGTCGGTCCGGTTGGGCCGGTCAGGAGGGGGTCGGAATACCCTTTGCCGGTGATGAGGGCGAGAGCGATCCGCGAGGCTTCGGAGGTGAACTGAACAACATGCGGTTGACGCCACTGAGCTGCAAAGTTGACCAGGAGGGAGAGTGCGGCAAGACCCAACAAAACCGAGCGGAATCGCATGGGACGTGAGCTAAATTCCACTTCCGTATTGTTGCATACGGAGGCAAAAATCGGCCAGCGTCAATTTGACGTGGGAGTACTGTCGATGCGGTCGATAACGAGGACGTCGACGGCTTTTTTCTTTGCGTCGAGACGAAATCCAAGTTGTTCGCGAATCGCGGTGAAAATGGAGGGACGGTTTGAGGTTGGGTCGGAATCCGGAGCCCACTCGAGGGTGAAGTTGAAGGCGTCTTGGAAGCCGGTTGCGTCTTCGACGGGATGATGCACCTGTTCGGAGAGGACTTTCGCGAGCATCGCCGCGGTCACTTTTGTGCCGGCGATGCGGCCGCGATCGGTCATCTGAAACGGGTTCGAGGAGAAACCTCCGGAGGGGTCGACTGTGTGAACCTTGGGGCCGGTTTTGTCGATAACCATCTCGTAGGCGGTCAATTCGCGGGTTTCGTTGTGGGTCGTGAGATGGAACCGCTCGCGGAGAAGAGACTGCATCATGCGATACAAAGCCCCGCGCGGCAACTCCCCGGCGGGGGCCTGACCAACTACGTCGTAATGCAAGCTGTCGAGCCACTTCGGAGCGCCGGAAAGGCGATCGTCATCGAGGTCCCAGGCCCACTTGATCAGCATTCGAAGGGTGACGTTTTGCGTTTCGAGACGGCCGCCGGGCAGGCTTCGGATCGACGCGGGAGGGCTGGATTCCGGGGTGGGCTTGATGGTGGCGAGTTCGAAGGATTGCGGCCGCACGGTGAGCGCGGCCGCGAGAAATACGAGTGCGAGTCTGCCGAACATAGCCCGGAAACGATGATACGTTGCGGGCGCGGAAACGTTAACGGCCCAGAACCACAATTCCGAACGTATCGGGTATGGGAGTGGGACGGCCTCCGCCGGCGGCGGGCTTCGTGTCCCAGGCGGGGAGATAGAGTTTGTGGGCCTTCTGATCGGCGCTGATGGTTTTGGCGCCCACTTTCGTGGGAATTGTGGCGATCACGGCGTACTTGCCGGGTGAGGTTTCTCCGACCATTGTGGCGGCTCCATCGCGGTTCGCGCTGAAGGCGTAGCCGTCATCGAAGGCGACGCCGTCCGGATCGGCCCCGACGGGCGCAGTAGCGATGACTTTGCCCGCGGCGGGATCGCTGATAGCCATGACTTTGTCGCAGACGGAGAAGAGGCGCATTTTCGAGAGATCGATCGCGAGGCCGCTGGGGCCTTCACATGGCGCGATGGAATAGCGCTTCATGATGACGCCATCCTGCGCATTGATTTCGACAACTTCGCTCTTGTCTTCGAGATTGACGAAGACGTGGCCTTTGCCATCCACCTGGGAGAACTCCGGCTTGCCGTTGAGGGGCACGGAGGCTGTGACGGCGGTTCCGGCTTTTGCGTCAATGATCGTGAAATCATTGCTGCGTCCGTTGAAGGTGAAGACGCGACGCGTCACGGGCTCATAAATGATGGAATCCGGATTCTGGCCGGTGTTGATCTTGCCGGTGACTTTGAGATCCGAGATGTTGAAGACGGTGACGTTGTTTGTCGTACCGTTGCTGGTGAAACCCTTGCCGAGGTCGTTGGCGATCGCGATGCCGTGGACGCCCTGCGTGTCCGGGATTGTGCCGATGAGTTTGTCGGTATTGGTATCGATGACTTCGGTCTGCGCGCCGTGAGATACGTAGAGGCGATGGTTGACGCTGTCGCAGTAAGTGTAGTCCGTTCGGTTTGCGCCGCCGATTTTGATATTGGCGACGACTTTGTAAGTGGGCGGGGCGGCCGACGCGGCGAGGGCGAGGGCGGGAATCAGCAACAGTGATTTCATGGACCGAAGGTAGCCGAGAATTCTGAAAGTTTGCTGAATCCTATTCACCGCCGCGGCCGGAGGCGCTGCGCTGATAAAGATCCTCTAATTCCGCGCGGAAGTTCTCCATCACCTGCTTGCGGCGGACCTTCATGGTGGCGGTCACTTCGCCGTATTCGATCGAAAAATCGCGCGGCAGGATGCGGAACCGCTTGATTTGCTCGAATGGCGCGAGTTGCCTGTTGATGCGCTTCACGATGCGATCCACTTCCTGAGTGACGGCCGGGCATTCGTGAAAAGGAGCGGTTGCTCCGGGAAGTGTTTCCGCCACCGAGGGCTGGATGGTGAACAGCGCGACCAGATGCGGGAGATTGTCGCCGGCGAGGAGTAGCTGGCTGATGAGCGGTTCGAATTTGAAGAGCGTTTCGACGCGACCGGGGAAGATCTTTTTGCCGTTGGAAGAAACGATCAGTTCCTTCTTGCGGCCGGTGATGCGGATATAGCCTTCGTGGTCAATTGTGCCGATGTCGCCTGTGTGCAGCCAGCCGTTTTCGATCAGTTCCGCGGTGGCGGCGGGATCGTTGTGATAGCCCTTCGAAAGCGCGGGGCTGCGTAGAAGAAGTTCGCCTTCCTCGCTCAGGCGAAATTCCACGCCGGGCAGCGCTTTGCCGATGCTGCCGGGGCGCGGGGCGTTCATCGGATTGAGGGCTGCCACGCCGCCTTCGGTGAGTCCGTAGCCTTCGATCAGGGGCATGCCGATGGCTTCGAAAAATTCGGCGAGATCGGCGGAGAGCGGCGCCGCGCCGGAGATCGCGCCTTTGATCCGGCCTCCCAGGCGTTCGCGAATCTGCGCGAAGATTTTGCGGTCGGCGAGGCCCAGCATGAGGTTCAGGTAGAACGGCACGGGCTTGCCTTCGCGTTTGATCTGAGCGACCGTGCGGCCCAGGCTGACCGCGGCGTTAAAGGCTTTCTGGGCGAACGGCGGCTTCTTCGCGAGTTCGGTGCGGATGCTGGTATACATTCGCTCCCAGACGCGGGGCGGAGCGAGGAAGAAGGTCGGCTTGACGGCTTTGAGCTCGCCCGGAAGTTTGGAGAGGCTTTCGGCGAATGAAACCGGGGTACCCGTCAGCAGCGGCAGCATTTCGACGACGACGCGCTGCGCGATATGGGCCGAGGGGAGGAAGGCGATGGTGATGTCTTCCGGCGTGAGGTTGATGACGTGCGGCCCCATTTTGATGTTCGCGACCACGGCGCCGTGGGTGACGAGCACTCGTTTGGGATCGCCGGTTGCGCCGGAGGTGAGGTAGAGGATCGCGTTGTCTTCCGGCGAGATTTCGGCGGCGTAGCGGCCGTGGCTGCGAAGATCGGCGAGTGAGATTGCGCCTTCGGCTTCGCCGGTCATCAGGATGAAGTGTTGAAGCGGCGCGCCGCGGAGCGCCGCGAGCATTTTTGGATCTTCCACGAACAGCGCTTTGGCTTCGGCGAGTTCGATGGTGCGGACGAGTTCCGCGGGCGGATAGCTGGGGTACAGCGCGGCGGCGACCGAGCCGTTCATGAGAATGCCCTGGTCAGCGAGGTAGAACTCGGCGCGCGTTTCCGAGCAGATGGCGACATGATCGCCACGCTGAATGCCGAGATGCCGGAGTCCGGCGGCGATTTCTTCCGCGGCTTCGAGATACTGCTTCCAGGTCCACGTCTGGACGCCTGTTTTGGCGGGCTGCCGGAGCGCGAGGCGGTCGTGATAGCGGGCCGCCGTTTGACGCAGAACTTCCGGAATCGTGTTCATTGTTTCTGTCAGTGTATTACGCGTTCGCGGCGGCTTCGTCTACATCCGGGCCCATGGTTTCGTGGGCCATCGCCACCACCCGATCCTGCAGGCGCTGGTTGAGCTCCGCGCGGTCGCGAATGGTGAGGCCTTCGGTTTCGATGGGGTCGCCGACAACGATCTCGATATCGCCGCCGCGCACCATCATGGAACCCATGGGCAGGATGCGACGGGTACCGACGAGGCCGATCGGGACGATCGGAACGCCGGCTTTGATCGCGATGTAGGCCGCGCCTTCCTTGAACGGGCGCATCTGAACCGGTGTTCGTCCGCCTTCGGGGAAAAGGAGAAGCGAGACGCGGCGGTCACGGACGATGCGCGCGCCTTCGCTCATGGTTTTGAGGGAACTGCGCGGGTCATCGCGAATGACGGGGAGATGGCCGGCGCGCTTCAGGTGTCCGCCGAGCAGCGGGATGGAGAAGAGGCCGCGCTTGGCGTAGAAGCGGAATTGCAGCGGGATCGAGGAGAGGATGGCAGGGGTGTCGAAGTAGCTCGCATGGTTGGCGACGAGGACATAGCCGCGATTGGGGTCGAGCTTTTCGGCGCCGGAGACGCGGCAACGGACGAAGCCGGCCGCCAGAAGAATTCGCGACCAAAAGCGGGCCAGGCGATGCTGGGTGAAACCGGTACTGTCCCACACAGACGTCAGCATCGAAATGATTCCCATGACGATGGTGGCGAGGATGACGGCGGGCGCGGTCAGTAGAAATGCGCGTAGTTTCCACACGGAGAAAAAATTAAAATCCCATTATCCTCGCCCGATTCGGGCTGCGGGGAGGAACGCTGGCGGGGCGGGCGGCGTTCATCATTTTGTAGACTGATAGAGGAGATCCTGAGATCCATCATGAAGAAAAGTCAATATTTAAGTTTGATCTGCCTGCTGGCGGGGTCAGTGGCGGCGTGGGGACAGGGCGCGGCCAAAGGTCCGGCGGGGAATGCCGCAAAGGGCAAGTCCGTGTTCGACGAGAAGTGCGGCCTTTGCCATGAAGCGACTTCCACGGATAAGAAGATGGGTCCGGGACTGAAGGGTCTCTACAAGCACCCGAAGCTGAGCACGACCGGCAAGCCGACGAATGATGCGAACGTGACGGAGAAGATCCAGACGGGCGGGAATGGGATGCCGCCGTTCACGAAGGACATCCTGTCGGATGCGGATCGCGCGAATCTGCTGGCGTATCTGAAGACGCTCTAAGAGAGTTTGGATTTGGTGGAGAAGGGCTCCGGCGATGCCGGAGCCCTTTTTGCTGGTGCGCTGCATATTAAATTTGAAGGATGTTCGCCGCGCAAATTCGAAAGAGCACGTTAGCGTCGCCTGAGGCGATGCGGTTGATCGCCGCGCTGAACGCGGAACTAACGGCTTCGCATCCGGAACCCGGCTCGACGCATTTTTCGCTTAGCGGCGAGCAAGTCATGGATGGGCAGGGCGCGTTTTTCATTGCCTGGCTCGATGAGGTCGGGGTGGGGTGCGGGGCGGTGCGGCGTCTGGACGAGAACACGGCGGAACTGAAGCGGATGTATGTCGATCCGCAGGTTCGGGGACAGGGCGTGGGGCGGGCGTTAGTGGAATCGCTGGAGCGGGAAGCGCGGGCGCTGGGCGTCACGAGAGTTGTGCTGGAAACCGGGACGCGTCTTGCGCCGGCGATCCGGATGTATGAGGGGCTCGGGTATGTGCGGATTCCGTTGTTCGGCGAATATCTTTCGTCGCCGGATACAAGCGTGTGTTTCGGTAAATCCCTCGCCTGAACTTTTTTGGCGGTAGTATTGGCTCATGCGCGGAGCTATAGAAGTCGAGCGATTCTATCTGGGTTGTCTGGCTCATGCCTCCTACATGATCGGCTCAGAAGGGGTAGCAGCCGTGATCGATCCGCAGCGCGATGTCGATCTCTACCTCGACGCGGCATCCAGTAAGGGCTGGAAGATCGAGCATATTGTCGAGACCCACCTGCACGCCGACTTCGTCTCCGGGCATCTGGAACTTGCGCAGCGAACGGGGGCGCGTATCTATCTTGGCTCGGGCTCCGGAGCAGAGTTTCCTCATGTTGCGGTGGCCGATGGCGACGGGATTGAATTCGGGGAGTGCCGCCTCCGGTTCCTTCAGACTCCGGGACATACGCTCGAGAGTATTTGCGCGCTGATGACAGATCGCGGCCAGCCAGAGCGGCCTGCGTCATTGTTTACGGGAGACACGCTCTTCGTGGGCGATGTGGGGCGGCCGGATCTTTCGCCAACTCATACGCCGCAGCAACTCGCCGCCATCATGTTCCGGAGCATTCATGAGAAGCTCCTGACGCTGCCGGACGACACCGAGATTTTTCCCGCTCACGGCGCCGGTTCACTGTGCGGGCGTCAGATGAGTTCGGAAAGTTCTTCGACCATTGGGAAGCAGCGGCGATCCAACTACGCATTGCTTGCGCGGACCAGTGAGGAATTCGTGCATTTGCTGACCGACAATCTCCCCGCGCGGCCGGAGTATTTCGCGCAGGAAGTGGATTTGAACCGGCGGGGCGCGGCGCCTTTATCGGAACTGCCGGAAGTGGCGCCGTTGCGGGCGTCCGAAGTTCTGCGCCTGCAGGGAGAGGGCGCCGTCGTCGTGGATACCCGCCCGGCGATGGAGTTCGCGGTGGCGCACGTGCCTGGCTCGATTCATATCGCGCTCACGGGGCAATATGCTTCCTGGGCGGCGCGAATTCTGGGTCTCGAGACGAATTTGATCATTGTTGGAGAAGATGCCGCGCACGTGCGGGAATCGCAGATCCGTCTGGCTCGCGTGGGCGTGGAAAAAGTCGCCGGATACCTGGCGGACGGCGTCGCCGGCTGGATGAGGAGCGGTTTGGAACTGGACTATATCCCCCAAATCGCGGTTCAGGATTTCATTGAACTGCGGAATCAGGAGCCGGACCGCATCACGGTTGTGGATGTTCGCGAAGCCGCGGAGGCGGCCAGTGGCGCGATCGAAAACTCGGTCTGCATTCCGCTCGGAATGCTGGGATCGCGGTTGACCGAACTGGATCCCGCCAAACTTGTGGTGGTGCACTGCAAAGGCGGGTATCGGAGTTCCATCGCCACCAGCATTCTGCGGCGGGCGGGCTTTCGTGATATCGCGAACCTGACCGGCGGTTTCGATGCGTGGAAAGCCAGTGGGTTGCCCTGTATGGCTACCCGCAGCGCCGGCGCTTAGCCATTTTCGTGTCACATTCCGGAGGGCTATGCCGTCTTACCGGCAGAGACTGGAGAAAAGACATGATCCGATGGCTGCTTCATAAAACGATTGACAAATTCGAACGTGAGTGGAAATACGATGCGAGCTACATGCGCGATTTGATCGATGCGAGTCCGCGCGCGGCGTGGATGTTTTCGCGCGCGGCCGCGCTCGGAAGGTTTCGGCGCGGGATTCCGATTGAGCCGTGGTGCGCGGCGGGTATTACCGCGGTGCGGCACGAGGACTGCGGCCCGTGCACGCAACTCGGCGTCCAGATGGCGGAGCGCGCGGGCGTGAGTTCCGCGGTTCTGCGGGCAGTGCTCACCGACAATCCGGATGCGATGCCGCCGGAGGTCGCTCTGGCGTGGAGATTTACGCGGGCCACGCTCGCGCACGATCCCGCGGCCGATGAGTATCGCGAGGCGATCGTGAAGCGCTGGGGACGGCTGGCCCTCGTCAGCCTGGCTTTTGCGATGACCGCGGCGCGGATTTATCCAACCGTTAAATATGCGCTGGGTCACGGGAAGGCGTGCATGCGCATCGTGGTTGCGGGGACGCCGGTGGCGCTCGACCATGGCCGAGTTCCATCGTCTGCGAACGTGACGGCCCCTGTCTCATGAGCACTGGGCATGTGACAGCAGATCCGGCTGCGAGCTTCGAGCCGTATCGCCGGCGGCTGCTTGGCCTTGCCTACCGGATGCTCGGCTCGATGGCCGATGCCGAGGATGCGGTACAGGAGGCGTATCTGCGGTGGCACGGGACGGACCGCGGCAAGGTGACCGATGCGAGGGCGTTTCTCATGACCACAACGGCGCGGATTTGTCTCGACATCCTGACCTCGGCGCGGGCGCGCCGGGAGGAGTACGTTGGCCCGTGGCTGCCGGAGCCGGTGATCGATACGGCGGCGCTTGCGCCTGACAGCCATACGGAACTGGCGGAAGATTTGTCGATTGCGCTGCTGCTGACGTTGGACCGGCTATCGCCTCTCGAGCGGGCTGCGTTTCTGCTGCATGATGTGTTCGATTTTTCGTTTGGCGAAGTGGCTACGACGCTGGAGCGGAGCGAGGCGGCGTGCCGGCAGCTTGCTTCGCGCGCACGCGATCATGTACGGGAGGCGCGGCCGCGCGGGGCTGTCGCTCCGCCGCCGCGATCGGGCGGGATCGATATGAAGCACGAGCAGTTCATATCGACGTTCGTGGCGGCGACGCGATCGGGCGATCTCGGCGCTCTCACGCGGATGCTGGCGAGCGATGTTCGCGTCATGACGGATGGCGGCGGCAAGGCTTCGGCGGCGCTGAATGTGATTCATGGCGCTGACCATGCGGCGCGGTTTCTGGTGGGCGCGGCGCGGAAAGGATGGCGCGAGGATTTCACGTTGCGCTTTGCGAGCATCAACGGTCTTCCGGGCGTCATTGTGGATGCGCCGGAGGGACCGGTGCAGACGACGGCTTTCGAAATGGAGGACGGCGTGATCCGGGCGCTTTATGTGGTGCGCAATCCGGATAAGCTGGGGCATCTGGATCCGGCTATTGCTTGTTGATGAAACAGAACTGCAAATCGCAACTCGCGTGCCAGCGGCGAAGCCCGAGGCGCAGCAGGACAGAGCGCGCGGGTTCATGATCCGCGGAAAACATCATCTGCTCCATACCCCACGGATAGCCCCCGATCGCGCCCTGACAGCAACTGACATGCAGTCCCGTTTGCCTCGAAAGTTCGTTCGCCATCATTTCAGCGCTTTCGTTGATGCGTCTGACGCCCGATGGGATCGTAACCAGCCGGTCCAGTAGCGGGGTTGCCGCAATCGACTGCCCGTTTGCGTCGTGGGTTCTGGTGGGGACAAAGAAGTAGACGCCCTCGGCCTTATCGAGCCGCCAGCCGAATGCGGATTGGCGGTTCGCCTCCGCGACGATGCTGGTCAACAGCTCATGTGGATCTTTCGGTGAACCGTCAGACTTGAGCGGGAAGGTCACCTGAAGTCCCCACCGCGCGGGGACCAGCGTGCCGGGGCGCACGCGGGGAACTTCGCTCGAAATGTCCATCATGTCGCCGCGGAATTGAAAGACGGGGTCTTCGGCGCTTACCGGGATGCCGAACTCCGATTCGAGCTCGTCGGCGATCGCTTCGAGAGGACGGAAAGTATGAACGGAGAGGACGGCGGAATCGCCGTGGCGCTCGATTTTTGCTTCCTCCGGGCTGCCCGGTGTTGCGGCGGGCGCGAGTACAGCGAGCACAAGGAGAATGCGGAAGGCGCGCTTCATTTCCTTCGTATAGACTCCCTCGCCGCAAGGAAAGTTTCCCGTTTGGAAGAAGTAGATCCCCTCCGGCGGCGACTCGTCTCTGCCGGACTTCATGTGTACCGAGGTCATCTCGCGGTACAGACTTGTCGCGAGCATTTTCGACCCGGCTTCGCAGACGTCGTTCCGCTGGAAGAGCTGGAAAACCGTTCGCGACCGTCCGGCCGGCGTGTACGAATATCAGGTTGAGCAAAGCCATTCGAAGTACTACGTCGAAACCGGTAAGCCCGGAAAGACGCGCAGCGCCATCGTGGGTTTTCATGGGACTTTGGAAATTGACCGCGATGATGGCGAGGTCGTCCACCTGGATCACGTGACGGGACACGTTTCTTCAGCCCCGGATTTTAAAGCGGTTACAGAGGTCGACTATGGAGTCACGCAGGTCGCGGGGAGCCGCTATCTGCTTCCAGTACATTCGCGGACGAGACTGGACCGCGGGAATGGCGCGATGAAAAGCGAAGCCGAGTTCCGCGATTATCGTAAGTTCGAAGTCGGCTCGAAGCTGGACTTCGGCGCGGGGCAGTAGGCCGGCGTTGCTGCCGCTGCCTGGGGCGAAACAAAAAAGGCTCCGGTCTGACCGGAGCCTTTTCGTTGGACTTGAGATTTTCGATTAGTTTCGCGAGCCGGCGATTTCTATCGCCTTCTTCAGAATGACGTCGTCCGCGGCCTTCTTCGGAGTGGCGGGGGTGGGGGTCGCCGTGTTTGTTTCGTCTTCTTCCGGATCGACTGAGCCGAGGTCCGGATCGAGTACCGCGGTCTCAGGAGTTACGCCGTTGTCCTGAATCGATTTTCCTTCGGGGGTGTAGAACTTCGCCACCGAAAGAATGACGGCGCTGCCGTCGTCCATCGTGATCGGGCGGAGGATCGACGCATCGCCGTACGTCCGCTCGCCGACGAGCGCGGCTCGCTTCGTGCCCTGCAGAGCTCCGGCGCCGACTTCGCAGGCGGCAGCCGTGGCGCGGTTGGTCATGACCACAAGAGGCAGAGTGGAGATTGTGTCTTTCGCTTCCGCGTTATAGTCGTGACGCGGAACTTTCTGGCCCTGATCGTAGGTGAGCAGGCCCTTCGAGACGAACAGATTGGCCAGCGCGGCGCCATCTTCGGCATCGCCCACCGCGCAGCCGCGGAGGTCGAGAATCATCTTCTTCGCGCCCTGCTTCTGCAGGTCTTCGACTGCGGCCGCTACTTCTTTGATCTTGCCGGTACCGAGCGTCGCCGCCTTCACGTAACCGAGCGAACCATCGAGCATGCGCGATTCAACCGGAGGCGCGGTGACAATGGCCCGCGTCAGCGTCATCTTCGTGGGCTCCGGCTTGCGGCGCAGCACGGAGAGATTCACCGTGGAGCCCACATCGCCGCGCAGCAGAATCTTCGCGTACGCGAGAGGCATGTCGCGGCTGCCGACGCCGTTGATCGATTCAATGTAATCGCCGTTGGCAAGGCCGGCCTTATCCGCGGGAGAACCGGGAACCACGGAGACAACTACGATGTAGCCATACTTCTTGGCGAGCACGAGGCCGACGTCGCCAGGGTGACCGTCGGAATTCCTCAGATACTCCTTGTACTGCGTCACGTTGAGGTAACTCGCGTAGGGATCGATCGATTCGAGCAGGCCGTTCAGAGCGCCCAGGGTGACGTTCGGAATATTCGGTTCTTCCACGTATTCGGTAGAGATGTAAGAGAGAACCTGCGTGTAGACCTTGAGGTGGCGGAGAACATCGGCGTTATCGGAACCGCCCTCGCCGGACGCCCCTTTGCCCGCTACGCCTCCAAACAGAAGCAGGGCCACCATGACGGTGGAAGAAAGAACAACAGTGAACCGGGCGCGGTGATGCATATGATTAAGACGCGAAGATGACGAGAACGGTGGCTTCGCTATCTCAATTATAAGTCTTTCGCGTCTGGATTTCGTACGGGTGTCGTAAAAGAACGTCTCCGGCGGGGTGTGGCGCTAAACTGGCCTTGCATGTCACGAATGCTGGAAGAGATCCGGCAGCAGCCGGAAGCGCTGGAACGTACGCTCTCGCACCAAAGACGCGCGATTGGCAAATTCCGTCAGCTGCTGGAGAAGAAGCGGCCGCGTCTGGTGGTGATCGTAGCCCGCGGAACGTCCGATAACGCTGCCCAGTTTGGCCGCTATCTCATTGAAATCATGACCGGCATTCCGGTGTCGCTGGCGGCGCCGTCTGTTCATTCGATCTACGGAGCCTCGCTCGATTACCGCGACGCGCTGATTGTGGGGATTTCGCAATCGGGCGAGTCGACGGACATCAGCGCCGTGATGGAGCAGGCGCGGCAGTCGGGAGCGATGACCGCTGGGATCACGAACGAGCCGGAAAGCACGCTCGCCAGCATGGCGGATTACGTTTTTCAGGTGCGGGCGGGGAAGGAAAAGAGCGTCGCCGCCACCAAGACTTATACGGGGCAGCTTCTCTCGCTCTATCTGCTGGCGCACGCGCTCGGCGCGAAGATTCAGCTGGATGAGCTGGAGGCCATTCCGGAATCCGTATCATCCGCGATGAAGCTGGAGGCGGAAATCGCGGAACTGGCCGGGCACTACAGCCTGATGCGTTCGGCCGCAGTGGTAGCGCGCGGCTTCAACTATGCGAATGCTTTCGAGTTCGCGCTGAAAATGATGGAAACGTCCTACGTGGTGGCGGAGCGCTTTTCGGCGGCGGACTTCCTGCATGGGCCGATCGCGATGGTGGATCACAATCTGCCGATTTTCCTTTTTGGACCCTCCGGCCCCGCATGGGCGTCTCTGCATGAAACGCTCGAGAAGATTCGAGCCATGAAGGCGAAGACGGTCATCATTACGGATAAGAGCAACCGGGAGGCGGCGCCGTTCGCGTCGTCGGTCATCCGGGTACCGCAGAAGCTGCGGGAGTTATATACGCCGATTCCCTACATTGTGCCCGCGCAGTTGTTCGCGGCGGCGCTGGCGCACGCCAAGGGGCTCGATGCCGACCAGCCCAGGGGGTTGCGCAAGGTCACCACAAACCTGTAGAAATACGTGTAGCCCGCTTTGCGGCGGAGCTCCCATGAAGATCAACTTCCAGCGATTCCGGGCGGGGCTGCAAAGCGGGACGCGGTACCGCGTCACGACCGGCGGACTGCTGTTCTTCGCCGCCCTGCTGCTGGTGGGGTTCACCTCGTTTCTGACGGGCAACAATCTGCTGTTTCTGGTTTTTTCGGCGCTGCTGGCGATTCTGCTGGTATCAGGCTTCGTCAGCCGGCTGATGCTGTCCGGGCTGGAGCTGGAACTGCTGGTGCCGGAGCACGTCTGGGCGCGGACGCCCGCGCCGGCGCGCATCCGGCTGAAGAATCTGAAGCGGTTGACGCCGTCCTTTTCGCTCGAACTTTCCGGGCAGCGCGGCGGAATGGGGAATGTGCCGCCGATTCTGCGGGATCCGGTCTATTTCCCCATCATTCAGGGCCGCGCGACCGTGGAAGCGATGGTGGATGTCTCATTCCCCCACCGCGGCCGGCACAAAGAGAACGTTTTTCAGATCTCGACGCGTTTTCCCTTTGGATTTCTGCGTAAGAGCACCACCCTGGCGCTGCAGCGCGAGACGATCGTGTATCCAGCCATGGAGCCGTTTCCGGGCGGGCAAACCCTGCTGCAACTGAGCTCATCGGGCGAGACGGAAATGGCGATGCGAGGCATCGGGCGCGATTTTTACCGCATCCGGCCCTACGAGGCGGGAGACAACGCGCGCCATATCGACTGGAAGAGCTCGGCGCATACCGGTTCCCCGCATATTCGTGAATTTACGCGGGATGAGCAGGGAATTGTGGAGATTTTTCTCGACCGGCGCACGGATGCCGGGGCCAGCCGGGTGTTCGAAATCGCGGTGGAACGGTGCGCCTGGCTGGTTTCGAGTCTGGGGGCGGGTGACAGCAACCTGTTTTTCAGCGCCCAGGGGGTCACTCTGGCGGCTTTCGAGGAAGAACAGTTCTACGCTATCCTGAAATATCTCGCGTTAGTTGAGCCTTTAATCGCAGTAACTTCCGGGCGAGGAACGGAGTCTCAATTTAGAGCCGGACGCGCGCAGATCGTGTTCAGTGCGCGGCCGGGTGAATTTCAGGATACGGGCTGGGCCGGCGCTTTCTTTGTCGATTCCACCCAATAGCCGGCTGTCGTTTTGGCGTTACAGCCGTTAGCAGCGTTTTTGGGAGGGTTATGAACTCACGCACGGATCAGACCTGGAGCAGACGGGTACTTCGGCTCCTGGCGATTACCGGGTTGAGCGCGATTCTTTGGAGCGGGACTCCCCTGGCAGCCCAGGTGACGGCGACCATTACGGGGCGTATCACAGATCCTTCGGGCGCCGCGGTTGGCGGGGCCTCCATTACGGTCAAGAGCACGGAAACCGGCGCCACGCGAAGCGCGGTGACGACTAATCAGGGGAGCTATCGGGTGGATTCGCTCCCGCTGGGTCCCACGGAACTCCGGGTGGAAAAAGAAGGGTTCAAGCCGCTCGAACAGCGGGGCATCGATCTGGTGGCGGGTCAGGATCAGAGCGTCAATCTGAAGCTGGAAGTGGGTCAGCGGAGCGACCAGATCACGGTTGTGGAGGGAATCCCGACCGTGAACATCACGACGTCTCCCGTCTCCGGACTGGTGACGGAGCAGCAGGTGAAGGATCTGCCGCTGAACGGCCGCAGCCTGGACGTTCTCATTACAACGAACCCCGGCGCTCTCAATTACAGCGCCTATAAGAGTCCGCAGACCACCACGAGCGACGGCAATACGTTTTCGGTGGCGGGCCGCCGTCCCAATGACAACCAGTTCAATCTGAACGGCGTGGAATATTCGGGATCGAGCCAGCTTGCGGTTACGCCAGGCGGCGTCAGCGGCCAGTTGCTGGGAATCGACGGCATTCGCGAAGTGAATGTTCTCACCGATACCTATGGCGCGCAGTACGGCAAGCGGGCAGGGGCGCAGGTTCACTTTGTGACGCAGTCCGGGACGAATACGATTCACGGTACGGTTTTCGAGTTTCTGCGGAACAGCGCGCTCGATGCGCGGAATTTTTTCGATCAGGGAGAAGTCCCGCCGTTCCGCCGCAATCAGTTCGGCGGCGCGCTGGGCGGTCCTGTGCGGAAGAACAAATTTTTCCTGTTCGGTAATTATGAGGCGTTCCGGCAATCGCTGGCGCTGACGAGCGTGAGTATTGTGCCGGACGATCAGGCGCGTCAGGGATTGCTGCCGAATGCGACAACCGGAGTCTATGCGAAGCCCGCGAATCTGAACCCGGGCATGCTGCCTTTTATGGCGCTGTGGCCGGAGCCGAACGGCCCTGAAATCACGCAGACCAATTCGGCGGGTCTGGTAGTGCCTACCGGGACGGCGTATGCCTTTAACAACCCGAAGCAGAGAATCAACGAGGACTTCGGCACGATGCGCGCCGACTATGCGCTTTCCGATCGCGACTCGACGTCGCTTTTCTATACGGTGGATAAGGGCGATAGTTTGCTGCCGCAGACAGACCCGCTGTTCAGCGCGGTCGAACTGCTGACCTCGCAGGTGGCGAGCCTCCAGCACACGCATATTTTTTCGGGTAATTCGCTGAACACCCTGACGATTGGGTACACGCGGGCCGCCTTCAACTACGATTCGGCGATGAACGGGAATTTTTCCGACGCGCTTTCCTTCGTGAAGGGTCTGCCGCCGGGAGGGATTTCGGTGACCGGTTCGGTGACGACCACGGGTTCGAACGTGATCGCAGCCGCGGGACCGAACAATGCGTCGGGTTCGTGGAACCGCCGCAACCTTTTTACCTATGCGGACGATGTGCAGTACACGAGAGGCAAGCATCACTTCAGCACGGGCGTGTGGTTCCAGCGACTGCGCGATAACGAAAACACGGGATCGCGGCAGTTGGGCGTGGCGACGTTTTCGGGCATCGGCAATATGCTGGCCGGGACGGTGCAGTCGTTCCAGGTGATCCCCCAGGCGAACGAACTCGGATGGAGAAGCTGGTATGGCGCGTGGTACGCACAGGATGAAATCCATATCCTGCCGCGCCTGATGGTGCAGTTGGGGCTGCGCCATGAGTTTTCTTCGGGCTGGAACGAAGTTTCGGGCCGCGCGGCGAATTACATCACGGACGCGAGCGGCGCGCTCGTCACGGATCCGATGGTCGGCAGTTCGATTTACACGAAGAACAACATGAAGAAGTTGTTCTCGCCGCGCACCTCGCTTGCGTGGGATGTTTTCGGCAACGGCAAGACCGCCGTGCGGGCGGGTTACGGCATCTATTATTCGATGATTGATGCCTTGAACTTTTTGATCAACTCGTTGCCGCCCGCCAACAGCAGTCTTTCGTTCAACAATCAGGCGTTGCTGCCCCTGCTGCCGATTGTGCAGACCGCCCCTCCGGCGTGCGGACCGGGCTCGAAGCCTGCCTGCGTGTTCGCGCCCCAGGGTTTGCAGCCGGACGCGAAGGCGCTGGCGGTGAACGAATGGAACCTGGCGATCGAACAGGAAATCGGCAAGGGGACATCGCTCCGCGTGGCTTATCTCGGTTCGTTCGCGGTGCACGGGTTGCTCAGCGTCGATCCCAATACAATCGCTCCGCAGATCTGTGGCTCCGCGACGTGCGTGACCGGCGGTACGCCGGGAACCACGAAAGGCTCCGTGGGGCAGGGCCAGCAGTATATCCCGGTTGCCTCGCGTCCGAATCCGAATCTGGGCGCGGGCTTCTTCTGGTACACGGAAGGCAACAACCGCTACAACGCTCTGCAGGTGGATGTCACGCGGCGGCTGAAGCGCGGGCTGGAACTGCGCGCGAATTACACGTGGTCGAAAAATCTGGATATGAATTCGGGGCTGACCATTGCCCAGTCCAACAACCAGCCGCAGATGGTGATGGATCCGCGCGATCCGAGCCGCGACTGGGGTCCTTCGGCGCTGAATGCGCCGCAGCAGTTCACGACGTCGTTCCGCTATCAATTGCCGTTCGGGCGTAACCAGATGTGGATGAGCGGCATGAACCCGGCGGCGGATAAGATCTTCGGCGGATGGCAGGTCAACGGCATTGTCACGCTGCTGAGCGGCTTCCCGTTTACTCCGCTGATCGGCTCGAACCGTTCGGGCGACGGCGATACGCGCAATCCGGACCGGCCGAATGTGAATCCGTCATTCTCCGGGCCGGTGATTCTCGGCAGCCCGAACCGCTGGTTCGATCCGAATGCGTTCAGCCTGCCCGGGGTGGGTACGTGGGGCAATCTGGGACGTGGCGGTTACTCCGGCCCCGGTATGGCGACGGCGGATCTCTCGCTGTTCAAGAATATTTCATTGAGTGACCGTACGAGTCTGCAGGTTCGCGCCGAGGCTTTCAACTCGCTGAACCGCACGAATTTTGGTGCGCCCAATGCGACGGTTTTCGCGGGGGCTTCGGTCAGTCCGACCGCGGGCCTGATTACTACCACGGCGACGACGTCACGGCAGATTCAGTTCGGGATGAAGCTGATCTTTTGAGTCAGGAAGCCAGCCTGAAGGCTGGCTTGCAGGGCCGAAGCCCGCCCTACCAGACAAAGAATTTACGTCCGGAACAGGGGGAAGGTTTCGAAGTCGCCTTTGAGAACGCCCTTTGTGTCTTTGAGGCCGAGCCAGCCCGAGATCATGGTTGCGTAGACGCGGCGGAAATCGGTTCCGTAAATCAGGTTATCGCCGGCGTCCAGCTTTGTAAGGCTGGAAGGCGCGCCGTAGTGGCCGCCCTTCACCTGCTTGCCCACCACGAACATCAGATTCGCGGTGCCGTGATCGGTACCGAGGTTGACGTTCTCCGGGACGCGGCGGCCGAATTCGGAGAAGATCATCACAACGACGTCATCGGCGCGGTCGATGCGTTCCATATCCTTCATGAACGCGGCGACGGAATCCGACGCGTAAGTCAGCAGGCGCTTGTGCAGATCGCCCTGGAAGACGTGCGTGTCGAACGCGTTGTTGCGATACGACGTGTAATACAGGCGCGAAGGCATCTTCGCCTGAATCAATGCCGCGACCTTCGGCAGATCGAGCGGCACGATCCCGTAGTCGATCGGCGAATGATATTTCGACCAGGCGGTGCGGACCAGCGTCGACGCATCGCGCGCACTGCGAGCCGCGTCGAGCAGGTACTGGCGAGCCGGGTTGTCCACCTTCGCCGTAGAGAACGGGGCATCGAGCACAGGGCGCTCTTCGGCGAATTTCTCCTGCGAGAAGCGATTGGGATCGTCAAACACCACCGGCGTATGAATGTGGCTGCGCACGGCGAGCGATTGAGAGGCTCCGATGTTCACGAGGAAGTTCGGCGTATTCGAAGGATCCATCGTGTCGGCCAGCCGTCCAAACCAGCCGTACTCCTCGCCGCTGTTTGGCGCGGCGGTGTGCCAGTAGGCCATTGAGGTGAAGTGCGAAAACGACGGATTGTCGTAACCGCAGCCGTGGACGATCGCCACCTTGCCGTCTTTGAAAAGCTTCTGGAACCCCACCATGCCGCCGCTGAAGCCGAAGTGGTCGTCTATTTTGAGTACTTCTTTGGCGGGAATGCCGAGCTTGGGGCGGTGCTTGTAATACGCGTCGTCGCCCCACGGGACGAGCGTGTTCAGACCGTCATTGCCACCGGAGAGTTCGAGCACGACCAGAATTTTCCCGTTGTTCGATCCCTGCGCTTCGAGCGCGGCCGCGGCCTGGGCAAACAGCGGGCTGGGTCTCGACGCCGCGCTCACTCCGATGCCGAACATGGCGGCTTTGAGAAGATCGCGCCGGCTGGCGTTCGGAAAAGTGAAACGGGTTCTGCTCATGACAAATATCTCCCTTAGTTCAACTGGTATTCGGGCTGGCTCATGATCAGGTGAAGCGTGAGCCGGAGCGGCTGTTCCATATAAGTGCGGGCTTCGGCGATGTTGGCCGTGCCGAGCTCCTTTGTCAGAAAATCGGTGAGGCGCTTCCGCGTTGCGTCATCCGGGGCGACGCTCATGAAGCGGCGGATGAGGTAATCCACTGCCTGGCCGGAGGTCGCCACATCAGCCTTGTCGATCATTTCGGCGAGTTGCGGGTCAGCCACATCGCGCGGAATCGGTTTCACGCGCTCGATCGCCATCTGCGAGCCGCGGAAGCTGCCATAGCGAGTGTTGAAGTCCTCGTCGCGGTCGGCTTCCATGTTGGATTCCGCCATGCCGCCGGATTTGGAGTCGTCTTTGGTAGCGGCGGTGATGTCCATGCCGTCGCGAATGCGGTCTCCCACGCGTCGCACTTCGCCGCTGCCGGTGTAGCGGTCCGGCGGGAGGAAGCTGATCGACGGAAAGAGAACATCGCGCGCGAAGTTGGCGCGTTCAAGCAGAAGGCCCGGCGTGATCCAGCTTCGTCCCTGCGCCCAGCCGGCGACGGTAGGCGCCTGGAAGAGCTGCTGGCCCAGGGCGGCGGTTTCGGAATTGAAATCGGGCTCTCCCGGAATATCGCGCAGGCCGAGTTTTTTGTACGTATTCACGGCAAGTTCCACGGGGCCCTTGATGTGGGTTCCGGTGGAGGCGGCGCTGTAGAAATCGCGCGAGAGGAAAATCTTTTCCATCAGCGGCGTGATCTCATAATGATTTTGACGAAGGAAGTCCGCGAGTTGTTTCTGGAGTTCGGGAGAAAGCTCATCCCGGACAAAGAAATGATAAATTTTCGCGGTGATGAACTGTGCTGTGACCGGGCGCTCCATGATCCGGTCAATGACCTGGACGCCATCCAGATTGCCGGTCTCGCCGAGGAACGTCTTCTCGCCGTCATCGTGCTCCGCTTTATTGACGACAAACTTCGTATCCACGTAATTCCAGCCTGTGAAGGCGCGGGCGGCTTCGCGGATGTCCTTTTCCGTATAATTGCCGGGTCCCATGGTGAAAAGCTCCATGATTTCGCGCGCGAAATTCTCGTTGGAGGCGCCTTTCACGTTCACGCCGGCGTCGAGGAAGGAGAGCATGGCGGGATCCTGAGCGACGGCGACCGTGAGATCGCGGAAATTACTCAGCCCCTTGTTCTCGAACAGCTTCAACTGGCCGAGAAGCTTGCGGTAATCGCGAACCTTCGCCTCATTGGAGACGAAATGCCCATGCCAGAAGAGCGCCATCTTTTCCTGCAGCGGGCGCGGGCTGTTGAGCATCCGGTTCGCCCACCAGTAGGCGACGCGGTTGGTTTCGAGGGCGCTGGCGCGCAGCCAGTAGAAGAATTCGTCGACGATGGGCTGCATCCGGCGATTGCCGCTGGGCTTCACTTTGATGCCGAGAGCTTCGCCTTTTTCCTTCGCCATGTCGGTAACCGCGGGGCGGCTGGGCGGGAAAGGCTCAAGGCCGGGATCGTGGATGTTCGATTCGTCGAACGCCGGCAGGTTCACGGCGGGGGCGCCCTGAAACCGCACCAGACGGGCCACGGCCTGAGCGGGCGTCAGCTTCGCGAGGGCGGCGATTTCTTCCGGCGTCCCGCCGAACCCGGCCCGTTCGAGAAGGTGCGCGGCTTTATCGTAATTCCAGTCGGCGGCCGTGATCGGAGTGAGATCGTTTTGCCAGGAGCGAGGCGGGGAAGTTTCGGTGGGGAGAGAGGCGGCGATCATCGCGGCCGCGAAGAGAAGCGTCCCGAGGACGCAGAGCGGGAACGTCAGTTTTCGGCGCATGGGGCCATATCCATCCAGAAGTTTCGCAACAGTGTTCCGAACAGTTCTATGGTACGCCCGGAGCCGCGATGGTTACACCGCAAGGGTGCTTATCTGGACGCTTTTTCCACTGCTTCCGCGCAGCGCGTCATGGTGACCCCGATTTCCATGCCGGGCTGATTGCCGAAGATCAGACTGACTTCGCCTTTGTGCCATTCGAAGGCGCAGACGGAAACGCCATGGACCGCGTTCTCATCGTGGATTCGCCGCAGCACGGCTTCGGGAGCTTCGTTGCGGAAGCGATCAAGCGCGCGGTTCAGGCGGCCGGCGCCTTTCGTGAATTCCGAGGGAGCGTCATCTGACATTGGCGCGGGGAGGGTGGCGAAAGGTGGCATTTCCGAGGCGATGTGGGGGGCCGGCGATGCCGCCTGAGCGACGATGGCCGGGTGGCCGTAATGCCATGCCGCCCAAACCAGCAGGGGCAGCACGGCGAACAGGACCAGCGCCGCCGTTTTGTAATTCGATGCCCGCCGCGCCGAGATGCTGGCCTGCTCGCGAACCGAGTTCAGATCGCTCCAGAGGCCGGCTTCGCGGTCGGCCGCGCGCTGCGCTTCCTGGGTATGCGCCGCTTTCACGGCATCCATCTGTTCCTGAAGCTTTTTCAGCTCGGAGCGAACGCGGCCGCTTTCGAGTTCCGCCTGCTGCAGTTTCCTGCGCGCCTCCGCCGCTTCCTGCTGGGCGCGCTCCATCGGGGTGAGCTTTTTCTGAGGGCGTTCCCGCTCGGAGGACATTCCGCGGGAGCCGCGGCCGGTGGCAAAGGCTTGCTGATGGGCGGCCGCTTTGACCTGGCTTGCCTGGCGGTTCTTCGCGTCGGAGGGGATCTGGCTGGCGGTGGTGTTTGACATTTTTTCCTCTAAAACTGCCCTGCGAATTCTTTGAGCTTTCTTTCCAAAAAAGTCTTATCGGCGCGGTTGGGCGGCGCGTTGAGGCAATGCGGTATTTTTCCGCAACCCGGCTCAAGTTTTTACTGGCGCCGTTTTGTTCAAACTGCATGCGCGCAGGCCGATACGACACCTGATGGCTACTGTCAGCCCGATCAGTCCCGGCGCAGGCGATACGAGGCCGGTGATTCCTGTGAAGCCGGCGGTGGTTGCCGCCCAGCCTGATATAACCTCCGCGCAGGAAGATCTGGTCAGTCTGAGCCCGGAGGCAGTACAGCTGATCCAGGCGTCGGGGCTGTCGGGCTATGAGAATCAGGAACTTGCGGATCACTTATCGACGAGTACTATTTCCGGGGAGCCCGCCTCTGGTACCACTGTGCAACTGGTGGGATAGGACCGGTATGCCTAAGTGGAATCTTGTTTCATCCCGCAACACAGTCCGAGAATAGGAACGTATGCTAACCGCATTCCTCGCTTTCGGGACGTTGCTGGCGATCTGTGGCGCCGCAGGCGCCATCCAGCTTGCCGCCTGGTTTCGCCGGGTCAACGCGGACCGTTCCGGATCGGTGGAAGAGGTAAACCCGGATCGTTACATCCCGATGCTGCGGCTGCTGGCGGGTTACGAGGATGAGCCTCTCGCGGGACCGGCGGGCGCCGAAAATCGTGCGCGAATCCGGGCCTGGCTCCGGGCGTTTGCGAGTGACTACGGACTTCTCGCGGCGGAACTGCGCCTGGCCATGGCGCAATCGAACGAAGATCGTCCGGATTTGGCGAAGGCGCTGGTGCTCAACCGGCTCTCGTTTTCGATCGCCCTCTGCCGGCTGGACTTACGCCTGCGGCTTCTCTCCGTGGGGGTTGGCGGCGTGCAGGAATTCCGTACCGAAACCGAAGGTCTCACACAAACCATCCGCCAGTTGCGCGGCCAGTTATACCGGGTTGAATCAGCCGTTTGGGGCAATTGAAGCTAAGTCGAAGACGGAATACCTGGTCTTAATCCCGCAGCAATTGCCGATATTTCGCCGTCCAATCTCGCAGTATCTTCCGAATTCTCATTCTGGTACCATACTTGGGCATAGTACCCGTGGGGGGTGTACGCACAGGAGAGGCGCGCCATTCACGGTTCTGGCTAATCGAAAGAGCAACGCGCGCTCGCTATGGCTGACAACAAGACTCCATCCGACGAAACAAGGCAAGACGGCCCACAACTGGAAGCCGAACCGGAGACTGCGGGTCCCGTCGAATTGGACGGCGAAATCCTTTCTGAAGAGAGCGACGAAACGGAACGCCCGCCGGCTCTCCCGTATCTTCTGGCGGCGGTTGGGGCCTCGGCCGGTGGAGTGGAAGCGTATATCCAGTTCGTGGGCGCGCTCGCGCCCGATAGCGGTATTGCTTATGTTCTGATTCCTCATCTGCTCCCCTCCCGGAAGAGTCACATGGTGGACATTCTGGCGCGGCATACGCAAATCCCGGTTCTCACCATTGAAGACGGGATGACTCCGCGGCCCAACCAGATCTCGATTGTTCCGGCGGGCGCGCAGGTGGCTATCAAGGGCGGCGTCTTTCGGCTGGAGCCGCGGCAGCCGGATGGCAACCGGGTAATCGATCATTTCTTTCGCTCGCTCGCGACGGATCAGCGAACGCATGCCATCGGCGTGGTTCTTTCCGGTACGGATTCCGATGGAGCACTCGGCCTCAAGGCGATCAAGGGCGAGGGTGGTATCTCACTTGTCCAGCGGCCGGAGACGGCGGGTTTTCCCGAGATGCCGCGTACGAGCATCTCCGCCGACCACGTCGATAAAATTCTCTCTCCGGTCGAGCTTGCCGGAGAACTGGCGGAGCTGGGTAGGCAGTTCCGCAAGCCAATTGTTCGCAATCTTGACGGAAGCCTGCCGCCGGTGGGGGAAGAGCAGGCTTTCGCGCGAATCCTGAATCTGCTGCGAGGCGTTTCGGGCATTGACTTTCGCCTCTATAAGCCCACTACCATCCGGCGGCGCATTGCGCGGCGCATGCTGCTGCACCGTTTTGAGACCCTGACGGAATATGTGGGATTCATACAGGGCAACCCCAAAGAGCTGCGCGAGCTTCAGGAAGACGCGCTCATCAACGTAACGCGGTTCTTCCGCGACGCGGCGGTGTTCGACACCCTGAAAGAGAGCATCCTGCCGCGGCTCTTTGAAGATCGCGAGCCTGAGCAACAGGTCCGCGTTTGGGTGGCGGGGTGTTCCACCGGTGAAGAAGTCTACTCCATCGCTATTTCTCTGCTGGAGTATCTTACCGGCCAGCCGTTCGAGCCTCCGATCCAGATCTTCGGAACCGACGCGAGCGACCTGAACATTCAGAAGGCGCGCATGGGAATCTTCCCGGAATCGATTGCGGGCGAAGTTTCCACGGAGCGCCTGCGGCGATTTTTCGTGAAGGTGGATAAAGGTTTTCAGGTGTCAAAGCGCGTGCGCGACCTCTGCATTTTCGCGCGCCAGAACCTTTCTTACGATCCGCCTTTTTCAAAGATGGATCTGATCAGTTGCCGGAACGTCCTGATCTATCTGGGGACGGAACTGCAGCGGCAGATTCTTCCGACGTTCCATTACGCACTGCGGCAGAACGGCTTTCTTCTTCTCGGCACTTCGGAGACGATTCGGGAATTCACCGAACTTTTTCAGCAGATCGACCGCAAGCATAAGTTCTTCGCCAAAGTCGGGACCAGCCATTCGCGCGCGGCGATGTCGGTGACGCCGCGGCTGTTCCTGCAGGATACACCGGCCCCCTCATCGCAGCCGGGGCTTTCGCAAAACTGGGGCGATATCGAGCTGCAGCGCGCGGCGGACCGGATTGTCCTGGCGCGCTATGGCCCCCCAGGCGTGATTGTCGACGAAAAGCTCGAAATCCTGCAGTCGCGCGGGCACACCGCGGCTTTCATGGAAATGCCGCAGGGCTCGGTCACGCTGCAACTGACCCGCATGCTCCGCGATTCGATCTCTTCGTCTGTGACGCAGGTGGTGCGCCATGCGATTGAACAGGATATTCCGGTGCGGATGGAAGGGCTTCACCTGGCGGGCAGCGAGTCCGAGCAGGAAGTTGTTCTGGAGGTCCTGCCGATTCACACGACGGTTCCGCGCTCCCGTTGTTTCCTGGTGCTGTTTGTGCCCGCGAACCGCGCGCTCACGTCTGCCCCGCTGCCGGCCGAGGCCCCCGCGCTGAGCACAGAGGGTCGTGAACAGGATCAGACGGTGGAGCGGCTGCGTCAGGATCTCGCTTCCACCAAACTCTATCTGCAAACCCTGCTCGATGAGCGGGACGCGAAAAATCAGGAACTCGTCTCGGCCAACGAAGAAATTCAGTCGGCCAACGAGGAGATGCAGAGCACGAACGAAGAACTGGAGACTACCAAGGAAGAGCTGCAGAGCTCGAATGAAGAACTCCAGACGGTCAATGACGAGTTGCAGCAGCGCAATGCCACGCTCACGCAGACGACCAACGATCTTTCCAACCTTCTGAACAGCGTGAATCTGCCGGTGCTGATGCTCTCGAACGAGCTGCATATCCGTCATTTCACGCCGCCCACGCAGCGGCTGATGAATCTGCGGGTTCCCGATATCGGCCGCCCATTCAGTGAGATCCGTTTCAACCTCAATACGGAGGATCTGGCTCCGCTTTTCAGCGATGTGCTGGAAACACTGGCGCCCCGCGAGATCGAGGTCCAGGATCACGAGGGGAAATGGTATCTGCTCCGCGTTCGCCCCTACCGAACGACCGACAACAAGATTGAGGGCGTGGTCGTGGTGCTGGTCGATATCGATCAGCTTCGCCGCAGCCAGCAGGAATTGCGCGGCGCGCGGGATTTTGCGCGCTCCGTCATCGAAAGCGTACCGCTGCCGCTGGTGGTGGTGGACCGGGAACTGCGCATCCGCTCGGTCAATGACGCGTTCCGCACGCTGGTGAACGCCGGAAGAGAGGATCTGGAAAGACGTTCGTTCATCGATCTGGCGCTGGCGCACTGGGGGCTGGATGAGCCGCTGCGCTCCCGTCTGCAGACGCTGCAGGAATCGAAGAAAGCGGCGCACGAATTCGAATTCGAGTATCGAACGCCGGATGAAACGCCGCGCACATTCAACATTCGCGCGCGTCTTCTTCCGCCGGACGGCGAAGTATTTATTCTTATTACGATTGAGGACATTACTCCGCACAAGGAAGTGGAACGCCTGTTGGGTCTGGAACGCGAGCGGTTGACGAGCGAGGTGGCGCTCACGGCTCGCGAACTCGGGCGAACGCAGGATGAGCTTCGCGCGCTGACCGCCAGTCTCTTCACATCGCAGGAAGACGAGCGCCGCCGCGTCGCGCGCGAACTGCATGACGATGTTGCCCAGCGCTTCGCGATGCTCGAAATCGAAAGCGAGAAGCTCACCGCGGAAGCCGGCGTCAGCCCCGAGAAGGTCCGCGAACTGACAGAGAGCCTGCGCGCCGGGATCGCCGCGGCTTCCGATGAAGTCAGAAGGATTGCTCACGCCCTTCATCCCTCGGCTCTGGAAGATCTGGGAATTACCCCCGCGCTGCGCGCGCTCGTGGAGAATTTTCGGGGTAATGAGCAGATGATGGTCACCTTTTCGGCGGACGGGGCGCCTGCCCCACTCCCCATCGACGTGGCGACAGGAGTCTACCGTATCGCACAGGAGGCGCTTCGCAATGCCAACAAACATGCGGGGCGCGCCCATGTTAAAGTTCTTCTCCGCGGCACGCCATCGGGCATCCGATTGCAAGTGACAGACTCAGGCGAAGGTTTTGATCCGCATGCCCCCCGTACCGGGCTGGGGCTGATCAGCATGGAAGAACGGGCGCGTCTGATGGGTGGAACGCTGAAAGTGGAATCGAAAATGGGCGAAGGAACACGCATTACAGTTGACGTTCCTGTAAACGGTTCCTGACGGTGGAGGCCTCGCGGCCTCGAAAGGATACCGATATGCCGAGGCATGACATCATCGTGATCGGGGCCTCGGCAGGAGGTGTGGAAGCCCTGCAGAAGGTGGTGTCGCAACTGCCTCCGGATTTTCCGGCCGCGCTGTTCGCCGTTGTTCATCTTCACTCCGGTTCGCCCAGTTTTCTCCCTGAAATTCTGATGCGCGCGGGACGCCTTTCGGTCAAGGACGGTCCCGACTCGGCGCCGATCGAACCAGGCCGCATTTATGTGGCTCCGCCGGACCGGCACCTGGTGGTGGAACGCGATCATATTCATCTGTCCGCGGGGCCGAAGGAACAACACCAGCGGCCGTGCATCAATGTCACGTTCCGGTCCGCCGCCATGGCCTATGGAGATCGGGTGGCTGGAGTGATTCTGACCGGGCAAATGGACGACGGTACGGCCGGGTTGTGGGAAATCAAGCGCCGTAACGGCATCGCGGTGGTGCAGAACCCCGAGGAAGCGCTCTTTCCCTCCATGCCGCTGAGCGCTTTGCGTGAGATTGAAGTTGACTATACTGTAAAACTTGAAGATATCGGACCGTTGCTCTGCCGCCTCGCCAGCGGGGAAGGAGAACAGCAGCGGACGAAAGTTGAGAGTCCGGCGATGGAACCGAAGCTAACTGACCTGACCTGCCCGGATTGCCGGGGCACGATTTGGGAGGTACCGTACGGCAACCGCAGCGAATTCCGGTGCCGCGTAGGGCACACGTTTTCGGCGCGCACTATGCTCGCGGAGCATCTGGCGACGCAGGAAAGGGCGCTCTACAGCGCCATAGTCGCGCTGGAAGAGGGGGCGTCTCTGGCGAACCGCCTCGCCGCACACTTTGACGACGCGAATGCGGCCAAACTCCGTGGTGAAGCGCACGAGCGCGAATCGCAGGCGAAGGCGGTGCTTCGAATTCTCACGGAGCGCCGCGCGTTCAGTCTGGATTAAAACAATTCGCCCCTGGCGGGCGTATTGTGTCTTCCCGGACAAAATAATATCCCAGTACTATTAACAGTTATTTTCCCGTGGAACTGGTGGGAAACTTGAAAGGCATTTTTATTCCTTTTGGGCGGTTTCGCGGGCGCGAAGCCGGCAGGAGAACAACAGTGAACCGGGTTGAGGGATCGATACGCGGCGCGCGTCGAGTCGCGGAACTCGAGCAGAGCAACACGCAGCTGGAGCAGGCGATCTACTCGCTGGCTCACGATTTGCGCGAACCGCTGCGGCAGATTGGAACGCAAACGCAGTTTCTGATGCGGCGGCTGAAGGATTCCATGGACAGGGAGAGCGTCACGATGTTCGAGTCGGTGATGGCCGGGGTCGATCGCATGAGAGCGATGATCGACGCGACGGTGGATCTGGGACAGAGAACCTATGAATATGCGGCGGTAATCGCGGTGGATACCCGGATGGTGATGAACGGCGTTTTACAGAGCCTGCCGGTGCGTGAGACAAGCGCGACCGTCCGGATGGGATACATGCCGCCGGTTGCGGCGAATCGAGAACACGTCTGGCACATTTTTCAGAATTTGCTGGGAAATGCGATCAAGTACCGCAGTGAACGGCCGCTGGAGGTGGGAGTAGACGCCTCGCGGGAGAAGGATGTCTGGGTATTCGCGGTGCGCGATAACGGTATCGGCATCGATTCGGACGACTACGGTCACATCTTTGAAATGTTTCGCCGGGGCCGCAACAACACGGCCCGTGAAGGCAACGGACTCGGACTGGCGACCTGCAAGAACATTGTTGAACGTTACAATGGCCGTATTTGGGTGGAGTCGGTCCCCGGTGAGGGCTCCACTTTCTTCTTTACGCTGCCGGCCGTATCCTCCGACGCGGCGCGAAAGAAGACGGCACAAAGCGAAGGGGCGGCGAGGTGCGCGTCCGGGGAGGCATTGCAATGAACGAGAGCAATGAAAGCATGACGATTCCGGAACGAACCCCGGAGCAACGGGAGTTTTCGGCCCAGGGGGCGCCGCGGCCGCGCCTGGTGATCGCCGACGATCACGTGCTGCTCCTCGACGGATTGAAGCGGCTGCTGGAGAATGACTTCGATGTGGTGAGCACCGCGACCGACGGATACGCGGCGGTGGCCGCCGCCGAGAGCCTGCGGCCAGATGTAATGCTGATCGATATTGGTTTGCCGCTCCTGAACGGTCTCGAAGCCGCGCGCCAGGTGCGGCGCTCTTTGCCGGATACAAAAATCCTGTTCGTCACCATGCAGACGGAGCGGATCTATGTGGAAGAGGCATTTCGCGCGGGCGCATTGGGCTATGTATTGAAGCAGGCCGCGGGGGCGGAGTTGTTGCAAGCGATCCGGATTGTACTGACGGGCGAGCGTTACGTGAGTCCGAGGATTGGAGTGGAGCTCGATAAGATCGAAGCGCATCCCATCAATCGCCGTACCGTGGGAGGGCTGACGGCGCGCCAGCGCGAAGTTCTGCAGCTGGTGGCGGAGGGGAAGTCGATGAAAGAGATCGCGTGGATTTTGCGAATCTCCGTCCGCACGGTGGAATTCCACAAGCAGAGCCTGTTTCAGGATCTGGGGATACGGACAACGGCGGAACTCATCCGCTACGCGCTCGATCAGAAGATCGCGGTCTGACCGGATCCGGTTGGCGACCGGGATGCAGGCGCGCGAACGATGGTCATCTTCGCGGGCGTGACGGTCTTTGCGTTATCAATCGCACAATCTCTGCCAACCCCATCTCTGCCAACCCAGGCGAGACTGGGCGCAATCGACATTTATAAGGCTTTTCGGCTGCCGCCGCTGAAGGAAGATGCGCTGCGTCCGCAGATTGGCTCGCTGGGAGTCGGGGCGCGCGCGCAGGCTTTAGGGGTAGGGGCGACTACCGCGACGGACGCATGGGAGAAGGCCGGGAAATTATTCGCGCCGGAGCCCGCGCGGGCAGCGGGGCCAGCTGTTCTATTCGCAGGCGGACAGGCATCGGCGCTGAATCGCCTGCTGGAGCGCAACCTCTCGGTGCGGGTTTCGTCCGCGGTAATCGAGATGGATGAACCCATCCGTATTGCGCGCGACGATGTGTCGCTCGATCTCGGCGCGGCAAAACTCCAGGCCAGTACGGCTCTTCCTTACGCGTTGCGCATTGAGCGCGCGAGGAACGTGATTCTGAGAGGCGGCGAATTTGCCGGGGGCGATTCCGCGATTCTGGTGAACATCAGCAGGCATGTTCTGATCTCTGATACGCGAATTCACGATCTTTCCGGAAGTGGCATCGTGGTGACGCACTGCTCGGGCGTGACAGTCAGTGGGAATCGGATTTCGGCGATACGCGGGGCCGGTATCGTGCTTCACGGCGGAACCAGCTCGAGCGTGGTGGAGCGGAACGAAATTGTGCGGAATGCCGGCGCGTCGAATATCGCCGCGGGGGTTGTCGTGGCAGATCGCAGCGTCGATCTGGCGTCGCGGGCCGAAGCGCTCTACGGTCCCGATGGATATTGGGTCATCCCTGAGCCGATGGCTTCGCGGACGAATCCACCGCGAAACAATCTGATCGCCCTGAATCACCTGGCGTGGAATGCATCATCCGGAGTTTATGTGGATGGCGGGGTGGCGAACGTCGTCGCGCTGAATACGATTGAGAGCAACGCAAAAGAAGGGATCTGTCTCGATAACGCATCGGCCGCGAACGTGGTCACGGCGAACGGGATTTTCGGGAACGGGAGCCGATCGGGTGAATCCGACGCCGTGATGGAAAAGGATTCCATCACGGGCGGCGGACGCCTGGACGATGGGACGCCGGCGGAGAAGGTGCCCGGGATTTCCATCGACAACGCTATATACAACGTCGTTTTTTTGAACAATGTCGCGCATAACTACGGCGGCGGCATAAAGATTGTGCGAACCGGTTATTTCAACCTGATCGGACTCAATACGGTTTTATCCGACAACGAGGGCGCGAGCGTTCGATTCCATTTTTTTGGAATCGAACTGGGCGGTGCGACTCTCGATGCCACATCTGACGAACTGGATTCCACGCCGAGCCGGGGAAACATCGTTTTCTCGAACGATATCCGGGGCAGCCACTACTCGGGTATTTTTTTCGATACGGGCTCCGATCTCAATGACGTATTCGACAACGTGATTCTGGATGCGCAGCAATGGGCGCTCGAATCGGTGGAACCGATGTCGAACAGTTCGCTCAACAACCTCACCGTCATACCAAGCAGAAACATTAGCGCAGGGTTGTCAACAGCGTTGACGAACCCACAGTAATCCGGCGCCTGCGGTTTTTCCTGGGACGAGGGCGACACAAAGGAATGCCGTTTGCTTCCGGTCTTTTCGACCCTAATGACATATGCCATGTTTTTCAGCTCTCATCGCCTGGTGAAAGCTTTGGAAATTCTCGCGGCGCTGGCGATTGTATGGGCCTTCACGCGTCCGCGATGGGGATCTGCAGGATTTGCCTGGGTGGAGGCCCGGTTTCGCGCACTGGCTGCGCATCGTGCGCGCGCGATTTTCATGGCGGGAGCCATTCCGATGGCGGTGCGGCTGGTGATGCTCGCCTGGTATCCGGCGCCGCAGCCGATTGTGCATGACGAATTCAGTTACCTGCTTCAGGCGGATACCTTCGCGCATGGACGCCTGGCCAACAAAACGCCGCCCTACTGGCAACACTTCGAAACAGAATATACGCTTCTGCGGCCGACGTATGCGTCGCAGTATGAGCCTGCCCAGGGCCTGGTTCTCGCATTGGGGCAAGTGGTCTTCGGTCATCCATGGTGGGGCGTCTGGCTGAGCGTGGGAATCATGTGCGCCGCTTTTTGCTGGGCGCTCGGCGCCGTACTGCCGATGACGTGGGCATTATTCGGCGCGCTTCTTGCCGCGCTGCAATTCGGAATTTTCGGCATCTGGATGAACAGCTATTTCGGCGGCGCGGTTTCGGCGGCGGCGGGCGCTTTCATCTTCGGAGCTCTTGCCAGTCTTCGAAATAAGGAGCGCTGGCGCCGCATGGCTGTGCTGTGCGCGGCCGGTCTCGCGATCCTGTTCGCGACGCGGCCGTTCGAAGGCCTGATCTGGTCATGCGTCGTTCTGATTTACGGCTATGCAATCTTGCGGAAGCAGAAGCCGCCTCGCGCCCTTTTGTGGCGTGAATTGCTGCTGCCGTTCGCCGCCGTCTGTTGTCTGGGCGGCCTCGGCCTTGCGTATTACAACTGGCGGGTTACCGGAAACGCCGCGGTTCCACCCTACCTGCAATATCGCGCGATTTACGGCACGCCGCAGCCGTTCTGGTGGCAGGGACCGGTTACGATCCCGCACTTTACTTATCCCGAGCTGCGCGACAACTATCTCAATCAGCGGCATCTCTACGAAATGCGAAATTCGATCGGCGAGATGCTGACGGCCGAACGCGAACGGCTGCGGAATTTCTGGCGGTTTTTTATCGGACCGTTCCTGACGCCGGCGCTCTTGTTTCTCGCCTTGCTGTTCCGCGATCAAAAGATACGTCCCTGGTTATTGATCTCAATCGCATTCATCGCCGATAAGGCGACGTACCATGCGTGGTTCCCGGCGCAGAACGGGCCGGCGACGATTCTGATCGTGCTGATTGTCGTTCAATGCTGGCGTCATCTGCGCGTGTGGCAGAGACCGCGTCAATTCGGGCTTGCGATGTCGCGCACGCTGATGGCGGGGCTGTGCCTCACGATCGCGATCGGTGGTTTGGGGCGCGCGGCCGAACCGATGCTTGGTCCCTCGTTCCGGCATATCGTGCCGATCTGGGAATCGCTGTATCCACCACAACGGCTGCGCGACGACGTGACGGCGAAGCTCGAAAAGATTCCCGGCAAGCACCTGGTTTTTGTGAAATACGAGGCCGGCCATTGCTTCTGCGAAGAATGGGTGTTCAATCTCGCCGATCCGAAGGAGCAACGGATAGTCTACATTCGTCCGGATAAACCGGGGACCGATGTGGGAATCGCGCGCGCCTTCAGCGATTTCGATGTGTGGCTGATGGAACCGGATGCGCGTCCTTACCGGCTTTCGCGGCTCACTACCTGGGAGGAGATTGCGAGTATCCGTGGTGACGGACCCCAGGACGTGAACAAGATCGCTCAGAAATGACTTATTCGATCCTGTTCAGCTCGAAATATCTGCAGACGGGGCTCGAAGTAGTCGCGATCGTTGCGATTGTGCTGGCTTTTCTCGTTCCGCGATGGAGAGCCGCGTGGTTCCGGGGATGCGAGCTTCGGCTGCGGAATATCGGACGATCGCGTTGGCGCGCGGTGGCGCTCTCCGCGATTGCGCCGCTCGCGCTTCGCCTTGCTTTGCTGCCGGTGTTCACGTTTCCCACGCCCTACGTCCACGATGAGTTTAGTTATTTGCTGATGGGCGATACTTTCGCGCACGGCCGCATGGTCAATCCAACCCCTCCCGAATGGAAGCACTTCGAAACGGAATACACTCTGGTGCGGCCCACTTATTCTTCGCAATACCAGCCGGCCCAGGGTTTGGTTCTGGCCGCGGGAGAAGTACTCACGGGAAATCCGTGGTGGGGCGTGTGGATCAGCATCGGGCTCATGTGCGGGGCTCTTTGCTGGGGTCTCAGCTATCTGGCGCCGCTTCCATGGGCGTTATGCGGCGCGCTTGGGGCGGCGCTTCAGTACGGCGTGTTCGGATTCTGGATGAATTCCTATTTCGGCGGCGCGGTAGCGGCGGCCGCGGGGGCAATCGTGGCGGGCTCGCTGGCGCGTATGCGCGAAAAGCCTGTCTCCTCCGGAATCATCTGCGGGGCAGGGCTGGTAACGTTGTTCGCGAGCCGGCCTTTGGAAGGCTCGATCTGGGCACTCGCCGCGACGATCTGGATTTTCGTGAAATACCGCCGGAAGTTTGTGCGGATCGCCGCCGCGGGGCTTCTGGTTGGCGTGGTGGGCGGTATCGGGCTTGGCTACTACGACTATCGCGTTACCGGCCACGTGTTTGAGCCTCCGTATGCGGAAGGGCGCGACCTCTATGGCACACCGCAATCGTTCTGGTGGCAGCCGGCGGTGACTGTTCATCATTTCGATAACCCGGAACTCAAGGCGAATTACCTGGGGCAACTGGAATACTGGGAACGGCGTTATTCCCCGGCCGCGCTTTGGGACTCCACCTGGCGCCGCGCGCGCGATTTCTGGAGATTTTTTATTGGTCCGTTCTTCACGCCCGCGCTTTTTTTCCTGCTGCTCCTGCGAAAGGACAAGCGGATCTGGCCGTGGCTATTCGTTTCGATTCCCTTCGTGCTCGACCACGCGACCTATCACGCCTGGTATCCGCAGCATTCCGCGCCCGAAACCATTCTGATCGTGATGATCCTGGTGCAATGCTGGCGGCATCTTCGCGCGTGGCAGCGCGAGCGCGGATGGGGGATCGCGCTCACCCGAAATCTGGCGGCGGCATTTGCGTTGTCGATTGTGCTGATCGGGATAGGCCGCGCGGCGGAGAATTACCTGCCGGACAAAATCACGCGAATCTGGGGGCCGCTGAATCCCGCCGAAAAGGGCCGCGACCGCCTGCTGGCGAAACTTCACGACAGGGGCGGAAGATATCTGGTGTTCGTCTACTATCCGGCGACGCATCCGGCAATCGATGAGTGGGTCTTCAACAGCGCCGAAATTCCGGGGGCTCCCGTTGTGTTCGCGCGAATGGTGAATCCGTCGGCCGACGGCAGGCTCGCGCGCGCGATGTCCGGCTACGAGGTGCTTCACGTGAATGCGCAAACGGAAGAAATCACCTGGCCGGTGGACGACATCGCGAAGGATGACGGCAGCAAGTCCTCGGCCCCATAGCTACGGCTTGAGGACGACCTTGATGCAGTTGTCCTTCTTTTCGCCGAAAGTTTTGTACATATCCGCGGCGTTGGTGAGCGGGGCGCGGTGCGTGATCACGAAGGACCAGCGGCGCTGACTCGTGACCTTGGGTGAGGCCGGTGGAGAATGTCCACGCGAGCTTCAGGTTCCTTACGTTTTGCGTATTGATTTCTGAGAGAGAGCTGTAACGCGTGCTCGCCGGATTCTTCGCGGCCATCGTCCACTGGCCGTCGTCGGCTTCGTTCTGAATCTGCGAGAAGAGAATGCCTGCGAAGACAAAGAGTGCGGCCGTTACGGCGAGACTCTTCAAAATGGCCATCGGGGTGCGCTGCTGCAGTTTTGTACCCAATAAGATCAATCACCCGAGCCAGTCTGGATGCTGGGCGGTGGAATCGAAATGGTTCGTGGTCTTGTAGAGCTCATACCCGCCGGCGAGCGCCGCGCTTTTTGCTTTCGCGCCCAGCGCCTCCACCTGCTGCGCTGTGAGGCGTTTGAAATTCTTCACAACGCCTAACCCGTGTTCGAGATATTCCATCTTGTCCATGCCGTGAATTACGACGGAGGTCGGCTGGCTAAGCGCGTACTGCAGACATTCCGTGGGCGAAACCGCTTTGCTGTCGAGAATCATCCTTCCGCCCATCGGCTTCATGGTCTGGATCGCGATTCCTTCGCTCGTCGCGACCGGCAGAACCTGGTGCACGAAGCTGCGGAAGTTCCAGTCCATGACGTTCGATGGGAACAGAACCGCGTCGAAATGAAAGCCCTTTCCCTTCGCCATCTCGAGCATGCGCAGATGAACAGCCGGATCTTTGTGACCCGTAAATCCGATGAATCGGATTTTCCCCGCCTTCTTCGCGTCCTCGAACGCCTCCCGCGCGCCACCGGGGGCGAAAAAGCGGTCGGGATCTTCCATTCGAATGACTTCGTGGAACTGCAGCAGGTCGATTCGATCGGTCTGCAACCGGCGCAGCGACTCATCGAGCTGTTTCGCCGCGGCGGCTTTTGTGCGCCCGTCGACTTTCGTCATCAGGAACACTTTCTGCCGGTACCCGTCGCGCAGCGCCCGGCCCATGCGGGTTTCGGCCTTGCCGTCGCCATTGTTGTAATCCCAGGAATTATCCATGAAATTCACGCCGCGATCGATTGCGGTCCGAATGATCTTCGTAGCCACAGCATCCGATTCCGCCTGGCCGATATGAGATCCACCGACGCCCAGCGCGGAAACCGTCTCGCCTGTCTTTCCGAAGCTGCGGTACAACATGTCGCCCCGTTTCGTTTCGTTGGGGAAAGGAACTGTCTGCGCCTCGGCGTTATCAGCCAATAACGCGCCAGCGGCAACGGCGCCGACAAATTCGCGCCGATCCAAAGCCAGGAAATCAGAGGAAGGCATGGCCATCATCGAGCACGCCGATATCCGCGGAGGGATGCATTTGCATCCAGGAGAACTACGAGGAAGAGAGGAGCGGGCCGATGGCTCAACCCGCTCTCACAAACAAACTAAGATGCTCTTCTTTTTGACCGGTTGCGAGCCTCGCCGGCCGCGCGAATCGACGTTCCCGCGCCGATCGCCTCCGGTTCTTCCTCCTCTTCCGCCTCTTCGTCCGCTCCGAACTCGGAGGTATACATCTCGGTCGCGATGCCAGTCAGTTTCTCATCGGCTTCGCTCTCCTCATTCTCGGTCTGCTGCAGAAGATCGACGGCCTTCATCCCCAGATGCTCGGCCAGAGTCCGAACCGTTCCGTAGGCCGAAATTTCATAATGCTCTACCTTTTGGCAACCGGCGATGATCGCCAGATCGCGCATTGGTCCTTTGTCTTCTTCCTTCACGGCTTCGCTGCCCTCTTCGAGCAGCCCCTTCATACCCTTGCATGGCTTGCCCTTGGCCTTCACTCCGGCGATTTCGAAAACCTGTTCCAGCCGTGAGACGTGACCTTCGGTCTGTTCCAGATGCTCCCGAAGCCCGTCGGCGAGTTCTTCGTTTTGAGCAGCCTTCGCCAGCTTCGGGAGCGCCTTGGTGATCTGCTTTTCCGCGTCGTAAAGATCACGAATAAGTTCGACGAATAATTCCTTCAACGTTTCCTGATTCACGGGATTTCCCAACCTTTCTTGTGTGTTGATCCGAATACGGCGCGGTTTGTCCAGCATGCAGGGAGCCAAAAAAGTCGTGGCAGCGAAGTTGCGACGCTCGGGCGTCATGCATTTCAAAAAGACGTCGCAACTCGTCGCGATCGGAATGGGAGCCGGGATGGGAATCGCCGTTGGACTCGTCGCCGCCGGGGTCGCGGTTCTGCGGAAGCGTGAGATCGATCTGACAAACCAGGTGGTCCTGATCACCGGCGGTTCGCGCGGTCTTGGGCTGGCCGTCGCGCAGGAATTCGGAAAGCGCCGCTGCCGGCTGGCGATCTGCGCGAGAGACGCCGAGGAACTGGACCGGGCGCGCAGGCAACTCGAAGCAGCAGGCAGGGAGATTCTCACAATCCCCTGTGACGTCTCGGATCCGGTCGCCGTCAGGAATATGGTTTCCCTCGTCCGCGAACGCTACGGCCGCATCGATATCCTCGTCAATAATGCTGGCGAAATTCGCGTTGGTCCCCTCGAAAACCTCACGACGTCCGACTTCGAGCAGGCTCTCTCGGTGATGTTCTGGGGTACCGTTCATCCCACGCTGGAAGCGCTCCCTCTGATGCGCGGGCAAGGTGGTGGACGCATTGTGAACGTGACCTCGATCGGCGGAAAGGTGAGCACGCCGCATCTTCTTGCCTATAGCTGCGCGAAAGCCGCCGCCGTTGCGTTCAGCGAAGGACTTCGCAATGAGGCGTCGCGCGACGGGATCCACGTGACGACTGTGGTCCCCGGTCTGATGCGGACGGGGTCGCATGTGAATGCCATCTTCAAAGGGAAACAGGAGGATGAATCCGGTTGGTTTGGCATCGCGGCGAGTCTGCCGTTCCTGACGATCCCGGCGTCCCGAGCCGCACGCGGCATTGTCTGCGCGGTTCGTCGAGGGACGAGTGAAACCATCCTCGGGATTCCGGCAGTTCTGCTGGCGAAAGCCTGGGCGCTGTGTCCGGGGACGATGTCGCGCCTGCTCACGGTCGTCAACAGCCTGCTGCCATCGCCGGTTCCCGGACCCTCACACGAAGAATCCGGCCTGCGGCTGGAACCCCGTCACGGATCGCTCTATCACGTCCTGACGACGCTCAACCGCCGGGCAGGGCGGCGGCTGAATCAGCCGGTGGCGTGAGTACGGGGTGAACTCGCCCCCTGGTTTCCCGATTGCCTGATACAAAGCAAATGGAAAACCCTATACCCCGATATCTGGAAGACGCCATCGCGGCCGAGAAGAGTTTCGAAACACAGTTGCGCGGCTTTGCCCGCGATTCCGAATTCGCCGAAGTCAACGCTGTCTTCATCAGCCACGCCGATGAGACGAAGGGGCAATACGATCGCCTCACAGCGCGCCTTCGTGAGCTGGGTGGCGAGCCCTCGGGCGCGAAAAGTATGCTGGCGCACGTGTTCAACGCGGCTCCTGGAGTTGCTCAGGTGGGACACACCGCGGAGGAACGCGTGACCCAGGATCTGATCATGGCGTATGCCGTTGAAAACGCGGAGATCGCCATGTATGAATCGCTGGCTCTTTCGGCAGACAATTTTGGAGACGTTGATACCAAACGGCTGGCCCGCGATATCCAGTCGCAGGAGAAGGAAGCCGCCGGAAGAGTGTGGAAGCTGATCGAACCGGTAGCGGGTGAAGCGTTCACGCGGCTCAATCGTTCGGGCAGGAATCCGCTCATCTCTTATCTGGAAGATGTGGAAGCAGCCGAGCGAAATTTCGAAGACGCGCTCGCGAGCTTCAGTAAATCGGGGGATCAGCCTGAGGTGCAGTCGATGATGTCCATGATGTCCGCGAAAGCCCGGACCCAGCACGAGCGGCTGGAAGCTCGTCTGCGCGCGCTCGGCGGTTCGCCTTCCACGATGAAGAGCATTCTCGCGCACATGCTGGCGTTTACGCCCGTGACAGCGCAGACGGGCCACACGCCGGGCGAAAAGAGCACGCAACATCTCATGATCACGTACTCCGCCGCCGCTGCCGAGATGGCGATGTATGAATCTTTGGCGGTTGCCGCGCACAGCGCCAACGATACCGAAACGGAGCGTCTCGCTCGCGAACTCCAAACGGAAGAGAAGGAAGATCATCACCTCGCCTGGGATCGCCTCGCCAGCAGCGCCCTTGTCTCAGTGAACACTTGAAATGGCGCGATGCTCCAAACGCGATGAGCTGCAGAATGTGGCGCTGGAGGTTCTGCAGGACTTGATCGAGATCACGAAGGCGCAGCAGGACGCTGTCCGGAGAGGCGATATCCGCCAGGTGGAGAGTCTCGATCTCAGGCTCGAAACCACTTTCGGAAAAAAAGAACGCTCGTTCGGCGCTCTGCGCGAGCACATACAGGAGCACGGCTGTTCCTGAAGGCCGTTGTCGCTGTTGTCAATTTACCCGGGCCACCGCTTCAATAGCATCCAGGGTCAAGCGCGCCGTTGAACTCCAGTCGAAAAGCCGCGCGCGCGCCGGTCCTTCGACTTTGCTTTTCGCGACGAAAGCGGCGTCGGAGGTGATCCTTTTCATGGCCGCTGCCATTTGCGCCGTCGAGTCCGGCGAAAACAGCGTTGCCGCGTCCCCCGCGATTTCGAGAAAAGGGGGAATGGATGAGCAGGCCGTCGGCAAGCCCGCGGCCAGCGCCTCGCTCACCGGCATTCCGAAACCCTCGAATTCACTGGGCGCGATATACGCGGAGGCGCGCCGGAACAGATCGTAGAGCGCGCAGCGCTCAATCCATCCCGTGAAGGTGACGCTGTCTTCCAGCCCGAGATCACGCCGCCGGTCTTTGAGAGCCTGTGCCGCGAAACCTTCCATGCCGGCCACCACCAGCCGGAACTCCGGGGCGTCTCGCCGGAATTCGCGAAATGCCTCGAGCAGCCGCGCGATGTTCTTATGCGGATGCAGCGTGGACACGGTCAGCAGAAAAGGCTCCGGGGTCAATGACTGTCTCTGCCCGGCGATGCGAAAAAACTCCGGGTCCACTCCGTGCTGGACGACTACGGTTTTCCGCCCCGATCCCGGGTAGTAGCGTTCCAGGTCAGCCGCCGTCGCGGCGGAAACCGCAATCAGGGATCGCGATCGCGTACCCCCTTTCAGCAGCAGATTCCAGAACGGCAAATCGAACCAGCGGAAAAACTCCGGATGCTGTTTGTGCTGCATGTCGTGAAACACCGTCACGGATTTTTTTGCGAAGCTGACCGGGCCGGTATATCCGGGATTCAGCAGTACGTCAATCCTGTCCCTGCGCAGCAGGCGCGGCAGCAACACTTGTTCATAGAGGATTCTGGCGGGCCGCACGCGCGCGCTCACCGGCGCGTGGATGCAGTGAAACGCGGAACCGGGCGGGATCAGGTCCGCTTCCGTTTCCCGGTTGATGTAAACGAAGTACTCATGCCCCCGCCGCAGTTCAGAAAATCCCCGCAGCAGGTGCCGCAGATAGATCTCTGTTCCCCCCACGCCCCCCGGGATGAGATAGAGCGCGTTGATCCCGATTCGCAGCGCGCCGGAATGATCTGCCACCGGGTTCTAATGCTGCTCCTGCAGCATGGATATGCCCTTGAGCGCCGTTGCGTTCTGTGGATCGATCCTGAGCGCGCGCTCGAAGTCACTCCGAGCCGCCGCCGGATTGTTGAGCGCGATGCGCAGGAATCCGCGGTATCCGTAGGCGTCGGCGTTCTGTCCATCCAGGCTCAGCGCTTTTTCCACCGCCGCTTGCGCTGCGTCCGCGTTTCCCAGCCTGCCCTCGGCCAGACCGATCTTGGCCCAGGCCTCGGCTCCGGGCTCAACCTCGGCATAAGAGCGATATGCGGCCACGGCCATTTTATAGTTGTTGGCGCACATATAAGACTCCGCGAGGTCCCACAGGACTTCGTGCTTCAAGGGAGCCAATGCGCGCGCGGCGCTGAATTCGCGCGCCGCATTCGCACAATCCGAGCCGGCCATCATCGCGACTCCCACGCCGTAATGGGCGCGGGAATTGGCGTCATTGCCGGCGACGGAATTCTCCCAGAAACGCAAGGGGCTGGCCCAGACTGTGCTCCGGCTCCAGGAGAGAAAGGCGAAGGCGAACAGCGCCGCGATCGTGGCGTTCCGGCGCCAGGACGGCGCGGCAATCCACTTCGACGCCGCGGACAGAAGGACCAGAATGAGCCCGATCATTGGCAGGTACATACGGCGCTCCGCCAGGGCGTCGGCAATAGGAATAATCGATGACGTTGGCGCCAGGATCAGGAAAAAAACGCCTAACCCGTAGGACGCCAGACGATCGCGTTTGTAAATCCAGATCGTGAAAGCGACGAGCAGAAGCAGGGCGATCGTCCAGATTGCCGCTGCTCCACTGAAGAAAGAATTATAGAAGGGCAGCGCCCAGTCTCCGTTTTGGCCCAGGGGAACGAAGAACAAACGCACGTAAGTAAGAATGACGCGGCATTGCGTCAGGGCGTAGGAGAACGGGCTGAGGCCGGTCGAAAGTCCGGCGGCGCCCGCGGCCGTCAGGCTCAGCACAATCCGGAGCCCAACCGCCACCGCGCCGGTGAAGAGCACCGAGTACAGAATCCAGCGGCTGCGAAGCTGCTCGCGCACGGAGCGCGTGGGGAAATACAGATCGGTGAGGAGAAGAACAGCGGGAAGACTCACCGCATTCTCCTTACTCTTCACGGCCAGCCCCGTCAGAACGCAGAGCGCCAGGGTCAAAAGAACTCCGGATTTCTTCTCAAAATAGCGGAGGAATACGAGCCAGCCCGCCAGGAAGAAAAACGCCGCGACTGATTCCGACCGGCCCGCGATGTAATCCACCACCTCGGTTTGTAACGGATGGAGAAGAAAAATCGCGGCTCCGGCAAGCGCATAGCGCCGGTTGAAGGCCGCGCCCGAGATTTCAAAAAGCTTTTCCAGGATAAAAAACACCAGCAGAGCGTTCGCCGCGTGAAAAGCGACGTTCACCACGTGATAGCTCAGCGGATTGGTCCCGGAAATCAGGAAGTTCATCCAGTACGTCAGCATTAGCACTGGGCGGACCCCGCCGATCCAAAACGCGGGACCTCCGGAAGCTGCATGAGGATCGCTGAACGGCAGGTGCAAATCGTCAAAAACGAACGGGGCATTCAGAGCCGGTTGAAAGACAATCAGAGAAAGGACAAGGGCGGCGCCGAAAAGAGCGAGCCAATGGCGTGACGCCAGCCACTCTGAGGCTGAAACCGGCAGAGACTTTGCTTGCGGGAAATCGGAAGTCTGCGCTACCCGTCTAGTCGATTTTTTCCCCATGTCGGCTGTCGACCTTACGGACCTGATGTTCCAGAATAGCAAGCCTTTGCGTCAGAATTACGTTTTCGTCGCGCAGTCTGGAAACGACATGTGAAATCTCGAAAACCAGTCCGGAGACCAGAAGAGCCGCTACTGTCGCAAAGCAAATCCAGGGGCTCAGGCCAACGCCGTGAGCGGCTCGGGAGATGGTGTCGGCGAACAACGCCAGGAGCGAGAGAATGACGCCGACCGACAGCCAGCTGATCGAGTACTCGGTGCGAATATGTTCACGCCGCAAAGATCTCAGCGTCGCAATAATCGTAAAGATACCTGCCGCGAGAAACAGATGCTCAATGCTCATTTGCTCACCTCGTTTTGGTCATTCCGGCTATCTGATACCTGAGTTCCGTCGAAACGCAGAACATTTACGAATACACCCAACAGCACATGTACCATATACCGGAAAGAAGTGATTAACGTGATGGTGGACTTTCCGGTCCGGCGGGGATGCATCCGGCAGGCCACTTCATGGAAACGAAATCGCTTGCGCTGCAGAACGACCAGGATCTCAATTTCCGGATATTGCAGCGGGAACGTCCGCGAAAATACCTGCAGCGCCCGCCGGTTCACGCCTATGAAGCCGGAAGTGGGGTCATGGATCTTTTTGCCGAGTATCGGCCACAGCAGTAGCCGGAAGAAGTTGATCCCCAGTGAGCGCGGAATCGACGTGTGCTCGCCCGTCCGTTGCACAAAGCGGGAGCCAATGACGACTTCGGCGCCTGTGGCTATCAGCGCGTCGAGAATCCGCGGGATGTCCTGTATCTCGTGCTGCCCGTCGCCGTCCACGCGAATCACGTAGTCGTAGCCGAGTTCGTAGGCCAGTTTGTATCCCGTCTGGACGCATCCTCCCAGACCCAGGTGAACCGGAAGGCGTATGACGAAAGCCCCGGCTTGCTCCGCAATTGCGGGCGTGGCGTCGTTCGAATAATCGTCAATCACGAAAACCGGGTACTGGGGAAAGGCCTCGCGAATCGAACGGACAACCCCGCCGATAGCGGCCTCTTCGTTGAGGGCGGGAACGATGACGAGAACTTTCGGATTCTCCATCAGGAAAGACCCAATTCGCGCGCCGAAATGCGATGCTGGAAGACGAGTTGAATGAACTCCGCGGACCGGATCTTTCTCCGGCGCAGTATGGCCCGCCGCTTCCGCAGAAGGCGGGGAAGATCGCGGAGAGTCTCAAGATGAGCGCGCAGCACGATCGAAAACGCGGCTGTCCAGGAGTTGCCGGAACCAACAAATCCGGATGCGGCGCCACTTCCTCTCCGAACGCCGATGGCCTGCCAGAAATACCGCCAGAGCGAGACTGCCGGAACGAGAATCAGCAACAGCAGTGGAAACGTTTTCAACGCAACCCACAGCCGGTTGCGCTCCACGTATCTGGCTTTCAGGATCGAAAAAGCGCCGGCGGTGCCGGAATAGTGATGACGTACCGTCGCCTCCGGCGCATAGCGGCAACGCCAGCCCGCCCACTGCGCGCGCAGCCCGAGGTCGGTGTCTTCGCAGTACAGGAAGAAATCGTCGTCGAAGTATCCCACTTCCTCCAGCATCTGGCGCCGGTAGAGCGCGGCGCAGGCGCTCGGAAGCAGGACATCTTCGGGTTGAGTCCAGGCGCCGGGAGGCCCTCCATGTCCTCGCTGTTTGCTGCTGCCATCGAGGCACATCAGCATTCCAGCGGAATCGAGCTTTCCGGATTCGGAGAAGCGTATCCGCGATGCGCACATTCCGGCGTGGGCGTCGCTCCGCATCTCGCGCACCAGAGCCTCCATCCACGTGGGATCGGGCTCCGTGTCATCGTTGAGCGTGGCCACCAGCGGAGCGCTCGACGCGCGCGCCGCCAGATTGATCGCGGCGCCGAATCCGATATTGGCTCCCGGCTCCAGAACCAGGCAGGGATAGCTCAGCCCTTCGGGCACGGAAAGCGAATTGCAGCCGTTATCGATCACGGTCACTTCGAAGTTGCGGAATGTCTGATTCTCCAGGGATTTCAGACATTCATCCAGGTGTTCGCCGGCGCTCAGCGTTGGAATTGCGATCATTACTTCCGTATCGGGACCACGTGCCAAGATCAGTTATTCTAACAGTCTGATGACTTTCCCGCGCTGCTTTTACGCACAGTGCCTGCCATGAAGAGCGTGGAGCGTTTCCTCGCCGGGTTCCGCCGGCACAAAATGTGGGCGTGGCTGGCTTTACTGATCTATGCGGCGGCGGTCACTTTCCCTCACCAGCAGGTCGAAAATATTGTGTCGTATTTTACTGACCGCTACACCAATGAACGCGTCTGGATGGTTCTGCTCCGGGGCGCGGTTGCCGGCGGTTGCGCGCTCACGATCCTGTTTTTTCTCGCGGTGGCGCATCTTCGGTCATGGTCAGAACGAGTGTGGCTGGCCAGCTTTTGGATACTCTCCATCGCTTTAATGGCGGGGATCTGGCGCGAATTCATGGTGAATAACGCTGAGCTGGTTCATTTCCCGCAATATGTTCCGGAAGGCATCGCGCTGATCGCTCTCACCGGTTCGGCGACGGAGTCTCTGATCTGGATCACGATTCTGGGCAGTCTTGACGAGGCGTATCAATACATCTTTGTCATGGCCGGCAAGGCCGTGCCTTTCGATTTCAACGATGTCTATATGGATTTAGCGGGCGGCGCCATCGGCATTCTGCTCGGGCTCGCGTTGTTGCGCTGTGGTCTGCGCGAAGATCGCGGAAATCGGCTGAAGAAGTTGTTTGCGTTGCCGGCAGTCCGCGCGCTCGCGGGAATCCTGGCTGCCGGACTCCTGCTGCTCGGGAGCGGCCGGGCAACGCTCTACGAGGAACCCGGATCGTCCGGCCACTGGTTTGCGCTCAGCCGCCACGTGACGCCCGGCTATCGCTATATTCGTCCGTGGATCTTCGGAGTGGGCCATTTTCATG